>JAJDVB010000161.1 GCA_022826345.1 Alphaproteobacteria bacterium
GCCATCTGCAGGCGCTGGAGCGTGGTGCCGTGGGGGAGCGCTACATCCTGGGCGGCGAGGACATGACGCTCCGTGAAATCCTGGAGTGCCTCGCGCGGCTCACCGGGCGCCCGGCGCCGCGCATCCGGCTCTCCCACCGGCAGCTCGCGCCGGTGGCCGCCGCCGGCGAAGCCAGGGCGCGCGTCGCCGGCGGGGAACCGCGGCGCACCCGCGACAGCCTGCGCATGGCGCGCAAGATGATGTTCTTCTCGTCCGCCAAGGCCGCGCGCGAACTGGACTACACCGCGCGCCCCGCCGAACAGGCATTGGCCGACGCGCTCCGCTGGTTCCAGGCCAACGGCTACGTCTAGCGTTTTATCGCTCACGGCAGCCGGCCTACGGCCGGCGCCTCCGCGAGGGCGCCGCTAGCGCGGCGGGCCGCAGTCGCGGCCTATCGCGCGTCCGTCAATGACGGACGCGCTCTAAACCTCCCGGCGCCTCGCTGCTGCGATCGATCCTTGCCGCACCCCTTGGGATGACGCTAGAACCGCTGTCGCTGCCTTCCGGGCCGCCATGTCGCGGCAATCATCAAACCTGACGGGATTAGGGGAATGGAATACGGCTTCAACGTACCCAACGGCGGGCCGCTGGCCGTGCCGGAGCACATCGCGACCCTCGCCCAGCATGGCGAAAAGCTGGGCTACGGAATCCTCGCGATTCCGGACCACATCGTGGTGCCCAAGGGCATCGACTCGCCCTACCCCTACTCGCCGGACGGCAAGCTCACCTTTCCCACTCTGCTCGCCGGAGAATGTCTGGAGCCGCTCGCGCTCATGGCCTATCTCGCGGGCGTCACGACGAAGATGCGGCTGCTCACCTCGGTGATGGTGGTCCCCTACCGGCAACCGGTTCTGACGGCGAAGCTGCTCTCCACCATCGACCTGCTCTCCGGCGGGCGTGCGGTGGTGGGCGTCGGCGCCGGCTGGATGGCCGAGGAGTTCCCGCCTGTGGATGCGCCGCCCTTCGAGGCCCGCGGCCGGGCGACCGACGAATACTTGCGCATCTACAAGGAGCTCTGGACCGCCGATAAGCCCAAGTACGAGGGCGAGTTCACCTCGTTCGACAACATCCTGTTCCACCCCAAACCGGTACAGAAGCCGCACCCGCCCATCTGGGTCGGCGGCGAGAGCAAGCCGGCCAAGCGGCGGACCGTGCGCTACGGCGACGCCTGGTTCCCGATCGGCTGCAACCCGCGCTTCCCGATGGACACTATCGGCCGCTTCGCCGCCGGCCTAGACGATCTGCGCGCCATGGCGGAGGCGGAGGGCCGCGACCCGGCCAGCATCGACATCGCCTTCTGGGCCGTGTGGTACGGCGCCAGCGCGGAGCCGATCATCACCGACACGGGCGAGCGGATGCTGCTCACGGGTTCCGCCGACGACATCGCGGGCGACATCCGGGCGATGCGCGACCTCGGGGTGCGCCATCTCGCGATCCAGGTCCTGCGCGAAACCCTCGAGGAAACCCTCGACGTCATCACCGGGTTCGCCGAGGAGGTACGCCCCAAGGCCGACGGCTGAGCGTGGAGGTCACTCCGCCGCAGTCTGCACCCGAGCGCTGGACTCTGTTGCGGTCGCAGCCCTGAGCCGGCGCGTTTCGGCCTCGTCGACGTTGCCGGCGGGATCGAGAGCCACGCGGTAGATATCGCGAGCGGCTTCGGGAGAGACCCACTTCTCCCGCACGTCGTGGGCGACGCGCTCGGGCTCCCGGGCGCAAGGTGCCGCGTAACCGCCGCCCCCGGCCGAGATCGAGACTATCGTCTCGCCCGGCGCCACGGCCGCCTGGGCGCAAGCTTCGAGGGCCACAAGCTCGCCGTTGTGGTTACGGCGGTACTGGCGGGCGACAGCGCCGGGGCCGCCGCCGCGCGCGCCGTTCGCCGGGTTGACCGCGCCGTTGCTGACGTAGCCCACCTCGAGCCGGCAGCGCTCGACCGGACCAAACTCGACGAAGGCCCCTGCCCCGCCCCGCTGGCGCCCGGCACCGCTGCTGTCGGTGATGAAGTGGCGGCCCTTCACGGTGATGGGAAACACCATCTCGTCGACCTCGATGGAATCCTGGTAGCAGAGCCCGGCATTGCCCACATGGGCGATGGCAATCCAGGCGTCGGTCTCGGGCGCCGCCGCGCCGGCGCCGAAGCCGAGGAAGACCTGGTTGACGAAGGGCGCGCCGCTGCGCGGGTCCGTGCCCGAGATCACGCCACAGCTCGGCGGAATCACGCCGCCGACCTCGGCCATGCCGTGCCCGTCGCCGAGCTCGGCGATGGCGCGCTGCACGCCGTTGGCGATGTGGTCAGCGACGTTGGTGGTGGCGACCGAGCATGAGCTCGGATGCTCCGGGATGCCCACGACGCAGCCCCTTCTCAGCTTCACGTCGATGCGGCGGAAGGCGCCGGCGTTGGGCGGCACGGTATGGGGCAGCGCGTTGAAGATGCCCACCATTGCCGAGGTGCGCGCGCAGGCCTCGCTCATGTTGAGCCCGAAGGGGAGGGAATCGGCGTTGTCACGCAGATCGACCTCGATCCGCGCCTCGGCCGGGTCGACCCGTATGGAGACATTGACCCTCACGCCCTCCGGCGCGCCCGGAATGGGATCGTGGGTGCTGGCGACGGTGAGGCTGCCGGCGGGCAGCCCTTTGAGCGCCTCCACCATGCGTCGCTCGCTGTAGTCGAACCACTCGGCGGCAAAGCGATCCAGCGTCTCCCAGCCGACCTCGTCGGCGAGCGCCAGCACCTCCCGCTCGCCCACCCGCGCCGCGCCGAGCATAGCGAGGAAATCGCCCCACCACTGCTCCGGTACGCGAATGCGCATGCGGCACATGCGGACGATGTCCTCGTTGGTCTCGTAACCGCGCTGCACCTGCACCGCCGGGAAGATCAGAGCGCCTTCCTCGTACACGTCGCGTGCGCTGCCGTGATAGGTGGTGGCGATGGAGTTGCCGCAATCGGCCTGATGCGCCTTGGCGAGTACGGTAAATCGGTGCCGCCCGTCGTCGTCGATCACAGGCACCAGGATCGTATGGTCTGCCGGGTGCGAACAGCCGTGGTACGGCGAGTTGTGCAGGAAGGCGTCGCCGCGCCGTAGCGCCGGGTGAAACGCCGCCATCGAGGCCGCCATCAGGTCAGGGCCGCTCAGCACGTGGATCGGCAGGCTCTCGGCGGTCGCCAGCAGGTCGCAGTCGGCTGTGACGATGCAGCAGGAGAAGTCGCGCGCCGTGTTGAGAACGCCGGAGCGGCCCGTGCGGAAGAGCGTGTTGGCCATCTTCCGACAGATGGCCTCGAAGCGCTTGTTCAGGATCGCGAGGCGCACGCCGTCCATGGGCTTCGTCCTTACTCATCCGCTCCCGTCCGCCCGCTACCTTATGATCCGTGTCGGCCGGGGTCCAACCATCGTCAGGTGCACGTACGGGCCGACTCAAGAGTCCCTTTGGGTCGCGGCGCTCGCGGGGCGCTGGCGAATGGGGTACGTTGGGAAATATGTGCGTTGGCTCCCGGTCAATCCCCGAGGCCCTTGGGTCTGCTCGGCCGATCGGGGCCATCTCAACCAGGGAGGGAATGTCATGGTGAAGCTGGATCACAAATTGCGTCGGGCGCTGAGGGGTCCGTTGACGGCGGCCGTCGCGATCGGAATGGGAGTCGCACTGCTCGCGGAGCTTGGCGCCACTCCCGCGGCGGCGGACGACCCCGTCGCGAACGCCAAGAAGATTCTTGAGTTCGATGCGCGCAACATCACGCCGTCGAAGGCCTACCGGATCGCCTATCTGAGCGAGTGCGGCCAGAACCCCTATTGCTCGGCGCGGCGTGCCGGACTCGAAGCGGCGGCGGAGAAGTACGGCTTCACATACAAGCGCTTCGCCGCCAACTTCAATCCGGCGACGCAGATCAAGCAGGTGCAGAACGCCATTACCGAGGGCTTCGACGGCTACCTGTTCGCGCCGACCGCGGCCGCGCCCGCCTGCTCGATGTGGAAGCGCCATCTGCAGCCGCTCGCCGAGCCCACCGTCTCGCTCGATCTGCCCATGTGCGAGGACGCCGACTACTCCGAGGGGCTGGCGGCGACGGTCACCATGCAGCGGCAGGCCTACTACAACGCGCACGTCGATCACGCGCTCGCATCCTGCACCGAGCCCTGCAAGGTCGCGGCGGTCGGCGGCTTCGTCGGCTCCGACCTGTTCGGCTTCTGGGAGAAGGCCATCCAGCAAGGTGCGGAGAAGTTCCCGAACGCCGACATCGTCGTGGACCAGCCGGCGAACTTCGACCCGCGCGTAGCTCTGGAGAAAATACAGAACGCCCTGCTCGCGCATCCCGATATCACGGTGATTCTCTCGTCCTGGGACGACATGTCGCGCGGCGTCGAGCAGGCGATCGAGGCTGCCGGCAAGAAGCCCGGTACCGATATCCGCATCTACTCGATCGGTGCGACCAAGGACGGGATCGCGAAGGTGAAGGCCGGCACCTACAACGAGACGACGGTGCTGCTTCCCTGGGAGGAGTCCTACTACGCCGCCGTTGCACTGATCGCCGCGCTCGAGGGCGAGCCTATCAACGGCTACATCAACGAGGCAGACCTGCCGGCGGTCGCGGACGGCCCCGGAACCATCATCATCACCAAGGAAAACGCCGACACGATGACCGAACCCAAGTACTGAGGGCGTCAGTTTTGGGGGCGGGACTGATCGCCCCGCCCCCGCGACCCTTCCGTGACCGGGACAAGCCCGGTCGTGACGCGATGACGAGTGGAGGCACGGATCGACCCGCCCGTGACATCATCGTCCGCCGGACTTGACGCCATCCGCGTCGAGCGGGTCTCGAAGGCGTTTCCGGGCGTCCAGGCGCTGAAGGACGTCGACTTCGTGCTCCACGAGGGCGAGGTCCATGGCCTCGTCGGCGAGAACGGCGCCGGCAAGTCGACGCTCATCAAGGTCCTCACCGGCGCCTATACCGCAGATAGCGGCAGCGTCGAGATTTTCGGCGAACCGGTCGAGCAGCACGGCCCGCGCGCCCAGCAGCGCGCCGGCGTCGCCGCCATCTATCAGGAGCTCACGGTCGTCGCGGACATGTCCGCGGCCTCGAACGTCTTTCTCGGCCGCCCCATGCGACGCGGCCCCATGGTCAAACGCCGCGCCATGGAACGGCGGTTCCGGGAGCTTGGCGCACGCCTCGGGGTCGACATCCCCGCCGGTGCCCGCGCAGGCGACCTCTCGGTGGCGAACCAGCAGATGCTCGAGATCATGCGGGCGCTTCAGGCCGACCATCGCATCCTCATCATGGACGAGCCCACTGCGTCCCTCGGGCCCAACGAGCGCGAGCGCCTTTACGAGACGGTGGGGCGGCTCCGGGATGAGCGCGCGTCGGTAATCTACATCTCCCATGATCTCGACGAGGTGCTCAGGCTGTGCGACCGCGTTTCAGTCCTGCGCGACGGAGAGATGGTCGCCACCGCCGCCGTCAGCGCCTGGGACAAGGAGAAGCTGGTCAACACCATGTTGGGGACGGAGCTGCGCGCGCCGCCTTCCCGCCGTCACGCCGCCGAAGTTGAGGAGCTATTGCGCGTAGACGGCGTTACGGTGCCCGGCAAGCTGCAGGACATCTCGTTCGTCCTCCATGCCGGCGAAATCTTCGGCATCGCGGGGCTGGTGGGCTCCGGCAGGACCGAGCTCCTGCGCGCGATGGCGGGCACGCAGCCCGGCGCCAGCGGTACGCTCACCATCGACGGCCGCGCGCAGACCCTGCCGCGCACCGTCGGGCGGGCGCTGGCGCTCGGGATCGCACTGGCACCCGAAGACCGCAAGGGTCAGGGGCTGGTGCTGAGCCAGAACGGCTTCGTCAACGTCACGATGACGGACATGCGCGGCCTCGCGCCTGGCGCGATCGTGCGCAGCGGGCGCCGCAAGGCGGCGGCGGAGACCATCGCCGCCTCGCTTGCCTTCGATCCGCGCCGGCTGGGTGCGCCGACGGGGACGCTCTCCGGCGGCAACCAGCAGAAGCTCGTCGTCGGCAAGTGGCTTCATCGCCGGCCGCGGGTCCTTCTGATGGACGAGCCGACGCGAGGCATCGATGTTGGGGCGAAGGGAGAGATGTTCGCCGTCATGCGCCGCCTCGCCGACGAAGGCATGGCAATCGTCATGGTGTCGTCGGAGCTTGAGGAGGTGGTCGAGCTCGCCGACCGGGTGCTGGTGCTGGCCAAGGGACAGCAGGCAGCGATCCTCGAACGCGGGGAGCTCTCTTTGGAGCGCGTCCTCGCCATGACCTTCGGCGTTGAGGGGGAGGCTGCGGCATGACCGAGGGCCCGCCCTCGTCGCCGCCTCCGCCGCAGGACCCCGCCTCCCTCAGCCGCGCCGAACGGGGCGCGAGCCTCTTGCGGCGCTATGGCGGCGTCGCCTTCCGCACCTACGGAATCATCGTCGCCTTCGTGATCCTCGTCATCGTCGTCTCCATCGGCAATCCCGCGTTCCTCTCCCAGGGCAACATCTTCAACATGTTGTCCCAGTGGGCGCCGGCCGGGATCATGGCGGTGGGCATGACCTACGTCATCCTGACCGGCGGCTTCGATCTCTCAATCGCGTCGGGCTACTCACTCTGCGCGGTGGTCGCCGCCGGGGTCGGCATCTTGGTGGACCCGGCCTACGCGTTCCTCACGGCCATTGCGGCGGGGTTCTTCGTCGGCTTGCTCAATGCGGTGCTGGTGGTCGGCGTCAACATCAACCCGTTCATCACCACGGTGGGCACCGGGTTCATCCTGGGCGGCGTCACCTACGTGGTCACCAAGAACGCCGCGTTCGTGGTGCCCGACATGGCCTTCGGCGATCTCGGCGCCGGCCGTTGGCATGGCTTCCCCTTCTCGGGGATGTTGCTGATCGCCTTCCTCCTGGTCGGCGGGCTGGTGCTCGCCAAGACCGTCTACGGCGAGGCGATCTACGCGGTCGGTGGCAATCGGGAGGCGAGCCGGCTCTCCGGCATTCGCGTCCGCACCGTGATCGGCAGCACCTACGTGCTGTCCGGCGTCTGCATGGGCGTCGCCGGCACACTCACGGCATCTCAGCTCAACTCGGCCCAGGCCAACCTGGACCCGGTCATCATTTTCGACGTGCTGACCATCGTCGTGGTCGGCGGTACCTCGCTTGCCGGCGGCTTCGGCTCGATGTGGCGGACGGTGGTCGGCCTCGGCATCATCGCCACCATCTCAAACGGCTTCGTCCTGCTCGACATCGACGTCTTCTATCAGGACATCATCAAGGGCTCGATCATCGTCGGCGCCCTCGCGCTCGACGTGCTCGCCCGCCGGGTGGCGACGCGCTCCGGCGCGTGAGGCAGGGCCTAATCGCTCAGGCGAGTTCCGGCGAGGAGGCCGGTGCCCGGCGGTGTTGCGTTGCCTGCTCGAAGGAATAGGCGAGCGCCAGAAGGTCGCCTTCGCAATAGGGCAAACCCAGGATCTCCATGCCAACCGGCACACCCTCGGGCGTAAAGCCGGCAGGCACGCTGATGGCCGGCATCCAGGTCTGCGCGCCGATCAGGGTGTTCGTCGGGAACTCGAGTGTCTTCCATTGCCCGGCGTTGAGGTCGTCGCGCCGAGGCGACTGCACCTGGGTGGTCGGATAGACCAGCGCAGCCGCGCCGGCCTTGCCCATCTGATTGATCACGATCCGCCTGAATTTCTCCGAGGTCGTGTAGCGCGGGTAGTACTCCGGATCCGAATAGGGGTCTTCCGGACCCTCCGCGATCTCTTCCAGCAGATCGAGCATCGGGTGGTACTGCTTGGTCTCGATGAGCGCGCGCACGCTCTCCGCCGCCAACGAGGGGCGGGACGCCATGAACTCGTCGATCGCGCTCCGCGAATGATTGATGTAGAGCGATGAGTACAGGATGTGGTCCATGAGGTCGGGGATTTCGACATCGACGAGGGTCGCGCCCGCGCCCTTCAGAGCGCCAAGGGCATCCTCGATGACCGCGTTGACCACCGCCGCGTTGGGGTTCGACGAATCGCCGAAGGCTGAGCGCACCACGCCGATGGTCTTGCCTGACAACGCGTCCTTATCCAGACAAGCGACGTAGTCCGTCTTCCCGGCAATGAGCGCCGTCGAGGTGTAGGGATCTTCGGGGTCGAAGCCGGCGACGACCTGGAGCAACTTGGCCGTGTCGGTAACGGTGCGGCACATCGGCCCAGCGGAATCCTGGAAGATGACGAGCGGCGACATGCCGGCCCGGCTGATCAGGCCCGGCGTCACCTTGAGCCCCACCAGATTGTCGAACGAAGCGGGCAGACGCGCGGAGCCGCCTGTGTCCTCGCCAAGCCCGATGGCGCCCAGATTTGCGGCGACCGCACACCCCGTGCCGCCGCTTGATCCGCCTGGATCGCGTTCGAGATCGTAGGGGTTCTTGGTCTCACCGATTGCCGAGCAATAGCCGAACCACGAGGTCGCGAAATCGGGCATCGCCGTCTTCGCGAGGATGATCGCGCCGGCCTCGCGCATCATCGTGATCGCCGTCGCGTCCTTCTCCGGCAGGTAGTCCTTCGCAGCGATCGAGCCGAAGGTCGTGATGATATCGGCCGTCTCGACCTGGTCCTTCACGACCACCGGAATGCCGTGCAGCGGGCCGGTTAGCCCGCCCTCGGCGAATGCCTTGTCGAGCGCTTCCGCCTCCTCCACCGCCCGCGGGTTGACGTTGATGACCGAGTTCAGAGCGGGGCCGTTTCGATCGTAGGCTTCGATCCGCGCGAGGTAGCGCGACACGAGCTCCGCTGCGCTCAGCTCGCCCGAGCGATACGCCTCGTGAATACCGGCGATGGTGGCTTCTTCGACGCGAAAGGCCATGGCGTCCTCCTGAGAACCCGGGGTTGCAACGTCAGGCCGGGCGACCGCCCGGCTATCGAGGCTATGCTAAATGAGTGCCGGTCCGCACGCCACGCCCGGCCGCCGGCGGCTCGAAGACGCGGAATGCTATCGTCGTGCCCCGCGCATCCGTCCTGGGGGTCTGCGATGGACTATCGATGCATAACGTTCGAGCGGAGGGAGGCGGTCGGGCTGCTCACGCTCAACCGCCCCGAGCGGGCCAACGCGATGAACCGTGCCATGCTGGCGGAGCTCAATGCCGCTTGCGATGCAGCTGAGGCAGACGGGACCATCCGCGCGCTGGTGGTGACTGGGGCGGGCGGTGCCTTCTCCTCGGGCTTCGATCTCAAGGAGCAGGCAGCGGCCCCGCCCCAAGGTGTCGCTGAGTGGCGCGACGTGCTGCGCGACGACTTCGACACCGTGATGCGCTTCTGGCGCCTCTCGAAGCCGACGATCGCTGCGGTGCGCGGCCCGGCGCTCGCCGGCGGCTGCGAGCTTGCGCTCGCCTGCGACGTGACCGTGGCGGCCGAGGACGCCCGCTTCGGCGAGCCCGAGTTGCGCTTCGGCGCGGGCATCGTCGTGATGCTGATGCCTTGGCTCGCCGGACCCAAGCACGCGAAGGAGATTCTGCTCACCGGCGACGACGAGATCGGCGCCCGCCGCGCCTACGAGATCGGCCTCGTCAACCATGTCGTGCCCGTGGGCGAGGAGATCGAGACCGCGCTCACGCTTGCCCGCCGCATGGCCGCCATCGAGCCGGCCCTGCTTAGGCGCACCAAGGCCACGATCAATCGCATGTACGCCATGATGGCCTTCGACGAGACGCTTGAAATGGCGCTCGAGGAAGACATCACAATCGAAGGCGAGGGCACGGCCACCAAGCGCGAATTCCTCGAGATCACGCGGACCCAGGGCCTGCGCGCCGCCATCGCGTGGCGTGACGCCAAGAGGTGAGCGCGCCATCCCGTGCGATTTCACGCTCCATCCGTCGGGGTGCTTGACCTCCGCTACGCGCCGCCTTAGCTAAGTGCAGCTTCTGTTTCGGTCGATTGCGATGGCCATACGCCCGATCATCACTGCGCCCGACAAGCGGCTGAAGGCGCGCTCCGCGCCGGTCGAGGTCGTCGACGACGAGGTGCGCGCGCTGCTGGACGACATGATGGAGTCGATGCACGCGGCAGAGGGCATCGGCCTCGCCGCCATCCAGATCGGCGTGCCCAGGCGCTGCATCGTGGCTGACGTGCATCTGGCCGACGAGCCGTCGGCGCCGCTCAAGCTGGTCAATCCCGAGATCGTCTGGCGCTCCGACGAACGCGTGAGCCGAGAGGAGGGCTGCCTCTCCTTCCCCGACCACTATGCCGAGGTGGAGCGGCCGGCGTCGGTGACGGTGGCCTATCTAGACGAGACCGGCGCGGCACAGGAGATCACGGCCGTCGGCACGCTCGCCGTCTGCCTGCAGCACGAGATCGACCATCTGGAGGGGGTACTCTTCGTGGACTACCTGTCGCTGGTCAAGCGCAGCATCATCCTGCGCAAGCTGACCAAGGCGCGCCGCGCCGCCGCCGGCTAAACCGCGCAGGAACCCATGCGATCATTGAGGCTGGTGTTCATGGGAACGCCGGCCTTCGCCGTGCCCACCCTCGATGCGCTCATAGCGAGCGGCCATTCCATCGCTGCCGTCTACACCCAGCCGCCGCGCGCTGCGGAGCGCGGCCGCAAGGTACGGCCGACGCCGGTGGCCGTCCGCGCCGAGGCTGCCGGGATCGAAGTGATGACCCCGGCAAGTCTGAAACCCCAGGAGGCGCAGACCGCGTTCGCCGGGCTGGATGCGGACCTCGCGGTCACAGTCGCCTATGGTTTGATCCTGCCGCCGGCCGTGCTGGCGGCGCCCCGGCTCGGCTGCATCAACGCCCATGCCTCGCTGCTGCCGCGTTGGCGCGGCGCGGCGCCGATCCAGCGGGCGATCATGGCGGGCGACAGCGAGACCGGCGTCACCATCATGCGGATGGACGAGGACCTCGACACGGGCCCCATCCTGATGGCCGAGCGGGTGCCGATCGGGCCCGAAACCACGGGCGGAACGCTGCACGACGCTTTGGCCGCACTCTCCGCCCGTCTTGTGGTGGAGGCGATTAACGCCCTTGCGGCAGGAAGTCTTGATGAGACACCGCAGCCCAACGAAGGCGCGACCTACGCCGCGAAGCTCGAAAAGCACGAGGCCGCCATCGACTGGCGGTTACCCGCAGAGCATATCGAGCGCACGGTGCGCGCCCTCGCGCCGAGACCCGGTGCCTGGTTCGGTCACGAGGGGGAGCGCATCAAGGTGCTGGCGGCCGAAGAAGACGCCGGAACCTCGGGCGCGCTGCCGGGAACGGTCATCGACGAGGCACTGACCATCGCCTGCGGCGACAGCTCGGCTCTACGGCCAACCCGCCTTCAGCGCGCCGGCAAGGCAGCGATGGACGCGGACGCCTTCCTGCGCGGACGACCGATCTCCGCCGGCACACGGCTGCCATGCCCCGCTACAAGCTGACCCTCGAATACGACGGTACCGGCTTCGTCGGCTGGCAGTATCAGGGCGACGGGCGCTCGGTGCAGGAGGCGCTGGAGCGCGCGGTCGAGCGCTTCTGCGGCGAACAGGTGCGCGTGCATGGCGCGGGCCGCACTGATTCCGGCGTTCACGCGCTGGGCCAGTGCTGCCACCTCGATCTCACACGGCAGGCAGAGCCGGCGGTGCTGCGCGATGCGCTCAACGCACACTTGCGGCCTGCGCCGGCCGTCGTTCTCGACGCGGCCGAAGTGCCGCTCGGCTTCGATGCCAGGCGCGATGCCACGATGCGCGTCTATCTCTACCGGATCGTCAATCGCAAGACGCCGCTTGCGCTCGCGAAGGACCGCGCTTGGCACCTCGCGCGCCCGCTCGATGCGAGCGCCATGGCCGAGGCCGCGCGCCCGCTGGAGGGCACCCACGACTTCACGACCTTCCGGGCCGCTCATTGTCAGGCGACCTCGCCGGTGCGCACCCTCAACAGCCTCGCCGTCTTACGAACCGGAGACGAAATCGCGATTCGCGCCTGGGCGCGCTCCTTCCTCCACCACCAGGTGCGCGCCATGGTGGGCACGCTGGTCGAGGTGGGCGACGGCCGGCGGACGCCGGCAGATGTGGGTGCCGCGCTTGCCGACCGCAACCGGCGCCGGAGCGGCCCGACGGCGCCGGCCTACGGCCTCTATCTCGAAGCGGTGATCTATCCGCCAGCGGAACGGCCGGCGGTCCCGCGTGCTACTTCTTGACCCCGAGCACGTCGCGGGTGCCCTGAATTCCGGTGCGGTAGATGACCTCGACGAATTCCAGGCATTCCGCCTTGGTCTTTCCCTTCTTCGGCACGAAGCGGCTGGTCCACTCCACCTGACTGCGCCGCGACGTGATGGGCTTCACCTTGATGGTGGCGGTGTAGTCGCTGAACGGCACCATGTCGTCGGGATCGGCGGTGATCGCGTAGACCTGCGTGCGAGTCGCCGTATCGTACTTCAGCAGCGTTTCGTCGAGCGCGCCCTTCACGCCCTTGACCTTGAGCGTTCGCACCGTGCCCTTCTTGTTGAGCGTGCTCCGCGTGATTGCGCCAGCCATAATCACCGGCAGGTTGTTGAATGCCCCCAGCTCACCGAAGACACGGTCAGCCGACGCACTGATCTCCTCTACGACCTTCGCGCGCGTGTATGCCATCGCCCGCCCCTCCCTTTCTTATTTGAGACATTCAGCGATGGTGGACGGAAAATTCGCCGAGCGCAATGCGCGATGGAGCTATCCGCCGCCGCGCTGGAAGGAGATATCGAGCCGGGCGAGATGCCCCTCGGGGTCTTCATAGCCGCTGTAGTGGAAGCGTGCGGCGAGGACCGGCAGCGCCAGCAGGCCGATGCGGCGCTCAGGCTTGGCCGAAAGCGTGATTTCGAGCGTGCCGGCCCTCTCGCGGACCGTGATCGTGTCGCCGTCCTCAGAGATATCGGCCTCCGGGAGCGCGCGGCGCAGCGTGCGCCGGAACTCGTGGCGCTCGATCGCCATCTCCTTCTCGAAGATCACGGGCTCGGACGTGCGACTGAACTCGTGCCGGTCTCGCCGGCTTAGCCGCCGGCCACGGGCGGCCAGATCGCCAGCGTGTCGTTCTCGTTCAGCGCGTGGGAGCCGCGCTCGCTCGGCTCCACGTAGATGCCGTTCACCAGCACGATGGAGCAGTATTGGCGGGGCAGGTTGAACCTGGCGAAGACGTCCTCGGGCGTGGTGCCGTCGTCCAGGTCGAGCTCGACCTGGTTGTCCACGGCGCCGGCGGGAAGATAGTCGCTCAGCAGGGCGTAGAGCTTGACGGTCACCTTCATGGCGAGTTCGCGGTGTCGCCAGAATAGCGCCGTGATCGCGGCCGTCGTGGCTCAGGTCTGGCTGTGGGCGACGTAGGCCTCCATCACGCGGTGCGGGTTCTCCTGAAGCCTCTCCTTCCAGTCGCCGAGCGCGGTCTGGTTCTGGATCAGGCCGCGGATCACGCCCACGTGGTCGGTGAGGCCGATGCCGAGCGCGCCGACCAGATGGTCGCCGTCGAACTCCAGCCGGAGGTACTTGTATCCGTCCTCGTCTACGGCGACGCCGCTGTCGCCGCCGGCAACACCCTCCCAGCTCCCGAACGAGCTGGAAACGAGCCCGACCGTGGCGAGCACGTTCATGTTGAGGCTGCCCTTGTAGTGCGCGTGGCGGCCCAGCATGTTGAGCGCCGCGATGCGGCCGTGCTCGGTCGCGGTTGGCTGGATCGCGTGCACCGAGTATTCGCCGGTGGAGAAGTCGAGGCCTTGCGCTACGTCGCCGGCGGCGAACACGCCCTTGGCGCTGGACTCCAGGTGCTGATCGACCAGCACGCCGTGGTCGGTCTTGATCCCGCTCCCCTCCAGGAAGCCGATGTTGGGGGCGACGCCGACCGCGAGCACGACCAGATGGGCCTCGATCTTCTCGCCGTTATCCAGCACCACCGCCTTGTCGCCGCCCGCGCCGCTGGCGGCTTCGATGCCGGCGACCCGTGTCGAGGTGAGCACGCGGATGTTCTTTGCCCCGCACCAGCGCTGCAGCATCCCGCCGGCCGTGGCGTCCATCATGCGCGAGACCATGCGGTCTTCCATCTCGATCACGGTGAGGTTGCCGCAGCGCTTGGCGAGCGCCTCCAGGATGATGCAACCGATGAAGCCCGCGCCGATCAGCACGACGTTGGCGTCTTCGTTGAGCAGCTTCGCGATCCCGCGGCAGTCTTCCAGGGTCCAGCAGTTGTGCACGCCGGGCAGATCAAGGCCGGGCACGGGCGGGCTGAGCGGGGTCGCGCCGGTGGAAATCAACAGACGGTCGTAGGAGACACTCTCGCCGCCGTTCAGCTTAAGCGTGCCGTCGGCGGTTGCCACGGATTCCGCACGCCCCTGGCGATACTGAATGCCGAGGCCCTCGTAGTGGCCTTCGGTCTTGCGGAGGTAGGTCCCGCTCTGCTCGATCATGCCCTCGAGGACGTAAGGGATCGCCATCCGCGAATAGGGCGGCTCCGGCTCGTCACCGATGAGGACGATGTCGGCGGCCCGGTCTCCCTTGCGCAAGGTTTCGGCAGCGACCACGCCGGCCGGGCCGGCACCCACGATCACATGCTGCATGTTGGCTCCCGCTTGGCTGTTCGCACCGTCCCCTGCGTCCGCGCCCGTGCGCGGCAGGGGATGGCCCGTTTCGTCTCGTTCAGTGCCGTCGTCTCCGATACAAGCCGGGGGACCGGCGCCCTGTTCGGCGCGCGCGGCCCCCCGTCGTCACGAGAATGACGAACGATACGGGCTAGAGCGCGAGGCGCTCCACCGTCTCGTTGCTGGGCACGCCCTCGTCGGTCCAGCCGCGCACCTCGTAGTATTCCGGCAGCATCTGGGCCAGGCCGTTGGTGAGGCCTTCGGCCGGGCCGGTCTTCGCCGCGTCCTTGAGCAGACGCTCGGGCAGGTTGTCGTCCGCGCCCGTGAAGCCCGCAGCGCAGTTGTACTGCCGCTCCAGGTTCCAGACCCGCTCGCCGACTTCCAGCAGCTTCTCCGCCGTCCAGTCGCCCTCGCAGGCCGCGTTGATCTGCGGCGCGATGTCGTCGAGCGACCAGGCGAAGGTGGTGAAGACGCAGAGGCCGGAGGAATCGACCGCAGAGGTCGCGTCCTGGAAGGCCTTGACCAACCCAGCCTTGCCCTCGGTCACGTGCGGGTCGGTCTTTTCCGGCACGCCCAGGATCTCGGACGAGACGGTGTAGGCCCGCAGGTGGCAGGCGCCCCGGTTGGCGGTGGCGTATGCGAGGCCCATGCCCTGGATGCCGCGCGAATCGTAGGCCGGGAACTCCTGGCCCTTGACCGACATCGAAAGCTCCGGCTTGCCGTACTTCTCGCAGAGCCGCTTGGAGCCGAGGCCGATCTCGGCCCCGAAGCCCTCGCCCTTGCCGGTGAGCTCGGCGAGATCGGTGAGTGCCTTGGCGGAGCCGAACTTGCACTCGATCCCGCCGGTCTCGGCATCGCCGATGACGCCCTCTTCATAGAGCTCCATGGCGGCGCCGACGGTGGCGCCGAAGGAGATCGGGTCGATCCCCTGCTCGTTGCAGATGAAGTTGGCGAAGGTCAGCGCGTCGAGATCGTCCACGCCCGTGGCCGCGCCCAGCGCCCAGGCCGCCTCGTACTCGAGCCCGCCGGAGGCGATCTGGTACTCCGGCCGCTCGGCCACCGTGTAGTGGCTGCGCTCGACCGTGGAGACCCGCCCGCAGGCGATGGTGCAGCCGAAGCAGGCGGCGTTGGTCACCAGGTTGGGCTTGCCGTCGGCGCGAGGCTCGGCCATCGCCTCGGCCGAGATGTTCTTCGCGCCTTCGAACTGCACGTCCCGATGGTTGCGGGTGGGCAGCGCGCCGACCTCGTTGATGACGTTCATCAGCACCTGGGTGCCGTAGGCCGGCAGGCCCTGGCCGGTGACGGCGTTGTCCGCGAGGGTCTGCTTGCCCTCGGCGGTCGCCTGCATGAAGGAGCCGACGTCTTCGACCGAGACGCCGAGCGTGCCGCGGATCGCCACCGCCTTGAGGTTCTTCGACCCCATCACCGTGCCGACGCCGGAGCGCCCGGCGGCCCGGTGCATGTCGTTCACCACGCAGGCGAACTTCACGCCAGCCTCGCCAGCGACGCCGATGGAGGCGACGCGGATCAACGGATCCTGGTGCTTGGCCTTGATCCCCTCCTCGGTATCCCAGACCGACTTGCCCCAGAACTCGCCGGCATCGATCAGCTGGACGTTGTCGTTCTCCACCAGGAGGTAGACCGGGTTCGGCGACCGGCCCTCGAAGATGATCATGTCGTAGCCGGCGTTCTTCATCTCGTTGCCGAAGAAGCCGCCGGAGTTCGAGCACGCGATGGCGCCGGTGAGCGCGCCCTTGGTCACGACCGAGTAGCGCCCGGCCGTCGACGCGCAGGTGCCGGTCAACGGGCCGGTGGTCATGATCATCTTGTTATCGGGCGAGAGCGGATCGACCCTGGGGTCGGTCTCCTCCACCAGATACTTGGTCGCGAGCCCCCGCTGGCCCAGGTACTTCTGGGCCCAATCCATGTTCAACGGCTCGTTTTTGCAGGTGCCCTCGGTGAGGTTCACCCGCAGCACGTTCCTTGCCCATGCCATGACGAGTCCTCCCTAGGCCTCGGCCTGCGCGCCGGCGTCGGTCTTGGCCGCCCACTGACGCATCCGATCCAGGCCGGTCCAGTTCGCGTCCACGTAGGTGATCGCTGCGGTCGGGCACGCCTTGGCGCACTCGGGATCGCCGCCGCAGAGATCGCACTTGATCACCTTGCCGGTGGACGCGTTGTAGTTCACGGTCCCGAAGGGGCAGGCGATGGTGCACACCTTGCAGCCCACGCAGAGCGCATCGGAGACGATCTTGGCGCCGGTCTCGGCGTCGAGCGTGATCGCATCGACCGGGCAGGCCTGCATGCACCACGCCTCGTCGCACTGGGTGCAGGTGTAGGGGACCATCCGCCCCTGATCGTGGAAGTTGAACACCTTGATGCGAGACTTGGCGGGGTTGAATACCCCCTCATTCACGTGAGAGCAGGCCAGCTCGCATTGCAGGCATCCGGTACACTTGTCCGGGTCGATATGAAGCGATTTCTGCACGTTCGTTACCCCCTCCGCGCCTCTCAGGCGCTCACCAACACTCTACACCACAAGACGCCCGCCTTGCACCGGGCGAAGTGCGCCTTGGTATGACAGGCGGTCATACGACTCATTCTCGGACCGCCTAGCCTGCCATCGCCTCGGCGCCCGCGGCGATGGCCTTCACGATATTATGGTAGCCGGTACACCGGCAGAAGTTGCCCTCCAGGTAGGCGCGGATCTCCGTCTCGCTCGGCTTCCCGTTGCGCTTCACCAGGTCGAGCGCGCACATAACCATGCCGGGCGTGCAGAAGCCGCATTGCAGCGCGTGGTGCTCCTTGAACGCCGCCTGCATGGGATGCAGCGTGTCGCCGTTGGCCACGCCCTCGATGGTCAGCACGTCCGCGCCGTCCGCCTGCACCGCCAGCATGGTGCAGGCCTTCACGCACTCGCCGTCCACGTGCACGTTGCAGGCGCCGCACTGGCTGGTGTCGCAGCCAACGTGGGTCCCGGTGAGGCCGAGATCGTAGCGCAGGAACTCGACGAGCAGGGTGCGGGTCGACACCTCGCGGGCGACCTCCTCGCCATTGACGGTCATCTTGACCTGCGCCTCGGGCACGCTGCCTCCCCCAATCCCGTGGTCACATCTCGCGGCAACAATAACCGCGACCGCTATGGCAGACAAAGCGTTTGTGCCGCGCCATCGCGTGACCTGCCCGAGCGTGGACGGGTCACGGGGCCTGGTGCCCCAGTATCCGCGAGCAACGTTCAGGCGGCGACGAATCTGCGGACTGCGACCTCTTCCCGGGTTCGCTGAGCATGCCAGAGATCGTAGTGCATCTGTTGCTGCAGCCAGCTCTCCGGGCTGCCGCCGAAGGCCTGGGACAGTCGGATCGCCATCTCGGGAGAAATTCCGATGCGACCGTTGAGCAGCAACGACAGCGTATTGCGCGACACCGCGAGTCCCTTGGCTGCTTCGGTCACCGTCAGTCCGAGGGGTTCGAGGCACTGGCGCCTGATGAACGCACCGGGGTGAGGCGGGTTGTGAACGAGCATCGCTGGCCCCCGCTAGTGTCAGTGAAGCGCGCGGCTTCCGAAGTTTCGTACCGTGGAGTGCCGTAATATGCACTATGTCGGTTGTCAACGCGCGCAGGCCCGGCTGTAGCGTCGGCCCCACCCCCTCGGTATAGGATGCCGGACGCACGGGAACTGAGGAGCGGGGCCCGACCATGAACATCGCGGCGCTGTTGGCGAAGACGGCGCGGAGCCTGCCCGAGAGGCCAGCGGTGTCCCTCGGCGAAACTGTGGCGGCGCGTTACGGCACGCTCCACGGGCGTGCAGGCGCGATCGCGGGCGCGCTCAAGGCGGCGCACAGGCTCGATGCCGGCGAGCGTGTCGCGATCGTCATGGCGAACCGGCCGGATTACCTGGAGGCGCTGTTCGGCATCTGGTACGCGGGCCTGGTCGCGGTCCCGGTCAACGCCAAGCTGCACCCGCGCGAGGTCGCCTACATCCTGGGAAATTCGGGGACCCGGCTCTGCATCGCCGACGAAGGCCACGCCGACGGCATCGAGAGCGTGCGCGGTGAGGTGCCGGGCCTTGCCGTGCCGCTGGTCGCGGGCTCTGACGACTGGCGTGCCATGCTCGGCCACGATCCGGCAAGCATCGCCGCAGCCCGGCCCGGCGACCCCGCCTGGCTCTTCTACACCAGCGGCACCACAGGCCGGCCCAAGGGCGCCACCATCACCCACCGCAACCTGCTGCTGATGACGCTGAGCTACTTCGCCGATCTCAACCCGATCGCGCCTGACGATTGCGTATTGCACGCGGCGCCGCTCTCCCACGGTTCGGGCCTCTACGCGCTGCCCTTCATCGCCAAGGGCGCGAACAACGTGATCCCCGAGAGCGGCGGCTTCGAGCCGGCTGAGGTGCTGAGCCTGATCGAACAGCACCCCGGCCTCAGCATGTTCGCAGCGCCCACCATGGTGGTGCGGCTGCTGGACAGCCCGGCGCTTGCCGACGCCGACACCACCAACCTCGACCTCATCATCTATGGCGGCGGGCCGATGTACGTCGCCGACGTGGAACGCGCGCTCGCAGCCTTCGGTCCCAAGCTCGCCCAGATTTACGGCCAGGGCGAGAGTCCGATGACGATTACCGCGCTCTCCCGCACCTATCACGAAGACAATAGTCACCCACGCTACCGCGAACGCCTGGGCTCGGCCGGGATCGCACGCACCGATGTCGAGGTGCGCGTCGTGGACGAAGAGGACCGCCCCCTCCCCGCAGGCGAGAGCGGCGAGATCATCGTGCGCGGCGATGTCGTGATACCGGGCTACTGGGAGAACCCGGAGGCCACCGCGAGCGCGCTCAAGGGCGGCTGGCTGCACACCGGCGATGTCGGCCGCTTCGACGAGGACGGCTTCCTCACCCTGCTCGACCGCGCCAAGGACATGATCATCTCCGGCGGGACCAACATCTACCCGCGCGAGATCGAGGAGGTGCTGCTGCGCGACGAGGCAGTGCGCGAGGCCGCATGCGTCGGTCGTCCGCATCCCGAGTGGGGGGAGGAGGTGGTCGCCTTCGTCGTGCCCCACGACGGCCAGAGCGTCACCGAGGACCGGCTCGACCGGCTCTGCCTGGAGAGCATCGCCCGCTTCAAGCGCCCGCGTGCCTACCGCATCGTGGAGGGCCTGCCCAAGAACAACTACGGCAAGGTGCTCAAGCGCACCCTGCGTGAAGAGCTGGAGACGGAGGGTTAGTCCTCCTCCCGGCACCATGGTGCAGTGTCGGAAAGCATATGTTGGAGGCACGCTGTAGTACGATTAATTTCGTGATTTCAGTGTATTGACGTATTTCCTGCGTGACGAACATGGTCTAGAATACGCGCCTGTTCTCTTCCTCCAGGTACCTATATGGGTCCCAATTCTGCCTCCGGGAAAACGCGCTATGCGAATCCCTTCGGTCACCGGGTGATGGTGCGCGATGAGGATCGAGATGTCATCGGTTGAGTGCTCGTTTCCAGTCTTTTCGGAGGGGCCGGAGCCAGATGTCTTTCTGCGGCAGGGCCCGTTGGGAATACCTGTCATAGCG
>JAJDVB010000111.1 GCA_022826345.1 Alphaproteobacteria bacterium
TGCCGAGTTCACCCGGCTCGGGCGGGTGCTGGACGGGGCGGTCGACAGTGGCGCCGCTCCTTTGAAGGCCGTGACGGCGATCCGCCTGCTGATGCTCACCGGCTGCCGCAAGAGCGAGATTCTGACCCTGCGCTGGTCGGACGTCGATCTCGACGCCGGCGAGCTGCATCTCGCCAGTGCCAAGACCGGTCCCCGTGTGGTCCAGCTGGCGCCGACGGCGGTGGAGCTATTGGAAGCGCTGCCGGGACGGAAGGACAGCTCCTGGGTGTTCCCCGGCAACGACCACAACGGGCGCTACAGCAGCGGCGGTCTCGACCATGCCTGGCGGACCGTGCGGGCCGCGGCCGGGCTGTCAATCGGCTTTGAAGATTGACCCCCTATCGGCGTGCAAAATTGACCCCCCTGAGAGGCACGGCGGAGGTTGTCCCGGTAGCCAATAGGGGGGACCCGCGCGGCTTCGTGTAGCGTCTCACGCTACGCGAAGCGAAGCCGCGTGGGGGGTCCCTGTTGGCCCACCGGGGCAACCGGGCCGCAGTGACTCCGATGCTGGTTCAGGAGCGGTTTTTGAAGCGCCAGCTCTCGTTTCCGGTCTCGATGATCTCGCAGTGATGGGTGAGACGATCGAGGAGCGCCGTGGTCATCTTTGGGTCGCCGAAGACGGAGGGCCACTCGCCGAAGGCGAGGTTGGTGGTGATGACGGTTGATGTCCTCTCGTAGAGCCGGCTCATGAGGTGGAAGAGGAGCTGCCCGCCGGCCTGGGCGAAGGGCAGGTATCCGAGCTCGTCGAGGATGACGAAGTCGCGGCGGGCGAGCTGCTCTGCGGTGCGGCCCTGGCGGCCTGCGCGGAGCTCGGCCTCGAGGTGGTTGACCAGGTCGACGACGTTGTAGCACCGGCCCCGGGCGCCCTTTCGGATGCAGGAGCGCGTGACGGCGACGGCGAGATGGGTTTTGCCGGTGCCGGTGCCGCCGACGAGCACGATGTTGCGCTGGCCTTCGAGGAAGCCGCCCGTGGCGAGCTCATGGATCAGGGGCTCGTTGACGGGCGAGGCGGCGAAGTCGAAGTCGGCCAGCTCCTTGACCGTCGGCAGCCTGGCGGAGGCCATCTGGTACTTGATCGAGCGTGCCTTCTTGTCGGCGATCTCGGCCTGGAGCAGCGTGCCGATGATCTGCTGCACCGGGTGACGGCGCTTGAGCCCGTCGGCAAGGATGTCGTCGTAGACGGCGCGCATGCCCGCGAGCTTGAGCGTCGTCATCATCTCGAGGACGTCATGGCGCTCCATGACCGGCCTCCCTCAGGCTGTCGTAGCGCCGGCAGTCGGCCACCGGCTGGTGACGCAGCTGCAGACCCTCGGGCGTCGGAACGGTCGCCGCCGGCGCCGGCTGGCGCTGCCGGGCGAGGATGTTGAGCACGACGTCGGCGCTGCAGGCGCCGCAGTCGAGCGCCTCGGCACAGGCCGCCTCGACCGCCTCCAGCCCGTCCTCCTGAACTGCTACGAGGATCCTGACGAACTGCCGGTCGCCGTCGTCGCGGCCGGCAAGCCGGGTCCGCACACGGCCGAGGGCTTCGGGCAGCCGCCAGCCCTTGAAGGGCGCGCCGTTGCGCAATGCGCCCGGTTTGCGCTCCAGGATCGGCACGTAGTGCCACGGGTCGTAGGCGATCTCGCCGCGCCCGAAGCTGCGGGGATGCTCGGCGACGATCTCGCCATCCTGGCGGATGACGATCCGATCGGCGTAGGCCCGCACATCCACCGGCCGCCCGACCGCACGAGCGGCAACGCTGTACTGGTTGTTGTCGAAGCGCACCAGGCAGGTCTTCGACACCGACGCCTCGGTGGCGTGGAAGCCGTCGAAAGGGCCGCGCCAGGCTATCAGGAAGGGCTGCTCCTCCTCGAACACTTGCCACACCGTCTTGCCCGGGATCGTCGGGTGCGGATGTTTCTTGGCCTCCTCGATGCATCGGTCCATCAACCACGCGTTGATCTCGGCGTATGAGCGGCCTCGAGGGATAGGCACGAACAGGCGGCCACGGACGTCGCCCACCTGCTTCTCCACCTGCCCCTTCTCCCAGCCCGCGCCTGGCGTGCATGCCACGGGCTCCACCAGGTGGTGGGAGCACATCTCCTGGAAGCGGCGGTTGTAATCCCGCTTCTTGCCGGTGAAGACCGTGGTCACGGCCGTCTTCATGTTGTCGTAGATGCCCCGCCGGCAGACCCCGCCGAAGAAGCGGAAGGAGCGCTCGTGCGCCTCAAAGACCATCTCCTGGCCTTCGCGCGGGAAGATCTGAACCAGCTGCATCCGGCTGTAGCAGAGCCGCATGTGCGCGGCCTTCACTCGGGTCGTCGCCCCTGCCAGACGCGCGTACTCGTGGCTCCAGTCGAACTGGTAGGCCTCGCCCGGGTCGAAGCTCAGCGGCACGTAGGCCTGCGACGGCGACAACAGCCGCCGCCGGCGCCGCCACGCCCTGGCGTAGCGGCGCACCGCGTCATAGCCGCCCTCGTAACCCTGGGCCGCAAGGTCCTCATAGATCCGCAGCAGAGACAGGCGATCCCGGCGTGGCGTCCTCTCGTTGGCCTCCAGCTGGCGCTCCAGCTCCTCCACCCA
>JAJDVB010000174.1 GCA_022826345.1 Alphaproteobacteria bacterium
ATGCCCGCAAGCCGCCGAACGCACCCCCAGCGCCGCCGCCAGCGGGCCGCGAAGCTCAAACCGCACCACCACTAACCCGAGAAAACCAACCAAACCCACCAAACCGGCCGCAAATGGTGACTTCTTCAGCAGCCTGCTAGCGCTCTCGCTGGAGACGGCCCTGGGGATTTTGCCTGCAACCAGTTCAACAAGGAGGAGATGGATCCATGCAAGACCCAATCCGCAAGCTGCTACTGCCCGGCATCGCCGCGGCAGGAATCGCGCTCGGCGCGATGGCTTATCAGACCGACACACAGAAGGCCGAGGCGGCGGAGAGCTTCATCTTCGCGCACGCGATGAACGTCGATCACGTGTTTCACGCCATTTCGGAACGGTACATCGCCGACCTCGCGGACCAGAGCGGGATCGAGATCGAGTATCACCCCGGCGGCGATCTCGGAGACTGGACGTCGCTGTTCGAGCAGGCGATGCAGGGCGTCGTGCCGATGACACTCACCTGGGCGTCGTCTGAATTCGATTCGCGGCTCGACCTGATTTACCTGGGCTACATCGTCTCCAACTGGGAGGACGCAGAGCGCCTTTATGGCCCCGGTGCCGGCATGCTCGACGTCTACAACGACATGCTGGCCGACCTTGGCCTTCATGCGCTGGGAATCATCCCGACCGACTTCGGCTCGGTGGTGATCCGCAAGGGTGTCGGCAAGCTGCCGATGAACTTCCCCGATGATCCAGAAGGCATGAAGATTCGCGTGCCGGGGCTCGCCATTGCCGTCGACCGCTTCAACAGCTTCGGCTTTGCCGCGGTGCCCATTCCGCTCTCGGAGGTGCACACAGCCCTGCAACTCGGGACCGTGGATGCACGGTCGTTCTCCACCGCGGTCGAGACCTACACGCTGCGCGATGTCCTCGAGGCCAACATCCTCACCAACGACTACTTCGAGGTCGCGTTCTGGCTCGTCAACAAGGACTGGTGGGACGGCCTTCCCGAGGACGTTCGCACCGCCTTGCAGGCCGCAGCGGACAACACGATCAGCTGGTCCTGGAAGGAAGCCAAGAGCAAAAGCGACGAGTTCCTGCAGAAGGCGCGCGATGCCGGCATCAACGTCGTCGAACTGAGCGATGAGCAGATGAGCGCTGCTAAGCAGATCGTCTATCAGAATGAGTGGCCGATGATGGAGGATGTCGTCGGCAAGGACATCATGGACAAAATCCGCCAAGTCGTGGGCGTCGAGTAAGAACGCCCAAGTGTCCTCCAGTCACTGCGTCCGGGTGCTTCGGCGCCCGGCCGGCTTCTTGATCGGGGACACGTGACCATGGATCGGAAGCCGGAGCAGTGTCCCTCGTCCGCCAAGGATGCGGCGCTAGCGATTCCCGATCCGGAACGTGGTCAAGTTGAGCCGCCCGAACGCCTCACCGCCCTGCCCAAGGGCGATCTGGCGGCAAACTTGCGCTGGGTGATCGCGGCCGAGGCGATCGTCCAGCGCATACTCTTTGTCTTCATCGTCGCGTTTGGCCTCTGCCTCGCTGGGCTGATGTTCACCCAGGTGGTGCTGCGATACGCCTTCGCCTCGCCGTTCGTGGGGATCGAGGAGCTGTCCCTGCTCTTCGGCGCTTGGTTCTACTTCCTGGGAATCGCTTACGTCACGCGCGACGGCGAGCACATCCATGGCGGCATCCTGACCATGGTGGTCCGCAATCCAACCGCCGTGCAGGGCGTTCGCCTGGTCGTGACGGTGTTCAGCGTCGGGGCCTGCGCGGTCTTCGGCTACTTCGCGATCAAGTACGCACTCTTCGAGATCCAGACCGGCCGGCTCAGCTCGTACATGCGCTGGCCCAAGGGGTTGTGGTCGGCCTCTCTCATCTTCGGTTTCGCCGGGACCACCATCTACATGGTCCTTCAGGCCGTCCATCAATTCCTAGACCTGAAAGCCCGCCTCCGCGCACGGACGCGGAGGTAGCGGTGCTCTTCTTCCTCGGCTCCATCGCGCTCGTCGTCATCCTGCTGCTGTCGGAGATGCCGATCGCCTTTGCCTTCGGCATCGGCGCGCTGGTGTTCGGCCTCGCGTCGGGCTCGGACATCTCCTTCCTCATCCCCTTCGCCTACCAGACGACCTCGAGCTTCGCCTTGCTGGCGCTGCCGCTCTTCGTGATGGCCGGCACCATCATGGCTGAAGGCGGGATGTCCGACCGTCTGCTCGCCTTCGTGAATGCGCTGGTGGGCAGGCTCAAGGGCGGCCTGGGCGCGGTGACCATCGTCACGTGCGCGCTGTTCGGTGCAATCTCCGGCTTGTCGTCCGCAGCCATCGCCGCCATCGGGTCGATCATGATTCCGCGCATGGTCCGGGAGGGATACCCGCCCGGTCATGCGACGGCATTGGTGGCCTGCTCATCGGTGCTCGCGCTGATGATCCCACCCTCCATCCCCATGATCGTCTTTGCGGTCACCGGGGGGATCTCGGTAGGCGCCGCCTTTCTCTCCACCATCATTCCTGGCATTTTGCTGACGGGCGTCTACGTCGGCTTGAACTTCCTGTTCCTGCGGAAGGTGAAGACCATCACGGTCGAGGAGCGGGTCTCGGTCCGCGTCGCGGTGCGCCGGGTCGGCACGACGGGCACCAAGGCCTTCTGGGCGCTGCTGCTGCCGGTCTTCATCCTGGGCAGCATCTACTCCGGCATCGCCACACCCACCGAGGCCGCTGCGATCGCCTTCGTCTACACGGTGGTCGTGGGCTTCGTGTTCTATCGCGGCCTCACGCTGCAGAACTTCCCGAAGGCGATCGGGCGCGCGGCGGTGACCACCGGCTCGATCATCGCGGTGCTGTTCTTCCTGTTCGTCATGAGCCGGGCGATGGTCCTGGAGCAGGTGCCGAAGGACGTGGCGGACGCGCTGATCGCACTAACCGAGAGCCGCATCTTCGTCCTGCTGATGATCAACCTGATCCTGCTGCTGATCGGCATGATCGTGGACGACGTGTCCGGCAGCGTGCTCGCGGCGATCGTGCTGCTGCCGGTGGCGAAGGAAATCGGCGTCCATCCCATCCACTTCGCCGCGATCGTCGGCACCAACCTCGGACTCGGGAACGTCTCGCCGCCTTGCGCGCCCATGCTTTACATGGCTGCAGGGATCAGCAAGCTCTCTTTGGACAAGTATGTTGTGCCGACCATGAAGCTGTTGTGTTTGGGTCATCTTCCCATGGTGCTGATCGTCACATTCATCCCGGACCTGTCTCTCGCCCTACCCAGGCTGGTCATGGGGATCGAATAAGCGACGGCGCTTCTCCGTGAGCGCGTGCGACGATCACTCTCGAGCAATCGGGCGAGGGCGAGACTACTGCCCGTGCACCGCGACTCTAGCGCAGAGATCAGCGCCGGCACCGACATCATCGTGGAGTGAACAATGCGATCGCAACGCCTCGTGCAAATCGTCGGCTGCCATGCGGAGGGCGAGGTGGGTGATGTCATCATCGGCGGCGTCGCCGCGCCGCCCGGTGACACGCTTTGGGAGCAATCCCGCTTCATCGCTCGCGACCAGTCCCTGCGTCGCTTCGTGTTAAATGAGCCCCGCGGCGGGGTTTTCCGTCACGTCAATCTGCTGGTGCCGCCGAAGGATCCTCGCGCCGACATGGGCTTCATCATCATGGAGCCCGAGGACACGCCACCCATGTCGGGCTCGAACAGCCTCTGCGTCGCCACGGTGCTGCTAGAAACCGGCATCCTGCCGATGACCGAACCCGAGACGGTGATGACTCTGGAAGCACCAGGCGGCCTCATCCGGGTGCATGCCGCCTGCAGTGAGGGGCGGGTCGAGTCCGTCCGCGTGCACAACGTGGCGTCCTTCGCGGCGCGGCTTGGGGCCGCACTCGAGGTCGAGGGAATTGGGACGCTCTCCGCCAACACCGCCTACGGCGGCGACAGCTTTGTGCTAGTGGATTCAGAAGCGCTCGGCTTCGCCCTCACCCCTGACGAAGCGCGGGACATTGTCGAGACGGGGATCCGCATCACCCGTGCCGCCAACGAGCAGCTGGGTTTCACCCATCCCGAAAACCCCGATTGGCGCCATATCTCGTTTTGTCAGATTGCCGCACCGGTCCAGAGCGTCGGAGGCGTTCCGACGGGCCGCAACGCGGTGGTGATCCGTCCGGGCAAGATCGACCGCAGCCCGACCGGCACCGGCTGCTCCGCACGCATGGCGGTGCTGCACGCGCGGGGCGAGCTCGGGGTCGGCGACCGCTTCCGCGGGGTGTCGATCATCGATTCCGTTTTCGACTGCCGCATCGAGGGGAAAACCACGTTGGACGGACGCCCGGCGATCCTGCCCTCGATCTCGGGCCGTGCCTGGCTGACCGGTACGACCCAGCTCCACCTCGACCCGCGCGATCCGTGGCCGGAGGGCTATCGGCTCAGCGACACCTGGTCTCCCAGCGCGAAGGCTCCTGCCCTCGCCTCCGACGATCGCGCGCACGGCAGCCACGATTAGCAAGCAAGACCCGTATCGCTCTGGCCCTTAGCCCCGTTACCCATTGGATGGGTCCCCTCACCCGCTCCGCCCATCCGGATATTCGCAGAGCGGCTATTGTGCATCGGCGACCCTGAAGCCTATCCTTTTCGCCTCCGTGTTTGGCACAGCTTCGGTCGGGGAGAAGCCTGAGATGGTGAACGCCAACGCCGCACGGCACGCGGACGATCCGGTCACTCTTGAGATCATCTGGGGAAAACTGCAAGCCGCGGCCGACGAAATGGGCCTGATGCTGGCTCGCTCCAGCATGTCACCGGTCATCTACGAGGTCCTCGATTTCGCCTGCGGCGTCTGCGACGACAAGGCGCAGCTCGTTGCCCAGACCAACGGCATCACGGTGTTCACTGGAACCTTCCAGGGGCACGTGAAGGCGGTGATCGGCAAGTTCGGGGGCAGGATGCGCCCCGGCGACATCTACATGGTCAACGACCCCTACAGCGGGGGCACACATCTCTCCGACGTTGGCATCGTTAAGCCGGTTTTCGTAGACGGCGAGTTGCTCGCGTTCGGCATCGCTGTCGCGCACTGGACAGAGATCGGTGGCAGCGTCCCCGGCTCGCTTTCGCCCAAGGCAACCGAGATCTTCCACGAGGGCCTGCGCTTCCCCGGACTCCGTATCTATCGCGAGGGTGAGCGGCAGGACGATCTGTTCGACCTGATCGCAGCGAACGTGCGGCTGCCGAAGATGACTCTCGGTGATCTCAATGCGGAGATTGCCGCCGTCCGCATCGCCGACACGCGCATCCAGGAGATGTGCGCGAAGTACGGCGCGGAGACGATCCGCCGCACCTTCTCGCACCTCATGGCCCAAAGCGAGAAAGTCAGTCGCGCCGCCATCGCTGCACTGCCGGACGGCGTTTACAAAGCGAACGATCTGATCGACGGCGACGGTTTCACCGACGAGCAGGTTCCTGTGCAGGTCGAGGTGCGCATCAAGGGGGACACCATCGCTTTCGACTTTACGGGTACGAGCGCGCAGCGACCGGGGCCGCTCAACTGCGCGCGCGGGGCGCTGCTCTCTGCCGTGAAGACGGTATTCAAGGCGCTGGTCGATCCCCAGGCACCGTCGAACGAGGGCTGGTTCCGCCCGATCGAAATCATCGTGCCCGACGGCACGGTGTTCAGTGCCACCTATCCACAGGCGGTCGGCTGGTATTTCGAGATGACTGGCCAGATTTCCGAGCTGGTCTGGATGGCGCTGGCGCCGCTCGTGCCGGAGCGCTTCAGCGTGGGCAGCTTCATGAGCCTGTGCGCCACGTTCTTTTATGGCAAGGAGCCGCGAAGCGGGGACCAGTTCGTCCTGGTCGAGCCGCATATGGGCGGTTGGGGGGCATCGCACGATCAGGACGGGACCAGCGTGCTGATCGGGACCGCCGACGGCGACACCTATAATTATTCGATCGAGCTGTTGGAAGCGAAGTTCCCGATCCGCTGCAACCGCTACGCTATGAACGTCGAAGCGGGCACCGGCAAGGGGCGCTATCGCGGCGGCTTCGGCGTGGTCCGCGAGTATCAGATGTTGACCGACGACGCCCACATGTATGCGAGCCTGGGCCGGTCGATCGAACGGCCCTGGGGCCTCGAAGGAGGCGGCCACGGCAGCAACAACTATGTCGAGGTCACGAGCAACGGCGATCGTTGGCGCGGCGCGCGGGTGCCGACGACCGAGCTTGCGGAGGGCGCCCGCGTGGCGATCGTGACCGGCAGCGGCGGCGGTTATGGCGATGCCCTTTTGCGTCCGCCAGAAGCCGTGCGCGACGACGTTCTCGACGGCTTCATTACTGTGGATGCTGCGCGTGCCGACTACGGCGTAATCGTTTCGCCAGACGGGACGATCGATTCCGACGCCACCGAAGCGCTTCGCCAGCAGGCGTGAACCCATGGGTCGGTTGGCGGTCGATATCGGTGGAACCTTCACCGATCTGGTCCATTTCGACGAGGAAAGCGGCAACCTCGAAGCGGAAAAATCGCTGAGCACGCCGCGTGATCTGACCCAGGGCGTGCTCGATACCATCAATCTCTCCGGCATCGAGCCGGGCAGCGTGTCCTTCTTCGTCCACGGCGGCACCACCGTCATCAACGCGATCACCGAGCGCAAAGGCGTGCGCACGGCGCTCGTGACCACGAAAGGGTTCCGCGACGTTCTGGAAATCGCGCGGGGTAATCGCCCCGACATGTACAACCTGCGGTTCCAAAAGCCCGTCGCCTTCGTGCCGCGCCGGCGGCGTTTCGAGGTGCGCGGACGGATCGACGCCGAGGGCCGTGAGATCGAGCCGCTCGAGCAGGAAGATCTCGAAGTGGTGGTCGAGCAGTGCCGCCGGCAAGCCGTCGAGGCAATCGCGGTCCAGTTCCTCCACAGCTACGTCGCGCCGGAGCACGAGGCGGAATGCGCGGCCTTCCTGCGCGAACGGTTGCCGGACGTCGCGGTCACCGCATCGCATGAGATCACCCGGGAATGGCGCGAGTACGAGCGGGGCAACACGGCCGTCTTGAACGCCTACGTGCAGCCCATCGTGCAGCGCTATTTCACCAAGTTGGAGGACGCGCTGCGCGCTCTTGGGATCGAGTGCCCCTACACGGCGATGCAATCGAACGGCGGGACCACCAGTTTCGGCTGGGCCAAGGCGCATCCGATCACCCTCATCGAATCGGGGCCGGCGGCCGGCGTCAACGGGGCGGCGCTCATCGGCGAGCTCTGCGACGAGCCAAACGTGATTTACCTGGACGTGGGCGGTACGACGGTCAAGTGCTCGGTGATCGAGAGTGGCAGACCGAAAGTGACGACCGAGTACAAGCTCGAATGGTCGCGCCTCAATCCGGGTTATCCGGTTCGTGTACCGGTGGTCGATCTCGTGGAGATCGGCGCAGGCGGCGGCTCCATTGCGCACTTCGATGCCGCGGGCTCGCTCCGTGTCGGACCGCAGAGCGCCGGTGCAGATCCCGGACCCGCCTGCTACGGCCTCGGCGGCACCGAGCCTACGGTCACCGACGCCAAGCTCCTCACCGGCGTGCTCAACCCGGAGAACTTCGCCGGCGGGCGCATCGCGCTCGACGTGGACCGGGCGCGAAGCGCGATGCAGACGATCGCGGACGGATTGGGGACGGGCGTCGAGGGCGCGGCGGCAGCGGTGATCCGCGTCGTCGAGGCGAACATGAACAACGCACTCAAGCTTGTCTCGATCCAGCGCGGGCACGATCCGCGCGACTTCGTCCTGGTCGCCGCCGGCGGCGGTGGCGCGATGCACGCGGCGCCTCTAGGCCGCGAGCTCGGCGTGAAGGAGATCATCGTCCCGCGCTATCCTGGCTATTTCTCCGCCTGGGGAATGCTGGCCACCGAGCCACGTAGCGATTTCGCGATCACCGCGCTGACTCGGGCGGAGGACATCACCGTCGAGAGAATTCATAGCGTCTTCTCGAACCTGGAAGAGGAGGCTGACGCCTATTTCGGCGCCGCGGACGGCGTTGGAAGCGACGCACTCAGCTTCAGCCGCTCGGTCGACATGCGCTATTTCGGTCAGGAGCACACCGTGACTGTCACGGTCGACAATGCGGCGGCCGATCTCGACGCCATCCTGAGCGAATTCCACGCGGCTCACGAACAGGCCTACACCTTCAGCCTGCCCGACACGCCCGTCGAATTCGTGACCTTCCGGTTGACTGCCACTGCCTCCGTTCCGCGCCCGCGAGTCAACCCCATCGACGGCGAACACGGCTCCGCCGAGAGAGCCTACAAGGGGCGGCGGATGGTCGACTTCGGCGAGGACGGACGCCACGAGGCGGACATCTACGACCGCGAGGCGCTGCCCGCCGGCTTCGAGGCGCCGGGGCCCTTGGTCGTCGAGGAGCCGTCCTCCACCACGATCGTCCATCCGGGCCAGCGGCTGTGGGTCGACCGGCTCGGCTTCCTCCACATCGGCGAAGCAGATCACTCCCCGGGTCCGAATTGACGCGGCTTGACCGCTACCGATACGCTGCCCTGTGATTGATCGCCGACCGCCGCATGACGCAGGCGAGAACGGTCCGAACAGGGAGAAAACACCATGAAACGATTGGCCATGCTTCTGTCGCTGGCAGTGGCGATTGCCGTTTTGCACGCCAGCGTCACCCTCGCTGCCGACAAGCGGATATTCCGCCTCGAAGAGGCGCCTGTTGGCGAGATCGAGCCGGGGAAAGCGACCGATTTCGCCGACCTCATTCTGGTGTCGAACATCTATGACGGCCTGGTCGCTCCCAGAGCGGGCGGCGGTGTCCAGCCGCACGTGGCCGAGAGTTGGACCATTTCAGACGACGGCCTGACCTACATGTTCTCGCTGCGCGAGGGCGTCAAATTCCACGATGGCAGCACGATGGACTCAGGCGACGTCACGTTCTCCGTCGAGCGGATGATGACGATGAAGGAAGGCTTCTTCTTCCTCTTCGACGGCTGGATCGAGAGCTGGGAGGCGGTCGATCCGCAAACCGTGCGCGTCACGTTGGCCAAGCGCTACGCGCCCTTCCTCGCGGCGCTGACACGCCTGCCGCTGGTCAACAAGGACCTCGTGATGGCCAATCTCGCGGAAGGCGAGTACGGCGATCTCGGCGACTACGGTGAGGGTTATCTCTCCCAGGCCGATGGGGGCTCCGGCGCCTACACGGTGAAGTCCCACAACAAGCAGGACCTCACCGTCATGACGCGGTTTGATGACTATTTCCTGGGGTTTCCCGAGCACGCGCCCGACGAGGTGAGAATGCGCTACGGGCTCGAGGACGCGACGCTCCGCGCGATGATGAGCCGCGGCGAGCACGACGTGTCGAGCATGTGGCACTCCTTCCCGGTCTACAAGGCGCTCGATGCGCTCGACGGCATCAGCGCTGTCATGGAGCCGCAAGCCGGCGGCTACTACGTGAAGATCAACACCCAACGGCCGCCGACCAACGACAAGCACCTGCGCCGTGCGCTGGCGCTGGCGCTGGACTACGACGCCCTCGCCGCGCTCATCACGGTGAAAGAAGGTGTCGCGGGTGGAACAGCGGCGCGGGGACCGATCCCTGCCAGCCTTATGGGCCATGACGAGAGTCTGCCGTTCCGCGGTCGCGATATCGAGGCGGCGAAGGCCGAGCTCGCCAAGTCGAACTACGACCCGGAAACCTCGGAGCCGGTGCGCATTACCTCGCATCTCTGCTGCGATACCCATGCCAAGGTTGCACTGCTGATGGCGGCGAACCTTGCCGAAATCGGGGTCAAGACCGAGCTTCAGGAAATGCCGTGGCCGCTCGTCATGGAGTCCGCCGCGACAATCGAGACGACACCCAACCTGACGCCGATGGTGCAGATCACGTCTACGCCGGACGTCGATCCGCTGCTCTACGAGCTCTATCACTCGAGCTCGACGGGCCAGTGGCACAACATGGAATGGTTGCTCGATGACGAAGTGGACGCCCTCCTGGCCGAGGCCCGCGGCGAGATGGACGAGGCCAAGCGGGAGGCTCTCTACAAGCAGGTGAACGCGCGGCTGGTCGACCTGCAGCCGGATGTCTTCCTGTTCGATTCGGCCGGCGTCTTCGCCAAGCGGGACAACATCACCCTGCCCTTCGAGGACGAGGCCAAGCGTACCGGCGTGATCTGGGCGGACTTCAACTTCCGCCTAACCGAAGTCCGGTAGAACGCCACGACGTTTCTAGCTAAGCGGCGGCTGCCACGGCCTGGTGGCCGCCGCTTTCCCTCAGCCCCGGACAGCATATGGGCGTAGCCGGGTTCATTCTGCGACGGTCTGCAGCGGCTGTCGTCGTGCTCGTGGGGCTCTCGATCCTGATCTTCGTGGTCGCCCGTGTCATTCCGGGCGATCCGGCACGCATGGCGCTCGGCTCTGTCGCAACGCCGGAGCAAGTCGAGAAACTGCGCAACCGCCTTCATCTCGACGAGTCGCTGCCGGTTCAATACTGGGAGTTCATCAAGGGCCTTGCGCGGGGCGATCTCGGCGAATCGCTGGTCACGCGCCGCTCCGTCTCTTTGGACCTAGTCGACACCTTCCCGGCAACGCTGGAACTCGTTCTCGCCGCCGGGCTGATCATGGTGCTGGTTGGCGTACCGCTAGGCATCATCGCCGCCCGCTACCGCGACACGGCGATCGACAACGTCGCGCGGCTCTTCGCCCTGCTCGGCGTGGTGACGCCGAGCTTCGTGTGGGCCGTCTTCCTGATGCTGCTGTTGAGCTTCGTCCTCGGCCTCCTGCCGGTCGCGGGACGCTTGAGCGAGGCCTTCGAACCGCCCCCGATGGTCAGCGGCATGTACACGCTCGACGCGCTGATCGCGGGCCAGTGGCGCGTCTTCCTCGAAGCCATCCAACACCTGATTCTGCCCGCCCTTGCGCTGGCGTTGGCCGGAATGGGCCAAGCGGCCCGCCTCACGCGCACCAACATGGCCGAGGTCTATGGCCGCCAGTATGTCGAGATGGCGCGCGCCTTTGGCTTTCGCGAGCGCGAGATCGCCTTCAAGTATGCGTTGCGCCCGGCGATGATCCCAACGCTCACGATCCTCGGGCTCGATTTCGCGGTCATGCTCGGCAATGCCTTCCTTGTGGAGGCCGTGTTCGTCTGGCCAGGCATGGCGAAGTACGGCGTCTTCGCGATCTTGCGGAAGGATCTCAACGCCATCGTGGGCACGGTGCTCGTGATCGGCGCCATGTTCCTGATCGTCAACATCATCGTCGATCTGGTAACCGCCTACATCAACCCGCAGATTCGGCTCGGGAGGCGGGTGGCATGAGGCGGCTGATCCGCTCGCGCGCCTGGTACAAGTTCAGCCGCAGCCGACTTTCGGTGGCGGGCCTCCTTACAATTCTGGTGATTGCGCTGGTGACGATTATTGCGCCGGTGATTGCGCCCTTCCCCGAGCACGTCGGCATCTTCGTGGACTTCCGCAACACCGAACAGCCGCCGGGCTGGATTTACTTCTTCGGCACCGACGACAACGGACGCGATATCTTCACGCGGGTCCTTTACGCCTATCGCGTCTCGTTCGCGGTTGGGCTTCTCGTTCTCGCAATTGCGGTACCGGTGGGAGTCATCCTTGGCCTGCTTGCCGGCTACTACGGCGGGCTGGTCGATACCGTCATCATGCGCACGACGGACGTGTTCCTGGCATTGCCGCCTCTCGTCCTCGCCATGGCCATCATGGGCTACCTCCAGCCCTCGCTCTTCAACATCATGCTCGCAATCTCCGTGATGTGGTGGCCATGGCACACCCGGCTGATCTACAACCTCACGCGCTCGCTCCGTCACGAGGGCTACGTTCAGGCGGCCAAGGTCTCCGGCGCGACGGACCTGCACATCCTGTTCAAGGAGATTCTGCCCAACTGCGTGCCCAGCCTGCTGACCAAGATGGCCTTCGACATGAGCTTCGTGATCCTGATGATCGCGGCGCTCGGCTTCGTCGGCCTCGGCATGCAGCCGCCCACGCCCGATCTCGGGCGCATGGTCGCCGAAGGCGTCAGGTTCATGCCCTTCGACTGGTGGATGTCGGTGTTCCCCGGCCTCGCCATTCTCATCCTGGTCCTCGCCTTCAACCTGTTCGGCGACGGGCTGCGCGACATGCTGGACGTGGACGTGTAGGCCATGGCGCTCTTGGAAACCACGGACCTGCACGTTCGCTTCGAGCTCTTCGAGGGCGTGTCGCACGTCCTCAATGGCGTCAACCTCAAGGTCGAGCGGGGTGAGCGCGTCGCTGTCGTCGGCGAATCCGGGTGCGGAAAGTCGCTTACGGCCCGCGCGGTGCTGGGATTGCTGCGCCATACCAACGCGCAAATCGACGGCAGCGTGCGCTTCGACGGATCGGAGCTCCTCTCGCTTTCGGAGCGCGGATGGCAGGCGATCCGGGGCCGGCGCATCGGCATGATCTTCCAAGACCCGACCGCTGCGCTCAACCCGACGTTCACGGTGGGCGACCAGCTGTTCAAGGTGATCATCAGGGGCGGCCGCGCCCGAACCAAGCGGCAGGCACGCGAGATCGCGCGTGAAGCTCTTCGCCACACGGCGATCGCGGACCCAGACCGCGTGCTGCACGCCTATCCCTTCCAGCTCAGCGGGGGCCTCGCCCAGCGGGTTCTCATCACGATGGCGCTGGTCAACGAGCCCGAGCTCGTGCTCGCGGACGAGCCGGGCTCTGCCCTCGACGTCACCGTGCAGGAGCAGACGCTCCGCCTGATGCGGGCGCTTGGCGACGAGCTCGGCGCCGCCGTCCTGATCATCACCCACAACCTCGGCGTGGTCCGCGAATTCGCCCAGCGTGTCTACGTCATGTACGCCGGATCGATCGTCGAGGAAGCGGATGTCGACACGCTGTTCCACGCACCGCGACACCCCTATACGCGAGCCCTGCTGGAGGCCGTGCCACGCCTGACCGGCGAGATGCTGCCACAGCCCATCGAAGGCGTCGTACCCGATTACACCGCAGCACCTGTTGGCTGCCGCTTCCACCCGCGCTGCCCCCACGCGCAGCCGGCCTGCCAAGAGCCCCCGCCCGTGGTCGACCTCGGCGACGGCCATCGGGTCGCGTGCGTGCTGCCGGAGGCGCAGCCATGAGCGCGGCGCCGGTGCTCAGCGTTCGTGGCCTAAGCAAGTACTACCGGGTCAAGGGAACGCGGGTCGATGCGCTTGCTGGCGTCGACCTCGACATACGGCGCGGCGAGACGATGGCGATTGTCGGCGAGTCGGGTTCCGGCAAGACGACGCTCGGCAATCTCATCCTCGGTCTGGAACGCGCATCCGCAGGCCAGATCATCTTCGAGGGCGCACCGCTCCAGATGAGGCGAAGCAGCGCATTGCGCCGACGCATCCAGGTGGTCCAGCAGAATCCCTTCTCGACACTCAATCCGAAGAGGACCGTACGGTCCACGATTGAGCTGCCCCTGCGCGCTTACAAGATGGTCTCGCGCGATCGCTATCGCGCGCGCGTCGGTGAGCTGCTCGACATCGTCGGCATGTCGTCGACACACATGAACCGCTATCCAGCCGCGCTTTCGGGCGGGCAGCGTCAGCGCGTCGCCCTCGCCCGCGCATTGGCCAGTGAGCCCGAAATTATTGTGCTGGACGAGCCGACTTCGGCGCTCGACGTTTCGGTGCAGGCGCGGGTTCTCGCGCTTCTGGTCGAGCTGCAGCGGACATTCGATCTCACGTACATCTTCATCACCCACGATCTCAGCGTCGTGCGGAACATCGCTCGCCGGGTCTCGGTGATGTACCGGGGACGGGTCGTGGAGAGCGGCCCGACGGAGAGCGTGTTCGCCGAACCGCGTCATCGCTACACGTCCATGCTGCTGTCATCGATCCCGGTGGTCTCCGACGAAGAGATTGCGGTAAAGCCAAGCTGGACCTGGGATCCGGGAGCCATCGAAGGCCAAGGGCAGCATTCCGACGGCTGCCCCTTCGCCCCGCGATGCCCCTATGCGGTCGATGCCTGTTGGTCCGAGATGCCCCATCTCGAAACCCTGGCGGAGGCGCATCTCGCCGCATGCCACCGGCCCGCCGACCCGCCTTAACCGTGGGAGAGAACAGGTGACGAGCGAGACTACGGGAGAGCGCTGGGGGGTATCTGCACGTGGTCCACGCGATGTGGCGCTGAAAGAACATCAGCCTCGCCTATGCTGACGGTGTTGGCGGTAGCTTTGCAGCTTGAGGATTAGCCCGGCGCGGCGGCAACCGCATGGGAAGGAGAGGTCGATGACTGTCCCTTCAACGCTCGATACGGTCGCCGTCGTGGGCAACGGCCTCGTCGGTCATGGAATGGCCCAGATCTTCGCGGCTGCGGGCCACCAAGTCGTCATGATCGGCCGGCGCGCGGAGAGCCTCGCCGCGGCGATGGAGAGGATTGCGAAGAGCCTCGCCGCTTTCGAAGCGCACGGGCTCGTCACGTCCGGCGAAATCAGTGCCACCCTTGGACGCATCCGGACCTCGACCGATCTCGAGGACGCGGCGGAGGCGCAGCTCGTCCTCGAGGCGGTTCCGGCCGACCGGGCGGTCCAGGACGAGGTATACGGGCGGCTCGACGCGATCTGCGCGCCACCCGCCGTCTTCGCCTCCGGGAGCGGGCAGCCCGCGAGTGATCTCGTGTCGAACGTCACGCATCGCGGGCGCGTGGTCGCCGCCCACTTCTGGTACCCGCCGCAGCTCATTCCGCTCGTCGAAGTCTGCGCCGGACCGGAAACCGACCCGGACGTGGCGCCCTGGCTCTACGACGTTCTCCGGGCAGCCGAAAAGGAGCCGGTGATTGTCGACAAGGAAGTTCTGGGTTTTATCGGCAACCGGCTTCAGTACGCGATCCTGCGCGAGGCCTGGGCGCTGTGGGCAGAGGGGGCGGCCTCAGCCGAGGCGATCGACACGGTGGTGAAGGCGTCCATCGGGCGGCGTCTCGCGATCACCGGACCCATCGAGTCTGCCGACGTCGGCGGCCTCGATACGCTGCATGCGTTCGGCGCGTACCTCATCCCGCACCTGACGACGGGTTCCCAGCCCGCGTCGGCGGTGACCGCGCTAGTCGATGCGGGGCATCGCGGCCTGCCGTCGGGCCGAGGGGTGTATGACTGGAGCGCGCGCGACGGCGTGGCGCTGCTGAAGGAACGCGAAGAGGAGTTGTTCCGCCACCTCGCCCGCGACAAGGCCGGACGCCCACCTGGCCGGCCAACGTCTACACGCTGAAATTGGTCCCTTGGCGCGCGGAACGAGCCTTCCGCCAGTTCAGAGGTACATAGCGCCCCTACTTTTCGAAGAGGCGAGCGCGCGCCACGCCGACGCGGCCAAAGGGTTCAGGATACTCTGTCAAAAAATTCTGCAACCGCGTTGGCCAGCGCGTCGCCGCGCGTCTCCGGCAGCATGTGGCCGCCGCCGTCCAGCGCGCAGTGAGCCGCACCGGGGATCAGCGCCGCGAGTTCCGCGCCGAACCAGGGCGGCATCAGCTGGTCATCGGCCGCAGTCACGACCAGGGTGGGGCAGGTCAGGCCCGGCGACAGCGGGCGGGCGTCGAAAGCCAGGATTGCCTCCAGCCTGTGCTCGATCCGGTCGGCATCCTGCGGCACCGCGTTTCTGGCCAGCCGCTCGAATGCCTCTGCGTGCGTGCGGCGGTAGTCGGGCGGGAACAGCAGGCTGGCGTTGAACCAGGCGTAGCGGTATGGGTCGAGCGCCCGCGCGGCCGCCACGCGCAGACGTTGCATCGTCGCCAGATGCGCATCGCCATGGCTCCACGGATTGGCCAGAACCAGCCCGGCGACCCGGTCCGGGCAGGCCGCAGCCAGCGACAGGCCGATGCCGCACCCGGTGGAGTGGCAAAACAGGTGCGCTCTGTCGATCTCCAGCGCGTCGAAAAGCTGCGCAAGCTCCGCCGCGCGGCCCGTCATGGCCATGCTTTCGGGCGCGGCCACGGGTGCGCTGCGGCCGGTGCCGCGTTGGTCGTAGCGGACCACCCGGAAGCGTCCCGCCAATCTATCGCAAAACGGACCCACGCCGATCGGCCCGGTACTCTGCGGCAGCAGCATCGCCAGCACGGCGCCGCTGCCGCTTTCCTCGTAGTAGATGTCGCCGCCTTCGATCTGCGCCAAGGGCATTTGCAAGGTGTCCGTCGTCCACGATAGGGGGACAGTCAGTTCCGGGCGACCCTCGCCCAGGACGTCCGTCGGCGACGAACCACCCGGCCCTACGCAGGCGCGGGCGCTCCGGGGACGGGGAGCATCGGGATGCGATTCACATCCTTGTACAGCAGGTAACGGAAGAGCCCCGGTCCGCCGGCGTAGCAGGCCTGCGGACAGAAGGCGCGCAGCCACATGTAGTCACCGGCCTCGACCTCCACCCAATCCTGGTTGAGCCGGTACACCGCCTTGCCTTCGAGCACGTAGAGCCCGTGCTCCATGACATGGGTCTCGGCGAAGGGAATGGACCCGCCCGGCTGGAAGGCCACGATGTTCACGTGCATGTCGTGGCGCAAGTCGCTCGAGTCCACGAAACGCGTCGTCGCCCAGGCGCCGTCCGTGTCCGGCATCGGCACCGGCTCGACGTCATGGTCGGACGTCACGAAGCACTCGGGCGCGTCGACACCGTCCATGGGCTGATACGCCTTTCGGATCCAGTGGAAGCAGGCGGGCTCTCTTCCTGCGTTGGCGACCGTCCAGCGTGTGCCCGGCGCCACATAGGCGTAGCCGCCGGGCGGCAGCGTGTGCTCTGCATTGTCGAGCGTGAGCCGCAATTCACCGGCCATGACGAACAGCACGCATTCGACGTGGCCGTCCGGCTCAGGCCGCTCGCTGCCGCCGCCCGGCTCAAGCTCGACGATCGACTGGGAAAATGTCGTCGCGAATCCCGCGACTGGACGCGAAAGCACCCACGCGCGAGCGCCCTGCCAGTGCGGGAAGTAGCTGGTGACGATGTCGCGCAGCACGCCGCGCGGAATGACCGTGTACGCCTCGGTGATCACGGCACGGTCGGTCAACAGCGTCTGCTGCGGCGGAAGGCCGGCCACCGGCGTGAAGTAATTGCGTGCGCTCATCGGTCGGCCAATGCTTGCCGAATGCTCATCGCGCACGTTCCTCTCTCGAAGTTGTCGCACCGCGCATGGTCGCCCGCCCCCTGCCCCGCCCCTACCGCGCGGACTCGGGGCTTGGGTTGGCAGAAAAATGGTCGGAGCGGGCGGATTCGAACCGCCGACCCCTTGACCCCCAGTCAAGTGCGCTACCAGGCTGCGCCACGCTCCGACCGGCCCGCACGACGCGGCGTATCGCTGCCGCGGGGCCGCGCGCACTATAGCGCCCGGCTCCGGGCACGGCCAATTCTTCGCCTCAGCCCTGGCGCTGGAGGCAAGCGTTTGGGCCAAGTCCTTGACTCGGGGCCTTGTCGTGGTTTCTAGTTCACTCACGTGGCGATTTGAGCGACCGGCTTGCGGCCACGTTAAACAAGCGCGCTAAAAGGTCGAAGGGAGGGACCCCGGCCAGCGCGGCCGGGGTTTTTGCATATGGGGCATCGGGAACGAGAGCGGACATGGGCGCAGGCCACCCAGCTGGTGCGAGGCGGCTCCGAGCGCTCGCAACATGGCGAAACCAACGAGGCGCTCTACCTGACCTCGGGCTTCGTCTACGAGTCCGCTGCACAGGGCAATGCGCGCACGGCGGACGAAGAGGCCGGCTACGTCTACGGCCGCTTCGGCAACCCCACCGTTACCATGTTCGAGGACCGTCTCGCGCTGATCGAAGGCGCCGACGCCTGCCAGGCAACCGCCACCGGTATGGCGGCTGTCTTCGCGTCCCTGATGAGCCAGCTTCGCGCGGGTGATCACGTCGTCGCATCCCGCGTCATGTTCGGCGCCTGCTACGTCATGATCGACCAGCTATTGCCGCGCTACGGCATCGAGACCGACCTCGTGGACGGTACCGATCTCGACGCCTGGGAGCGCGCGCTCCGGCCGGAGACCCGCTGCATCTTCCTCGAAAGTCCCGGCAACCCCACTATGCCGGTCGTCGATATCGCCGCGGTTTCCGCCCTCGCTGACGGAGTCGGCGCCCGCGTCGTCGTGGACAACGTGCTCGGCATGCCGACGGTTCAGCGCCCCCTCGCCCTCGGCGCCGACATCGTCGTCTACTCCACGACCAAGCACATCGACGGCCAGGGCCGCTGCCTGGGCGGCGCCATCTTGGGCGACGAGACGTTCTTCGCTGACGATCTCGTGCCCTTCATGCGCACCACGGGGCCGGTCATGAGTCCCTTTAATGCCTGGGTCATGCTCAAGGGTCTGGAGACCCTGGAGCTGCGCACGGCCCGCATGTGCGAGACGGCGGAGCGGCTCGCGGCGTTTCTTGAAGGCCACCCTGCCGTGAACGCGGTGCACTATCCCGGCCTCGCGAGCCACCCCGAGCACGCGCTCGCGTCGCAGCAGATGAGCCGGGGAGGCAGCGTGATCGCTTTCGAACTCGCGGGCGGGTGGGACGCCGCCTTCCGCTTTCTCGATGCGCTGGAGCTGATCGATATTTCCAACAATCTGGGCGATGCCAAGAGCCTCGCCACCCACCCCGCCAGCACCACGCACCAGAAGATCGGCGCGGACGCCCGGGCAACGCTTGGAATCGGCGACGGCCTCGTGCGTCTCTCGGTCGGGCTGGAGGCGGAGGAAGACCTGCGCGCTGATCTGGAGCAGGCCCTTGCTGCAGCCGGAGGCTAAGTCGCCCCCGCACTCGATCTCTTATGGCGCGGCGCGCGGTGCGGGTTTAGGCTGCCGCATGCCACGATTGCAAGTCTGAACCGCCGCAACGCCCATGAGCCTGCTCGAAGTTCGCGAACTGTCCCGGCATTTCGGCGGCCTCGCCGCCGTGAACAACCTCACCTTCACAGTGGACGAGGGCGCGATTCACGGGCTGATCGGCCCCAACGGCGCCGGCAAGACCACGACCTTCAACGTCATCAGCGGCTTCTACAAGCCGACGGCCGGCGACATCGTGTTCGGCGGCCGCAAGATATCCGGGCTGCGACCGAGCCGGATCGCCGCACGGGGCGTGGTCCGAACCTTCCAGGCGACCACGCTCTTCCAGGAACTCACCGTCCTGGAGAACGTGCTGATCGGCTGCCACATGCAGTTGAAGGTGGGGCCGTTCAGCGCGCTGCTGGGCACCAGTCGTCACGCCGAACGAGAATCCGAGGCGCGCGCCGTAGAAATTCTGGAGTTCATGGGACTGGGCGAACGCCGCGACGAAGAGACGGTCAACCTGCCGCACGGCCACCAACGGGCTCTCGGCATCGCGGTCGCACTGGCGGCCGAGCCCAAGCTGATCCTGCTCGACGAACCCTTCACCGGCATGAACCCCGAAGAGACGCGGCAGATGATGGTGCTGGTCGAGCGTGTGCGCGGCCAGGGAGTCACCATCCTCCTCGTGGAGCACGACATGCAGGCGGTCATGGGGCTGTGCGACCAGATCACGGTACTGAGCTTCGGCGAGCTGCTGGCGGAGGGCACGCCCGACGAGATTCGGTCCGATCCGGCCGTGATCGAAGCCTATTTGGGTACCGCCTGAATGCTGTTCCAGATCAAGTCGCTCTCGGTCCACTACAACAAGGTGCGTGCCCTGCGCGCCGTCTCGATGGAGGTGGATGAAGGCGACATCGTGACCCTGATCGGCGCCAACGGCGCGGGCAAGAGCACGACGCTGCGCACGGTCTCGGGCCTCGTGCGCGCGAGCGCAGGCGAGATCTGGTTCGACGGCACGCGCATCGACAAGCTCCCGGCCGACGAAGTGGTCAAGCGCGGCATCGCCCACGTGCCCGAGGGCCGGCACGTCTTCCCCGAGCTCACGGTCTTCGAGAACCTGAACACCGGCGCCTTCCTGCGGCGCGACAAGGACGGGATCAAGCAGGACCTCGAAGCCGTCTACGAGCGCTTCCCGCGTCTCAAGGAGCGGCGCACCCAATACGGCAAGACCCTCTCCGGCGGCGAGCAGCAGATGTTGGCAATCGGCCGGGCGCTGATGGCGCGGCCCAAGCTGCTGCTGCTGGACGAGCCCTCCCTCGGGCTCTCGCCGGTGATGGTGCAGGAGATCGCCAAGATCATCGTCGATATCAATGCGCGCGGCGTGCCCGTGGTGCTGGTGGAACAGAATGCGGAACTGGCGCTCAAGCTCGCGCGCTACGCCTATGTGCTGGAGACCGGCCGCGTCGCGCTCGAAGGCGAGGCCGAGCGGATTCGCGACGACCAGCACGTCCGCAAGGTGTATCTCGGCGGTTAGCGGCCGGGCCTCATGAAGGCCGTGTGAGCGAGTGGAAACCCGCGAGCTTTTCTGGGAGATCACCTCCCTCGGCCACACCCTCTTCTTCGTGGTGGCGGGGTTGGCGATGGCGGTGGCTGCGGCCGGCGTCGCCTGGCACGTCTACCGTTACGTCCGCGCGCGGCGCAGCCCGGTCCCTGTGCATCCGTGGCGCGGCTTCTGGCGCATGGTGTTCGACGTCTTCACGCAGCGGACCGTGCATCGGCGCGACCGTCGCGCCGGCCACGCCCACACGCCGATCATGTACGGCTTCCTCCTGCTGCTGGCCGCCACCAGCATCATCACGGTCGAGTACGACATCTCGGAGCCCTTCTTCGGCTTCACCTTCTGGCACGGCGATTTCTACCTCGCCTTCAGCCTGATCGCCGATCTCGCCGGCCTCGGGCTGATCGTCGGTGTCGTCTACATGATGTGGCGGCGCTGGCAGGTCCGGCCCTCGAAGCTCGCCTACCGGCGAAGCTATCGCGGCGAATCGGAGACGCGGCCGAACGCCCGCGCCTGGGAGTGGGACGACACGCTGTTCCTTTGGGCGCTGCTCCTGATCGGGGTGACCGGCTTCCTGCAGGAGGGCGTGCGGCTTGCCATGGACCAGCCGCCGTGGGGGCCGTGGTCGCCGGTGGGCTGGGTTCTCGCCCAGATATTCCTCGGGCTCGGCATGGACGAGGCTGCCGCGGCCGCCGTGCGCCGGGCAAACTGGTGGATCCACGGCATCGCGGCGCTGGCTTTCATCGCCGGCATTCCCTGGACCAAGGCGAAGCACATCATCGCCGTGCTCGGCTCTCTGTCGACCCGCGACTCCCTTGCCCTGCGTCGCCTTCCCAAACCCGCGCCCCCGCGCGGTGCCGTCGCAGAGGACGCCGAGCCGGAGGTCGGCTTCGGCAGCATTGCCGAGTTCTCATGGAAGGATCTGCTCAACCTCGACGCCTGCACCAAGTGCGGGCGCTGTCACGAGGCCTGCCCCGCCACCGCCAGTGGCGCGCCGCTCAGCCCGCGCGACCTGATCCTCGACCTTCGTTCCCACGCCGCACGCAGCGCCTTCAAACCGGGAGCGAACGGCGCGGCGCTGATCGGCGACGTGATCGAGGCGGAAACGCTCTGGTCCTGCCGCTCCTGCGGCGCCTGCATGGAGATCTGCCCGGTCGGCATCGAGCACCCGCCGATGATCGTCCAGATGCGACGCCAGTTGGTCGAGGACGGCGAGATGGAGCAGCAGCTCCGCGATACCCTCGACATGATCGCCAACCGCGGCAACAGCTTCGGCGAGAGTCCGCGCAGCCGCGGCGGCTGGACCGCTGCCCTGGAGTTTCCAGTCAAGGATATCCGCGCCGAGCCGGCCGAGAACCTGTGGTTCGTGGGCGACTACGCCTCCTACGACCCGCGCAACCAAGACATCTCGCGCACGGTCGCGCGCCTTTTCCGCGCCGCCGGCCTCGACTTCGGCCTGCTCTACGAGAGCGAGCGGACCGCCGGCAACGACGTGCGCCGGGTCGGCGAGGAAGGCCTCTTCGAATCGCTGGCCGAGCACAATCTGGCGGCGATGGGCGCGGCCAGGCAGTTCGACGCGATCGTCACCACCGACCCCCACAGCTACAACACCATCCGCAACGAGTATCCCGACTTCGGCGATGTCGCGCCGATCCGCCACTACACGAGCGTCCTGGCCGAGCTGCTGGAAAGCGGACGCCTTACCGTCAAGAAGCCCCTCGGCAGGCGGGTGACGCTGCACGACCCTTGCCATCTCGGCCGGCTCAACGGCCACTACGACGAGCCGCGCCGGGTGCTGGAGCTGATCGGCTGCGAGCTGGTCGACATGCCCCGCTGCCGCGACAACTCGTTCTGCTGCGGCGCCGGCGGCGGCCGCATCTGGATGCCCGATCCGGTCGGCAAGGAGCGCCCGGCCGAGAACCGGATGCACGAAGCTGCCTCTCTCGGTAATCTCGACGCCTTCGTCGTCTGTTGCCCCAAGGACCTGACCATGTTCGAGGACGCCCGCAAGACCAGTGGACACGAAGGCGACTTCGTCGTTCAGGACCTGGCGGAGCTGGTGGCCGAGGCGATCGATCTCAAGAGCATCGACCTCAAGGAGGTGCCGGCGCTGGTCGATCGCATCACTGAGGCCGCCGCGACTCGCATCGCCGATACCGTGGCGGACCGGCTGGCAGACCGCCTCGCCGAGACCGTGACGGAGCGGGTGCTGAGCGAACTTTCCGCACGCGCACCGACGCTCGCCGCAGCGGCTTCGCCGCCGCAGCCCGCGCCGGCCGGCGAGCCGCAAGAGCAGCCGGAGGCGGCACCCGCTGCCGGGCCATGGCGGGCTGCGCCCGTCAGCGCGGCAACGCTGCCGCCTTATGAGGTGCCGGCGAAGGAAGGCCCCCGCGTCCTCGTCGCGGTCAAGCGGGTCGGCGAGCTGAACCCCGACTTCGTCATCGACGAGGCCGGGAGCACGATCGCCGACGAGCACTTCGAGTACGAGCTGAACGAATGGGACGAAGCGGCGCTGGAGGAAGCGCTGCTGCTGACCGAGAAGCTCGGCGCGGGCGAAGTGGTCGCCGTCACCATCGGCCCGGAGGATGCCGAGGGAACCCTGCGCCGCGCGCTCGCCAAGGGCGCGCACCGGGGCGTCCGGGTATGGGACGAGAACCTGCGCGACGCCGACCCAGTGACTATCGCACGCGTGCTGGCGGGAGTCGCCGCGCAGGAAACGCCGGACATCGTGCTCACCGGTGCGCAGTCGGCCGATCTCGGCCACGGCGCCACGGGCTCCGCACTGGCGCGCATCCTCGGCCTGCCGCACGCGGCCGTGGTTCTCGGCATCGAGTGGGACGGCACCGACGCGATGACCGTCACCCGCGAGCTCGAAGGCGGCATGCGCCAGCAGTTCTCGCTGCCGGCGCCGGCGCTGCTAACCGTGCAGACCGGCGGCAACACGCCGCGCTACGCCACAATGCGCATGATCAAGCAGGCCAAGAAGAAGCCGATCGCCGTGGTGGACGGCGCGGGCGTCGGTCTCGACCAGGCAGGCGCGGTCGTGCGCCGGCTCTACGAGCCGCCTAAGTCCGGGCGCGCGGCGATGATCGAGGGCGACGCGGAAGCGGTCGCCAAGGCGATTGCGGACATCATTCGAGACAAGCGGGGAGAGGTGTGATGGCCGGAATCCTCGTCGTCGCCGAGCACTTCGACGGCGTCCTGCGCGACGTCACGCAGGAGATGATCGGCGCTGCCGTCGAGATCAAGGACGGCCTCGGCGGACCTCTCGCCGTGCTCGTCATCGGCCAGGATGCGGATGCGCTCGCCTCTGCGGCCAACCTGGAGGGAGTCGACGAGATCGTCACCGTCGCGCAGGCGCACGCCCATTTCGATCCCGCGCTCTACGAGGAGGCGGTGTGCGCCGTCGCCGAGGAACGGCAGGTCCGACTGGTGCTGATCGGCCACACCGCCGCCGGCATGGCTTTCGGGCCGGCGGTTGCTGCGCGACTCGGCTCGGGCTTTGCGTCCGATGTCTTCGGGCTCTCGATGGACGGCGGCCAGCCCGTCGCGACCCGCGGCGGCTACGGCGGCAAGGTCGCGATGGACCTCGCCTTTCCGGACAAGCCCGTGATCGTGCTGACGCTACGCGGCGCGACCTTCCAGGCGCCCAAGGCGGCAGGCAACGCGAGCATCGAGCCGTTCACGGTTGAGCTTGACGCCGTGCCCGACGCCGGCCGCCACATCGACTATCTGCCGGCCCCGCCCGCCGACGTGGACATCGGCAAGGCGGAGTTCATCCTCTCGGTCGGCCGCGCCCTCGGCGAAGACAACAACCTGCCTCAGTTCGCGGCGCTCGCGGAACGACTCGGCGCCACCCTCGGCTGCTCGCGCCCGGTCGCGGATTCAGGCTGGCTGCCCAAGGCCCACCAGGTTGGCCAGTCCGGCACCATCGCGGCCAACTGCTCGCTCTATCTGGCGTTGGGTATCTCCGGCGCGGTCCAACACCTGGCCGGCATGAAGCACGTGGACACCATCATCGCGGTCAACACCGACCCGGAGGCGCCGATCTTCAACGTCGCCCACCACGGCGCCTGCGTCGACATCTTCGAGCTTGCCGAGGCGCTCGAGCGCGAGTTCAACTGACCCGCCGCTCCGCCGTCACTGCAACGGCGCCGCGCGCTCCAGGACGCGAATGCGGCTGAACAACTGGTCGCGATCCACGTAGCAGCCCTGCAGATGCCGCCCCCCGGTCATGGGGTCGAACGCAGCGCGTCCGTGTAGAACCCGCCGGTTATCGAAGATCAGAAGCTCGCCTGGACTGAGCCGATAGCGGCACTCCAGTGCCGGGTCGCGAATCACTTCCGCGAAAGCGCGTAGCGCGCAGCAGAGCGCCCCCATGCGCTTGGTCGGGGCACTGATCGCATCCATCACGGCAAAGTTGAACCGTATCTCCGAGACCTCATCGTTCTCGTCTAGCGCGATTGTCGGGGCTCGGAAGCGGATGTCCGACTCGCTATCCTGAAAGCGGAACTCGATCGGGGACTGGCTGAGCAGCCGAAAGGCAGCCGGCTCCCGGGCGCGCAGCGTCTCCGCCGCTCGGAAGCCGTCCACAAGAATCGAGTCGCCACCGTCGGCGTCGTTCCTCAGGCAATGCAAAAGCTGGTAGTCGGGCGGTCGCTCCCAGTTGGGAAGATCGGTGTGACAGAGTAGCCCGAGCGCCGTGTAGGCGTTGCTGTTGGGCTCGGGCTTCGAGACGACATCGAAGTGCTGGCCGAAGTTGGTCGCCCGTGCCGGACCAATGAGACCCGCGAGGGCGAGAACGCTCAGCGGCTCACGTGGGGTGTTGCGCAGGACAGCCACTCCGTAGTCGCGCAGGAGGCGCAGCCAGCCCAGCAGCGCGTCGTCGCTGCTGGTGACCGCGTCGTAGTCCGCGCCCGGCATGGCTTCTGAGAGCTCGGCGCCCCACGTCGCCGGCACCGGGCCGCACTGCGAGCCTTCGTCGGCGCCGCCGCTGTGTCCTCTGAGCCAGTCCGCATCGTAGTCGCTGACATGGCCTTCGGGCTGCCATTGGACCCGGAGCCCGCCCGCGTCGGTGATCGAGACCGACCCGGCATCGAGATCGGACGACACGGAGAGCGGATCGAAGATTCGTTCCAGGGTGTCCGGATGCCGGCATTGCGGACAACGACAGTTGTCCCGTAGCCAGAGGTGGTGAAATGTCCCGGCGGTGCCGTCGTCCCAGGTGACGCGAATGGAGCGCGACTGCCGCCTTACGCTGCGGAGCCGACTGCCTCCCGCACCAGCTCGTGAAAGTAGAACACGCCGTTCTCGTGCAGCGGGCTGAGCGGGCCCGCTTCGTAGACGCCGGCTTCTAAGTTCTCCTGAATGATCGGCGTGATCCATTGGTCCTCCTTCGAAACCTGGACGCCGTATTTCAGCGTCGCCTCGAAGTCCTCCATGCTGACCGACTCCGGCCGCCAGTAGTCGTAGACCAGGCGCGTCTGGCGCGGGCCGACCGGCTCCATCCGCATGAAGGAAAGCCCGTCCGGGTACGAGTTGAACGCAAAATGAGGAAAACGCCAACCGAAAGCGCCGGGGTGGTTCGAGTTCCCTTTGACCGGCCCGTCGTGGAGGCTACCACCCTCGAAATTGATGACCCTGTAGCGCTTCCAGTCGAGGTCACGGTTGAGACCCGGATGCAGCGGCGGGATATGATAGCCCTCCTGATAGTTGTCGACGTAGGTCTTCCAGTTGCAATCGACAACAAATTCCAGCTGCCGCGCGAATTCGGCCCGCTCCGGCGCGGTCCGCTCCACTACTTCTTCGATCGGGCCGAGCCACTCGATGAGCGGCGGCGCCTCCGGATCCAGGCATACGAAGATTTGGCCGCGCCAGACATCGACCGAAATCGGGAACAAAGACAGCTCGTCCTTCGGAAAGTCCGGCGCCTCGCCGAACAGCGGCACATGGTCCAGCGCGCCGTCGGAGCGGTAACGCCAGCCGTGATAGGGGCATTCGATGGTGCGGCACCGCCCGCTCGATTCCGTCAACAGCTTGGAAGCCCGGTGCCGGCATACGTTGTGGAACCCGCGGAGTTCTCCGTCTTCGGAGCGCCGCACGAAGAGCGGAAACTCCGCCGGAGCAGCCGTGATGTACTGTCCCGGCTCCGCCACTTCGTTCTCGCGCCCGATCCAAAGCCAGTGGCGCGAGAAGATGCTCCGTCGCTCGATCTGATAGATGTCGGGATCGGCGTACCAGCGCGCCGGCAGCGCCCACACGGTGGCCGTTTCCATCCGCTCCTTGATGCCACCGACGAGGTCATTGGCTGGTCGTCCCGCAGGCGCCATCGCCCGCCCTCACCCTTCAGCCGCAGCGACCGTCGTCACGTGTCGATCCGGTCGACTGCCATACCTTCAGCATCGAAGCAGGCAGCGGTCAAGGTGCCGCCGAATCCTGCACCGCCATCTACCGTCGCCACATAGTCGTCGAGACTGACACCGCCCTGATACGGGTCGAAGCCTCGAATGATCTTCTTGTACTCGGCATAGGGCGTTGTGAGCTGGGCAAGCTGATCGGCGCCCCACCAGAAGGCGTCTCTCTGAGCATCGATCGGACGCGACGGATCGAGCCCCGAATTCACGAAGAGCAGCCCCCCATCGTCGGTGACGGCCGCCTGCCGCACGCTGGCAAGCAACTCCTGATGCCCCGGATACAGCTCCATCCTTGCGCGCACTTCGCCAAGCCAGCGCGCGATCTCCTGAGAGCCGTTGGTGACCCGCTCCTGCGCCTGGGCGCCCCCCCACCCATAGGCCGCGAGGGTCTGCTGCACGCCCTGCTTCATCATCCAGGCCAACACGTCCGACGGCTCGACCGAGAGGTGTAGGCGAAACAGCTTCTGCCACATCTCCTCCTGGCTGCCGCGCAGGTAGGCTACATCGCAGACGTTCATGTGCGGCACCGCGAGCAACGCGCTGCGGAAGGCCACCATCTCGTCCAGGGTGGCAGCGACCTCGCGGCCGTGACCGAGGAAATTACCGAGATAGACGATGCGGTCGCCGGCCTCGAAACGCTCTTCGATCCCGGCGTGCAGCTCGGCCAGTCTCGCCGCTTCGCCGTGAATGGCGCCGACGGCCCAAATTCGACCACCGCTGCGGATCGTCACGAACCGTTCGTTGGTGGCGCAGCCCACGTTGTTGAGAGGAGGCCCGCTCCTACGCCGCGCGTAGGACGTCCTCGAGCTTGTTCGCGGCTTGCTCGGTATCGGTATCGTCGACCGCCGCGAACTCCCGCGCCAGGCGGTCCAGCGCCGCCTCGTACATCTGGCGCTCGCTGTAGCTCTGGTCAGGTTGGCCGACGTTGCGGTGCAGATCCCGCACGACCTCCGCGATCGAGACTGGATCGCCGGAGTTCAGCTTTGCCTCATACTCCTGGGCGCGCCGGCTCCACATGACGCGGCGCTGACGTGCGCGCCCCCGCAAGGTCGTGATCGCCGCATCCATGGTCTCTTTCGAGCTCAACCGGCGCATACCGGCCGACTCCACCTTATCGGTCGGGACCATGAGGGTCATCTTGTCCTTCTCGAAGGCCACGACGAACATCTGCAGGGTCTGTTCGGCTACCGCCCGTTCGTCGATGCCGGTGATCCGACCCACGCCGTGGGCCGGATAAACCACGTGATCGCCCACAGAGAATCCGTTGACCTCTGTCGGGGCCTTCTTCTTGCGCCGCGCTTCGGCGCCCGCGCCTGCTTTGGCCGTAGCGTTGGCCTTGGTGGCCCGCTTGGCCTTCGCCCCACCCTTGGCCTTGGTCTCCTTGGCGACTTTGGCGTTCTTGCCGTCCTTTGCATTCTTGGCGGCCTTGGCGCTCTTCGCGCGCCCGGCCGCACCTGCCGGCTTCACCGTGTCCCCCTCCTGTGCCTCCGGCTGCTTCGCCTCCGGCCGCGCCGCAGTGCGCCGCGCACCAGACGCCGCGCCGGTGGTCTTCTTGGTCGCAGTCCGAGCGCGCGCCGATGCCTTCGTTCGCGCTGTTGTACTCGGGGAGGAGGAAGACCGTTTGCGGGCCTTGGCGGTGGTCTGTTCTTTAGCGGAAGTCTTCGATTTCGACGGCGCCTTGCTGCTCACTGTGCCTGGAATTCCTTGTCCGATTCAGATAGGGCCGCACTCAAGCGGCCCCACGCCAGCGGCGGTCGCTCAGCGCTCCGTCGCGGTCGGCCGGGCGCCTGCCGCCCCGCCACAATGGGAGGTACTATACCAGAGTCGCGGTGCAATTTCCAGGGTTTGGCCCGAGCCTTTAATCTCCTTCACCCGGCTTGTCCGAAAAATACTTCTCGAACTTGCCCGATTCGTCCTTGTAGTCGTCCGCGTCGCCCGGCGGCTCGCCTTTGCGCGTGATGTTGGGCCAAATCTCGGCAAACTTTTGGTTGATCTCCAGCCACTTCCCCTCATCGTCGTCGCCAGCGGTATCGGGAATTATTGCCTCGACCGGACACTCCGGCTCGCACACGCCGCAGTCGATGCACTCATCCGGGTGGATCACCAGCATGTTCTCGCCCTCATAGAAGCAATCCACCGGACACACTTCGATGCAGTCCATGTACTTGCACCGAATGCAGGACTCGGTCACCAGGTACGTCATTCGCTTTGTGCTCCGTGCTTCGCTTGTGCGTGCGCCGCGGCCGGCTGCTCACGTGGCGGCCGCTCGCTCCGCTCCCTGTCCGACGCGGGCGAGGACACGTTTGCGCGCTTCCCCCCGTTCCCGGTCCGTGATGTGAAGCAAGCCGCCGACGCGGCGAATCAGGTTGGCTTCGTAAGCGTGAAGCCGGCCGTCAGCATAAACCACCTCCCACAGCATCTCCATCACTGCGAGACGGTCCGCGTGATCGTAACGGTCGTTTATGGCACGCGTGAAGCGGTGCAGATCGGTCGCTTCGTGGTGGACGGCCTCTGCCTCTTCGATCAGGGTGCCGGCCTCGGCTTCGTTGAGCCCGAAGTGCGCGCCCAGGGCCGAACAAACCGCGTCACGCTCGTCGCCGTCGAAGTGTCCGTCCATGCACGCCGCCTCGACCAGAAGCGCCGCCGCCGCGAGTTTCGGGACGTCGGGTTCGGCTGCCTCGGCGCCGACCGCATCGGCGCCGCTCAGAAGAGACTTGATTCTGTCGATCACGGGCGCTGCGTATCATAACGGCGGCGGCCGACTCAAGGGTTGCCCGGACGCGCCTCGCCATATCGGATTTGTCCTACTCCTGCTCGATTTCCTCGTAGAGTTTCCGCGCTTCGGGCGCGGGCCCCCGCCGCTCTGCCACAGCCAGGATTCGCACGATTCTCACCATCCTGCCTTGCACGAAAGTGAGAACGTCGCCGGGACCGACGCTCCGGTGAGCCTTGGTGATGCGGCGCCCGTTGACGCGAATGCGTCCCGTCTCGCAGGCCTTCTGCGCGAGGCCCCGTGTCTTGAAGAAGCGCGCATACCAGAGCCACTTGTCCAGCCGGCTCGCGGCGAGAGCGGGCGCGTCGCGCGTCACGACGGGCGCGCGGCGCTGCTGGCAAGCTCGCGGAGCTTCGCGAAGGGGGAATCGGGGTCCACTCCCCTCCCCCTACGGCGCGTCTTCGCTGCCGGCCAGCTCCGGCGCGTGCTGCTCCGCCCATAGCGCGGCAGACCATCGGTGCCGAGCCCCACCACGGTGTAGCCGAGGGCGGCGAGAATGTCGTCGAACTTGGCGCGCTTGCACGCGGCAAGCTTGAGCAAACCGGGGTCGACGGCAAACGGTTCCTTACGGGCTGCCTTGCGGAGACGCCCGGCGAGGCGCTCCGCGATGTCGGCCCGGACCACCTGAGAGCCCAGGGGAACCAGGCCGAGCGCCGCGTAGCACGCGTCGGGCACGGCCGAGTCGCGGTCCATCGAGACCGCCGAGCCGAGCATCGGCGGTGGTGCCTCAGCGCCGCTCCAGGCCCACCACAGCAGACCGGCGCAGCGCGAGCGGGCCGGTTTCAGCATGGCGGGCATGAACACGCTGAGCGCGCCAAGCCGAACGCCGGCCTCGGCGAGGGCGCCCCGCCCCGCCTCGTCCAAGGCAGCGATCTGGGGGCTAAGCGAGCGCCGGGGCACGCAGCCGAGCGCCTCGCTCAGTGCAAAGGCGATGCCGCGGGCGGAACCCTCCAGCGTCGCCTCACGCAGTGATACCAGGGGCCCCGCGTCGCGCTCGATGCGGCGATCGAGCCACGACTGAAGGCGCCGGCGCACGCGCTCCCGCTGCGCCGCGCTCAGATGATCCTCGCCGATCAGCGCAATCTGCGGTCGGAGTGGCGTGTCGCCCTGCCCGAGACGTGCGATTGAAGCCCCCTGCCAGGCGATCTCACCCCAGCGGGGTGGGTCTTCCCGCCCCGGCTCGAGCCCGAGCGTGAACGCATCGCCGCCATCTGCCACCGCGGCCGCGACCCGCCGCGCCACCTCGCGCTCGACCACGCGGTTGGCGGCTGCGAGAACTTCGCGGCTACGCTCGGCCTCCGTATCCGGCCGAAAGCGAAAGCCGTTGAAGACGCCGGCCCGCTCGCCTTCCACCGTCACCTCTCCACCCTCGCCGACGAGCGCAAAGAGCGCCTCGTCCGCGCGCCTGCCGAGACGGGCCATCCGCGCCCTCCGATTGACGAAAAGCTCGGTCAATCGCGCATGGAGGGCGTCGGAGAGCGAGTCCTCGAGCGCCCGTGTGCGCTCCTGCCAACCGTGCGCATCGTCCACCCAATCGGAGCGGTGGGACACGTAGGTCCAGGTCCGCACATGGCTGATCCGGGCGGTCAGCGTGTCGATGTCGCCCTCGGTGGGCGCCAGCCGCTCGATCGAACGGCCGACCCAGTCCGGCGGCAAGCGCCCGCTCTCGACCAGAGAGAGATAGATCCGCCTCACAAGGCCGACGTGATCCTCTGCCAGGGTCTTTCGAAAATCGGGTATCTGGCATGCCTCCCAGAGCAGCGCGACGCGATCCGCACCGGTCAGAGTCTCTGAGACCGCCGGATCACGGGCCAACACGAGCAACGTGCGATGATCGTCTGCGTCCTGGGTCCGCCGGAGGCCTGGCACGGGCGGCGGTTCGGCCAGCGACTCGACCAGCACGGGCAGCGACTCGAAGGAGAGTTCGGCGTTGCGCCAATAGGCCCGGCGAACCGGCGGAAACCGATGATTCTCCACCGCCTGCACCTGGGAAGGCTCGAAGGGTTCGACGCCCCCGGTCGTGCCGAAGCTGCCGTCCCTGAGGTGGCGGCCGGCGCGACCGGCGATCTGCGCGATCTCGGCAGACGTGAGCATCCGCGTCGTGCAGCCGTCGAACTTCTGATAGGCCGAGAATGCGACGTGATCCAGGTCCAGGTTGAGCCCCATGCCAATGGCATCGGTCGCGACCAGGCTGTCCACCTCGCCCGCCTGGTAGAGACCCACCTGCGCGTTGCGCGTGCGCGGGCTCAGCGCCCCCAGCACCACGGCGCATCCGCCTCGGAGCCCTCGGATGCGCTCGGCAAGTACGTAGACGGATTCGGTCGAGAAGGCGATGACCGCGTTACGGGGCGCGAGTCGCGCCAGCTTGCAGTGCCCCTCGTGTGCGAGCGTGGAGAGCCGGGGGCGGCTCGTGAACCGCGCGTCGGGGACGAGCGTGCGGATCAGCGGGCGCATGGTGTCCGCGCCGAGGAACATGGTCTCCGCCGTGCCGCGCGCGCGCAGGAGCCGGTCGGTGAAGACGTGGCCGCGCTCGCGGTCGCCCGCCAGCTGAATCTCGTCCACGCCGACGAACTCGACCTCCCTGTCCAAGGGCATCGACTCGACGGTGCAGACGAAGTAGCGGGGCTCCTCCGGGATTCGCCGTTCTTCGCCCGTCACCAGGGCGACCGCTCCGGCCCCCTTCTCCTCGACAACCCGGTCATAGACTTCGCGGGCGAGGAGGCGGAGCGGGAAGCCCATCATCCCGGTGCGATGGGCCAACATGCGCTCGACCGCCAGATGGGTCTTGCCCGTGTTGGTCGGGCCGAGCAGAGCGGTGACAGAAGCGTTTTCGGCGTCGTGCCGAATCATGGCAGAAAGTTTGGCGCTTCCGGCCAATTTGGCAACCCCATGAGCAGGCGCCATAGCGTTCCAACCTCCGCAATCGCGGCTAGGCCACATCCCATAGTTGGCTAGAATGATCGTGCGTGAAGAATACGTTTCGCTCATTGGGAGATTATCGAATGGCTCGTCTTTGGAAGATCGGAGCCGCAGGCTTGGCGGCCATGGCCCTAGGTCTCGCTGTTGCCGCATGCCAGCCGTACGGGATGGCTCCACCGGCTCAAGATGCAGCCGCTCCGGCCGGTACGATGACCGTCGCCGAAATTCAGGAGCTTATCGTGGGGAATACCGTCATCAGCGTTGAAGACAGAAGAAATATCACTGCGGCGGAGTATTTCGCTTCCGATGGAACAGCGAAATTGAAGGCGAAGACGCCATTCGGGACCTTCAATTATGACGGAACATATTTCTTCGATGACCTTGGCCAGTTCTGCACGAACTATCCAGGCATTCCACTTGGCCCCAAGGAATTCTGTAAGTCCGTCACGCCGCTGGGTGACGGCCGGTACGAACAGTCCGACGGCATCGTCATGGAACGATTTCTCGAAGGCGAGCAGCTCGACGAGCTGGAATAGGCCTTCGCTGCGCCTGCCCTCGCCTCCCAGAACCAGCAAGCGCGGGCTTGAACCGCCCGCAGGTTCGTCACATATAGCGCTCCGAATCGACGGCGGACGGGCGCATCGGAGGGGTTGATGGCGAACACCAGCGGGGAACGCCACGCGTTCCAGGCCGAGGTCAGCAAGCTGCTCGGCCTCATGGCCAACTCGCTCTATCGCGACAAGGAGATCTTCCTGCGGGAGCTGATCTCGAACGCGTCCGACGCCTGCGACAAGCTGCGCTACTCGGCAATCACGCAGCCCGACCTGCTGGGTGACGATGCCGCGCTCGCGGTGACGATCACGCCGGACAGCAAGGGCAGCATCCTGGTCGTGGCCGACAACGGCATCGGCATGAATCGCCAGGAGCTGATTGACAACCTCGGCACCATCGCGCGCTCCGGCACCGAGGCCTTCGTCAAGCAGATGGCCGAGTCGCAGGCCGGCGACGGGCAGGAGGAGCAAAGCGGGCAGGACGAACAGGACGGCGCGGCCGCCGGGCTGATCGGCCAATTCGGCGTCGGCTTCTACTCGTCCTTCATGGTGGCGAAGCGCGTCGACGTCGTGACCCGCCGGGCGGACGAGGCCGAAGGCTGGCGCTGGCGCTCGGACGGGACCGGATCGTTCTCGATCGCGCCGGAGGCCGACGCCGCCCGCGGCACCCGGATCGAACTCCACCTGCGCAAGGACGCGCGCGAGTTCCTGGAGCCGCTCCGCATCCGCACCATCGTCAAGGCCTACTCCGACCATGTCGGCCTGCCCATCTGGCTCGAGAACGAGAGCGGCCAGAAGGAGATGGTCAACGAGGGCTCGGCGCTCTGGAGCAGGCCCAAGAGCGAGATCGACGAGGACCAGTACCGCGAGTTCTACCACCACATCGCCCACATGCCGGGCGATCCCTGGCACACCATCCACCTGCACGCCGAAGGGCGCATCGAGTACACCGCGCTGCTCTTCGTGCCGGACACCACGCCCTTCGATCTGTTCGACCCGATTCGTCGGCACCGGGTGCGGCTTTACGTCAGGCGCGTCTTCATCACCGACGAATGCGAGGGGCTGATCCCGCCCTATCTTCGCTTCATGCGGGGCGTGGTGGACTCCAGCGATCTCGCGCTCAACGTCAGCCGAGAAACGCTCCAGAACGACCCGATCCTGGCGAAGATCAGGACCGGCCTGGTCAAGCGCGTCTTCTCCGAGCTTGAGAAGCGCGCCAAGAAGACCCCCGATGAATACGCATCGTTCTGGGAGAATTTCGGCGCGGTGCTGAAGGAGGGGTTGTACGAAGACGCAGAGCAGAAGGACCGGCTGCTTCCCCTCGTCCGCTTCCGCTCCACGGGCGGCGGCGAGCGCTGGCTCTCGCTCGACGACTACGTGGACGCGATGCCGGAGCAGCAGGAAGCCATCTACTACATGAGCGGGGAGGACGCGGACGCGCTGCGCCGCAGTCCCCAGATCGAGGGCTTCCGCGCCCGCGGCATCGACGTGCTGCTCATGGTGGACCCGGTCGATCAGTTCTGGCTGCCCGTGGTCGGCGCATACAAGGAGAAGCCGTTCCGCTCGGTCACCCAGGGCGCCGCGGACCTGGACAAGTTTGCGGTGAGCGACGAAGCCAAGCCGGACGAAGCCGACGCCACGCCTCCGGGCGAGATGGACAAGCTGATCGCGCTGGTGAAGCTGACGCTGGCCGATGCCGTGAAAGACGTGCGCACTTCCGAACGCCTGACCGACAGCCCGGTCTGCCTCGTCGCCGACGAGGGCGACCTCGACATGCACCTGGAGCGGCTGCTTCGCCAGCACAAGCACGAGTTGCCGGTGCAGAAGCGCGTGCTGGAGATCAACCCGTCACACGATCTGACCCGCGCGCTGGCGCGGATGGTCGGTCAGAAAGGCGCGAGCGAGGCGCTGGAGGACGCTGCGCACCTTCTGATGGATCAGGCTCTTATCCTCGAAGGCGAACCGGTGCCCGACCCCTCGGCCTTCACCCAGCGCCTTTCGGGTCTCGTGTCGCGCGCGCTGGCGGACTGACCGGCAGGTTTGCGCCCTGGCCAACGAACGTAGAGCGTGTCCGTCCCTGACGGACGCGCGACAGGCCGCGACCGCGGCTCGCCGCGAAAGCGGCGCCCTCGCGGAGGCGCCGGCCGCAGGCCGGCAGCCGTGAGCGAAAAGTGCGAGAGCGTTTCCGTGCGAACGAAAACACTCTTGCCGTCAGCTCTCGTCGAGCCAGACGAGGTCCGCGCCCATGATGCGGCCCTTGCCGCGATTCTCCTGGACGAGGACGGCACAGCCGTCGCCCATGCCGTCGGACCGTCTCGATAGCTCATCCGGCCCGAACTCGAGGGTCATGGCGCCGCCGGTCCAGCGCCCGATGGAGCGGAAATCGCGCACCACGTGATGGTTGATCAGCGTGCGACCCCGGTTCTCGCCGGCGTCGACCGTGGTCCTGTGCTCTCGATCGACGGAGACGAGCCAGACCGTGGCCTCCCCGTAGTAGCCGTCGGAGTGGCCGATCTCGACGGATAGCTGGCCGGTGCCGCTCGACGTGAGCGCCACGGGAACCCGCCTCGCCTTCACGGCCTTTGACACGGCGATGGCGTCGCTCACGGCCCGCTTGTTGGACCCCACCGCGTGGCGTGCGCCGTCAATCACGAGCTGCGGCGTATAGACGTAGGCGATGCCGAGCGCACGCGCGTAGTCCCGCTGCCGGTCCGTCGTCTCCTCCGTTGCGAAACGATCCTCCCAGCCGATGTAATCCCAGTAGTCGACGTGGAACGAGAGCGCGACCACATCGTCCCGCGTCGCCGCCAGCTCCCCAAGATAGGCATCGGCCGACGGGCACGACGAACACCCCTGGGACGTGAACAGCTCTAGGACCACCTTCGGATCGTCCGCGCGCACAGCAGCCGGAACGGCCACGAGCGCCGCGGCGAGAAGAAGAGCACCAAGCTTCATTTTCGCAATCATGGCGCGATGGTAGCACGCGGCCCCCTGACAAAATCGCAAGGCCAATCACGTTTGGGTGAAGGATGCGCCGCGTCTCTCAGCCCGCGCGCTCTTCTGTCTCCGGCTCCGGCGGATAGAGCCACGCCTTCGGGCGCCCCTCGGACTTGCCTTCCGCCTCTGCCTCCAGCCCCGGCGCACGCTGCTTGGTGAGCTTCATCGTGATGTGATCGCCCGAGGTCGTGCGCCCGTAGCGCGCCGGATTGTCGGCGCTCACGCAGCTCGGCAAGCACTCGATCTCGGCGTCGTAGTTGGGCTGATGGAAGAAGATCAGCGATAGCCGGTCGAGGTGCGCCTTCTCGCGGGGCGGATTGGCGATGCGGTGCATGGTCGAGCGCCAGCGGTCGTTGGTCCACTCGGCCATCAGGTCGCCGAGATTGACCGAGAAGCTGTCCGGGAACCAGGGCACGTCCTCCCATGCGCCTGACTCCGTCTGAATCTGCAGCCCGCCCACGGCGGTGTCGCAGTGCACCAGAGTCAGGCTGCCGTAATCGGTGTGCGCGCCGCCGCGAAGCTGCTCAGGCTGCGGCGCATCGGGCTGCGAGGGGTAATAGATGGCGCTGAAATTGGTGATGTGCTCGTCGATCTTGGGCGCAAAAAAATCCTCGGGCATGTCGAGCGCCACTGCGAAGATGCGCATCACGTCGGCGGAGAGCCGGGTCATCTCGCGGTAGTAGGCCTCCCACACCCTCGGCATGTCATCGGGCCGGTCGGGCCAGATGTTGGGCGCGAAGTAGCGCGCGCCGGCCGGGCCGTAGTGATATTCGTCGTGGGCCGAATTCACCGGCCCCATGCTGTAGGCCTCCTTCAGGTCCGGCGGACGCTCCTCGTCGAGGCTGTAGGCCAGGCTCTCCGTCCCCGGCGGCGTGAAGCCGCGGTAGCGGTCGGCCGGCATCCTGTGCTTCATCTTTTCCCAGTGGGGCAACGCGAAGAAGGCCCGTGAGACGGCGTGCATCTCCCTGATGAGCGCATCGGGCACGCCGTGGCCCGCGATCACCAGCCAGCCGAACGCGCGGCACGCGTCGTCGAGGGCGGAAGCGGTTCGCTTCTTGTCGGCCGCCCCGCCCCGGAGAAACGGTTCGATATCGATCAGCGGAACCATTGGTCACTCTCTTCATCGTTGCGGCGCAATCACTACGCCGACGCCGGGCGCCGCGCACCCGCCATAGGCCGACACACATTCGCTATCGCTCAGTTGCGCGTGCCCAGGATCTCGCGCGCTTCCGCCGGCGTCGCCGGTTCCGCGCCCAGCATGCGGACCAGGGTGACCGCCTGCTCCACCAGCGCCGCATTGGAGGGCGCGAGGACGCCGCGCTCGAGATAGATATTGTCCTCGAGCCCGGTGCGGACGTGACCGCCGCTCAGGACCGAGAGGCCGGCGATGGGGAGCTGGTCGCGCGAGATGCCGAAGGCGGCCCAGTGGGCGCCTTCCGGCAGCAGGCTCTTCATGTAGGAGAGCGCCTCGGGCGTCGCCGGCGCGCCCCAATCGATGCCGAGACAGAGCTGGAAG
>JAJDVB010000020.1 GCA_022826345.1 Alphaproteobacteria bacterium
CATCATCACCGCCAGGGCCAGCCCGACACGGGTCTTCATCTTGGCGAGCCCGCGGATGTAGTGGGTCTCGAAGTTGAAGCTATTGTCGAGGCGGCTGTTGATCCGTTCTATGGCAGAGCGTCGGTTGTAGCCGCGCCGCCACGACGGGCTGCCCCACGGTGTCGGTGTGAAGATGCGCCGGTCGTGCTTGTCGAGGTCGATGCGCACGATGCGGCCGTACTCGCCGGGCTGCACCCCGCCCGCCCGGTGGCACGCCTCGCTGCCCGCGCAGTCGAAGCCGAAGGCTGCTGCCGGGCAGCGGTACTTGATGGTGCCGCACACGCCGCGGTCGGCCTCAAGGCCCTGGTAGGCCATGGCGCGGACCTCGCCGGTCTGGGGGCAGACGCAGGACACGCGGCCGCGCTCGTCGTGAACCACGACATCGGCGCGATCGGGGAACAGCGCCCGCGTGATCGGCTTCGTCGGGTCATAGTCCGGCTCCTCCTTCTCCGCCTTCCACATCAAGCGCGTGTCGATCAGCGGTCGGATGCTCCATTTGTCCCAAAGCTTCTTCTTCTGCGGCGCGTTGTCGAGACCTCGGTCGGCGCTGAAGTCGTCGCAGCGATCTGCCATCTGCGGCGCCTTCGCGAACAGTTCCTCCAGCATCTTGGGCAGCATCTTAACCTCCGAGCCCGACGCCTGCGTCACCTCGAACGCCACCGGCATCTCGTAGTGGGTGTCGGCGATCAGGTGAAGGCCGTAGCCGAACCATGACTTCACCTTCTTCCAGATCTTGCCGGTCTTGCTGTGCACCCCGGTCGTCTCGTGCTTGCCCCAGTCGGCGTCCGGGTCGGAGGTCTTCTCCTTGCCCTCGGCAACCCACCCCGTCGAGTGGCTCTCGATCGCCTTGCCGTCGTAGCCGAGATGGCGTCCGAAGTCGGGCAGCTCCTCGAAGAGCGACGCGCGCAGGGTCTCGACCATTGCGGACACCAGCCCGCGCTCCTTCTCAAGGCGCACCACGCACGCCAGGAACCGCGAGAAGTTCCAGTGGCTGGGCACCGTCGAGCGCACCTGGGCCGGACGCGTCACCGCGCTCGCTCCTTCGCTTCCCTCGCGAAGCTCCGTCACGGGCGCGCTCTGGAAAGGCAGCGGGTCGAAGCCGCAAATCTCGAGCAGTGCCGGGTTGCGGCCCAACTCCCGCAGCAGCGATTGGATCGAGGCGTGCTGGAACACGACGCCTGCGATCAGCGCGCGCCACATCGCGCTCACCGGGTAGTCGTTGCGCCCGCGGCCCCGACCAACCTGAAGCGCCGCCACGATCTCTTCGTCGGGAAGGACCTCGAGCACCAGCCGCAGGCGCTCAAGGTCCGGCAGGCTTTCGACACTGTGCCAGGAAAAGGGTAACTTCTCCGTCGTCGCCATCGCGTTCTCCCAACCATGGCTGGTGGATGGAACGAGGGCCGCAGGCCCGATGGCGACACTTTCTATCCGATTCGGGCGGGACAACGCGACGGGGCTGGAACGGACCTGGGAGCGGAGTTGGAGCGCCGGCGGCTATGGGGTGGAAATCCTCGAACCGCCCTATCCGCACATCGCAGATCCGCAGAAATCTGCGATGCTTCTGGGGTAAGAAGAAAGTCTCGGGTCAGCTGGAGCCCTTGATCACCAAGGGATTCACGACAGCGCACACGCCTCTCCTTGCGCCGCCCGGAATCCTTCCGCTAAGGAGGCCCGTCGGGGGCAGGGGAGCGGCCGGAGGATGGTGCGATGAGCGGTGAGTGGCATCGGATGAGCGCGCTGGCGCTCGGCGCCGGCATCGAGAGCGGCGCCATCGACCCGCGCGCGCTGACCGAATACTTCCTCGAGCGCATCGAGGCGGCCGACGGCGAACGCACGATCTATCTCCGCCTCACGCCTGCCCGCGCCCGCGCCGAGGCCGAGGCCGCCCACCGGCGCGCCCAGGCCGGCACCAGGCAGTCGCCGCTCGACGGCGTGCCGATCTCGTGGAAGGACCTCTACGACAGCGCGGGCGACGTCACCAGCCACGGCACGCCGGCGCTGGCGGAGCGCATCGCGGAGCGCGACGCGACCGTGCTCGCCCGCGCCACCCGCGCCGGCCTGGTCTGCCTCGGCACGACCAACCAGACCGAGTTCGCCTTCTCCATCCTGGGCCTCAACCCCAGGATGGGCACGCCGGCCAACCCCTTCGACGAGGCCGTGCCGCGCATACCGGGCGGCTCGTCCTCGGGCGCTGCGGTCTCGATCTCGCGCGGCCTCGCCGCCGCCGCCATCGGCTCGGACACCGGCGGCTCCGTGCGCGTGCCGGCAGCCTGGAACGGCCTCGTCGGTCTCAAGACCAGCGTCGGGCTGCTGCCGCTCGACGGCGTGCTCGGGCTCAGCACCAGCATGGATACGGTGGGTCCGCTTACCCGCGACGTGGCCGATGCGTCGGCGCTCTTCGCCGTGCTCGACGGGCGCGTCGGGGCCGGCAGCCGCCCGGCGCCGGATCTCGCGGGCGCTTCTCTCTCCCGCGCCCGCTTCGCGCTGCCGACGACGCTGGTGTGGGAGGCCCTGGATCCCGGCGTCGAGGCTGCGGCGCGGGGCGCGGTCGAGCGGCTCCGTGCCGCCGGTTGCGCCATCGACGAGACGCCGGTGCCGGAGTTCGAGGCGGTGGAGGACCTGGTCGGCCGCTTCGGCGCCTATCACGCCGCCGAGTGCCACGCGCTCTGGCACGACGTGATCGAGGC
>JAJDVB010000055.1 GCA_022826345.1 Alphaproteobacteria bacterium
GGCGGCGGCCTTCTCGGCGTCCTGCACCAGATGCGCGTAGCGGGCGGTGGTGCCCACCTTCGAATGCCCGAGAAGCTTGCCGATCATGCTCAGGCTCTCGCCGAGCGCGAGCGCCTCCGAGGCGTGGCTGTGGCGGAGGTCGTGGATGCGCACGTCCTTCAGCCCGGCGCGATCCCGGATGCGGTTCCAGTAGTAACCGAGGCCCGGCAGATGAGCACCGGGCTTCTTGCTGCGGATGACCCAGGGATTGCCCTCGACCCGCTCAATGCCGTCGAGCACCTTCAGCACCGGCGTGGTCAGCGGCACCATGCGCGGCCCCCGTTTGCCGTCGCGGAGCCGGAACTCGCCCGCCGTGCGGTCCACGTCATCCCATTGCAGGGTGAGGATCTCGGACTTGCGGCAGCCGGTCAGCATCAGCAGACGGATCGCCGCGATCGCCGGCGGCCACAGCGAGCCGTCGGCCTCCGCCTCCCTGAGCGCCGCGCCGAGGCCGCGGTACTCGTCCGGCGACAGGAAGCGCTCGCGGGGCTCCTCGCGGTAGTGCCTGACCCGCTTGCAGGGATTGCGGCCGTGGGGCACGAGCTCCCACGTCGCGGCCAAGGAATACATCTTCGAGAGCATGCTGACGACGTGGTTGGCCATCGACGGCGTGTCGCGCATGCGGTCGTGGAGCTCGATGACATGACTGGACCGCACGTCCTTCACGAGGATGGTTCCGAGCGTGGGAACGATGTGCTTGTCGATGGCGGTGCGGTAGAGCTCCTGCGTCTTCGGCTTGCACTGCACGTTGACGTAGGCGCGCATGCAGCGCGCCGCGAGATCGGCGACGGTGGGGTCCGGCTCGGGCTTCGGCGGGATGGGGTCGAGACCGCGCTTGATGCGGTCGATGATCCGGGCGGCCTCGCGCCGGCGCCTGTCGAGCGCTTCGCCGGCGACGGGTCCGAGGGTGATGCGCTTCAGGCCGGCGGGTCCCCTGGACTGCACGACATAGACCTTGCGGCCGTTGCGCTGGACGCGCACGCCGAAGCCGGCGAGATCGCGGTCCCAATGGAAGGCGTCGCTGCCGGTGGCCGGGAGGGCGGCGATGCTACGGATGGTGAGACGGAGGGTGCTTCTCTTCGGCATGGCGTTCCCCGGCGATGCGCCCCGGCCCGCGTCGGATACGGCCCGATTCGTGGTATCAAGGCGCACCTATGTGGCATCACCTCGATGGGATATCCTAGAGCCCGCGTGTCCCCGATGCAAGGGGACGGGAACGCCGAAGAACTGAAAAACTCTAATAGATACGGTTAGTTAGGAACCGCATGGCCCTGCACGGACCCGACTGACATCGGGATGGAATAACCGCCTGTCTTTCTATCGGGTAGGAACAGCCTGCCCTCTCGGTAGTAGCGCCATTTGAGAGTGACGATCTCGCTTCTGCGGCATCCGGTGAGCAGCAACAATCTTATGATCGCCACGAACTGCGGGTGATCGGCTTCGTGGCGCGTCAGCACGTCGCCGAGCCGACGAAGCTCGGCGACTGACAGGAAGCGCTCCCGCCCCCGGCGGCGATACCGTTTGATGCCCACACACGGATTGGTTCCTTCAGGACGATAGCCGTAGACCTCGGCCTGGCGCATAATGACGGAGAGAATGGGAGCGGAGCGGTCGGCGGCCACCGGAGTTTCGTGAAGGGACGCGAACCAGCGCCGGATGTCGCTCACGGTGATTTCGCCGATCAAGCGATCCCTGAACCAGGGCAGGATCTGGTTGCGGTAATAGCCGCGGTTGACTCTGAGCGTCGATGGCTTCCAGTTTCTGGCGTAGCGCCGAAACACTTCTTCGGCGACCGTCTCGAAGGCGATGTCGGGCAGTGCTGTGGACTGCGCGACACTGCCTTCCCGGATTGCGGCCATCACGGTCTTCGCTCGGTCGCGAGCCTCGTCCGTGCCGATAAGGCCCGCTTCGCCGATGATCTTCCAGGTCCGTCTTCCCTGGTACTGGAGGTGGATGAAGTAGCGTTTGGCGCCCGAGGGCATTACCCTCACGCCGAAACCCATGAGTTTTCGGTCGCGGACGTCGTAAGCGGACTTGCGGGGCTTGAGCGTGTGGATGCGGCGTTCGTCGAGGCGGACCGTGGCCATCGATTGTCCTCCCATGCTCTCAGTTGCAGTGGGGGCGAAATCGGGGACCGATTCCGCCTCCAGCGGCCGAATCAGGAGGAACAAAGCAACGCCGTATCAGTCAGTTAGCACCGAAGGTGCGCGACGAGGTGTGCGCGGCCTGACACCGCTCACAGGTTTTCCACCGGTTTTCCACAGCTAATCCACCGGGTTATCAACTGTTTATCGACAGCTTCTCCACCAAAGACAGAGGAACGCGAGGAATGAGCGGCGCGAGCTTGGAGCGCGAGGGCGCGGTCGGCGTCATCACCATCGACAACCCGCCGGTGAACGCCATGAGCCCCGGCGTGCCGGGCGCAATCCTGGAGCGGCTGGCGGAAGCGCAAGCCGATAACGCGGTCGAGGCCGTGGTCCTGCGCTGCGCGGGCAAAGGCGGACTCGCCGGCGCCGACATTCGCTCGTTCGGCAAACCCTGGCCCGAGGGGGAGCCCACGCTGCGCGACGTGATCCCGGCGATCGAGCGCTCTGCCAAGCCGGTGATCGTCGCTCTCAACGGCTATTGCCTGGGCGGCGGGCTCGAGTTGGCGCTTTCCTGCCACTACCGGGTCGCAAGCCCGACGACCGAGGTCGGTCAACCGGAGGTGTTGCTCGGCTTCCCGCCCGGCGCGGGCGGCACCCAGCGCCTGCCCCGGCTCGCCGGCGTTGAGACGGCGCTCGCGATGATCGTCGACGGCACAAGCGTCGCTGCCGAAGAGGCGGCCCAGAGCGGCATCATCGACCGGGTGATCGACGGCGACCTGCTGGAAGGCGCGCTCGCCTTCGCATCGGAACGGATCGCCGCCGGGCAGCCGCATCCGCTCGCCCGCGAGCGAGAGCCGGTGTTGAAGGACCCGGATGTCTTCGCGGCCACGCGCAAGCGCCTTGAACGGCGGGCGCGCGGCCAGCGAGCCCCGATTGCATGCCTGGAATGCGTCGAATCAGCACTGACGCTCCCCTTCGACGAGGGGATCCGCAAGGAACGGGAGATCTTCCAGGAATGCATGGCCTCGCCCGAATCGGCGGCGCTCCGCCACGTGTTCTTTGCCGAGCGGGCCGTGCGCAAGGTGCCGGGTATCGGCAAGGACACGTCGGCCCGGACCATCGAGCACGCCGCCATCATCGGCGCCGGCACCATGGGCAGGGGCATCGCCACCTGCTTCGCCAACGCCGGAATCCCGGTGCGCCTGATGGACTCCGACTCAGACGCCCTCGAACGCGCGCTGGCCGCGATCCGCAACGACTACGAGCGCCGCGTGGAGCGCGGGCGGCTCGGCGCAGCGGACGCCGAGGCCCGCGTCGAGCTGATCGAGCCGATCGAATCGCTGGAAGGCGTGGGCGGCGCCGATCTCGTCATCGAAGCGGTGTTCGAGGAGATGCCGCTGAAGGAAGAGGTGTTCCGCAACCTCGATTCGGCGTGCGACGAGGGCACGATCATCGCCTCCAACACCTCGTATCTCGACGTCAACCACTTGGCCGACATCGTGCCGCACCGCAAGGGCAACGCGCTCGGCATGCACTTCTTCAGTCCAGCCCAAGTGATGCGGCTCCTGGAGGTGGTGCGCACCGATTCGGCCTCGCCCGAAACTTTGGCCACCGTGCTCGCGCTCGGCCGGCGGCTCGGCAAGATTGCGGTCGTGGCCGGCGTCTGCCACGGCTTCATCGGCAACCGCATGCTGGAGGGCTACACACGGCAGGTGCGCTTCCTGCTGGAGGAAGGCGCGAGCCCGACCGAGATCGACGACGCGCTCACCGGCTTCGGCATGGCGATGGGGCCCTGCGCCGTCGCCGACCTCGCCGGCCTCGACGTGAGCTGGCGCAAGCGCAAGGCCGACGCGCACCTGCGCGATCCCTCCAAGCGCTATTCGGCGGTGGCCGACCGCCTCTGCGAACGCGGCCGCTTCGGCCAGAAGACCAGCGCCGGTTACTACCGCTATGAGCCCGGCAGCCGCACGCCGATACCGGACCCGGAGGTGGATGCGCTCATCGCGGAGGTCGCGACGGAAAGCGGCATCGAGCGCCGCGCCATCGGCGCGGACGAGATCGTTGAACGCTGCCTCTACCACCTGGTCAACGAAGGGGCGCGCGTGCTGGAAGACGGCATCGCACTCCGTGCGAGCGACATCGACATCGTGTGGATCAACGGTTACGGCTTCCCCCGCTGGCGGGGCGGCGTGATGCACTGGGCCGACCACGTCGGTCTCGGCGCCATTCACACGGCCATCGCCCGCCTCCACGAGAGCCAGGACTATTGGGAGCCGGCGCCGCTGCTCGGCCAGCTTGCGGAGGAAGGCAAGAGCTTCGCCGACTTCGACCGGGCACAGTAAGGAGAGCCCAGGCGCCGGATTCAAGCCGCCGGCGCGCTCACCGTGCCGGGATCTCCTCCGCGCAGCCGAGGTCGCGGCACACTCGCCGACTTGAGTTGGCCGCAGGCCGCCTGGATATCGCGGCCGCGCGGCGCGCGCACCGGAGCGGCGTAGCCCGCCCGGTTGACGATCGCAGCGAACCGTTCGATGGCCTCCGGTGACGAGCACTCGTAGGGCGCGCCCGGCCAGGGATTGAAGGGGATCAGGTTCAGCTTGGCAGGAATGCCGGCGATCAGGCGCACCAAGTCGCGGGCTTCGGCCTCGGAGTCGTTCACGCCCTTCAGCATCACGTATTCGAAGGTGATGCGCCGCGCGTTGCTGGCACCCGGGTAGCGCCGGCAGGCGTCGAGCAGCACCGCAATCGGGTACTTGCGGTTGATCGGAACCAGCTCGTCGCGCAGGTCGTCGCGGACGGCGTGAAGTGAGACCGCGAGGCCAACGCCGAGCTCGGCGCCGCAGCGCTCGATCATCGGCACCACGCCGGCGGTAGAGAGCGTGATCCGCCGGCGCGAGAGCGCGATCCCCTCCGGGTCCATGACGATGCGCAGAGCCTTGGCGACGTTGTCGTAATTGAACAGCGGCTCGCCCATGCCCATCATCACGATGTTGGAGAGCATGCGCGGGCCGCGCGGCGATGGCCATTCGCCGTAGGCATCGCGGGCCGTGAGGAACTGCCCGACGATCTCGCCGGCTTCCAGATTACGCACCATGCGCTGGGTGCCGGTGTGGCAGAAGGTGCAGGAGAGCGTGCATCCCACCTGGGACGAAATGCAAAGCGCGCCGCGGTCTTCCTCGGGGATGTAGACGGTCTCCACCTCGCGGCCGTCGGCGAAGCGCAGCAGCCACTTCCGCGTGCCGTCGGACGCGCGTTGCTCCGTCGCCATCTCGGGGCGCGCCAGGGTATGGCGCTCGGCGAGCGCGGCGCGGAGCGCGCCGCTGATCGTGGTCATTGCGCCGAACTCGACGGCGCCTCGGTGGTAAATCCAGTGCCAGAGCTGCTTGGCCCGCATGCGCAGGCGGTCCTCCGGCACGCCGACGGCCCGCAGACGCAGGGCGAGCTCGTCCCGCGTGAGCCCGATCAGGCTTTCCCGAGCGGTGCTTGTCTGGATCGTTGAGCTATCGCCGGCCGCGGCCTCGGCGCACCCGGCGGAACTTGGGGCTACGGGCACGCCCTGACGATGGCGTCGTGGATCTTGGTAAAGCCGATCAGGGAGTAGCTGTCTTCGGAGTAGGTGTTCTTGAGAGACACCCCGCGCACCTTCATCTCACGGCCGCGTATCATGGCCTTGACGACGGTGGCATCCGCCGCTTCGTCACTCACCCACGCGTGCTCACCATGGGTGAGGTCGAAGTTGAACTGACGCCCGTCGATGCTCACCTTCACGGCCTTTCCCTCAGGATAGGGATAGCCCGAGGTTACGCTGACCTCCTCGGTCGTCCTCGCCGCCTGGCGGCGGGTCACCATGACGTTGGGCGCGCCGCGCCGCTTGTAATTGCCCGCGGACTTCGCCGGTTTGGCATGCATGTAGCAGACTTTATTGCCGTCCCGGACGTAGCTGTGCGCCTTCCAATTGGCGTTCTCGGCCAAGGGCTCAGGCTTCACCTGCGCGTCCGCCCCGTGGGGGCCGGCGAGCAGTGAAACACACAGAACGGCGGAAAACAGGAGCGCCGGCGTCGCGGCGATGCGTCGGTTCATGGCCTCTGGAAGCTTATGGGCGACGGCGGCGCAGCATAACCAAAATGATGCCCGGCCGCCAGTACCTCTCCCCGCCGGTTCATATCACGATTCCGACATAGGCTACCCAACCCGCTTCGCGCCCTCCCCCGACACTCCGGCGCCAAGCGGTTTACGGCGGGCCCGGCGCGGTCCATATAGAGAGCATGGCGATACTCAAGATCGCACGCATGGGCCACCCCGTGCTGAGCCGCGCCGCATTGCCGGTGGCCGACCCGACCGCACCGGCGATCGCGCGACTGATCGAGGACATGATGGAGACGTTGGAGGACGCAAACGGAGCCGGCCTCGCAGCACCCCAGGTCCACGTGCCGTTACGGCTCGTGCTCTTCCGCGTGCCGCCCGGCCGCGAGACGGCGGGGGAAGAGAGCGCGGATGACGAGCCAGCGCCTTCGTCGGAGCTGGAGTCGCCGACGGTCCTCATCAACCCCGCAATCGAGCCGATCGGCGAGCGCATGGTGGAGGACCTGGAAGCGTGCCTCTCCCTCCCCGGCCTCGCCGGCATCGTGCCGCGCTACGACCACATCCGTTACCGCTGGACCGACACCGAAGGCCGCAGCCACGAGTGCGAGGCGCGGGGATTCCATGCGCGCGTGGTGCAGCATGAGTGCGACCACCTGGATGGTATCCTTTATCCGATGCGGATGACCGACCTCTCGACCCTCACCTTCACGAGCGAGCTCGGCCGCCCGGCGGCCGTGGAGGCCTGAGCCATGTGGCGGGCGCTGCCTGCGGACGAGACGCGCGACCGGCTGCTGGTCGCGGTTCTCTCCCACGTGCCCTTCGACGGCTGGTCCGAGAAGGCGCTGGCTGCGGCAGCGGCGGAGCTTGGTATCGAGGCCGAGGAGGCGCACCAGGCCTTTGCCGGCGGGCCGGTCGCGCTCGTCACCTATCACGCGGCCTACGCCGACCGGCGCATGGAAGAGGCGCTGAAGGAGTCCGATCTGGCGGAAATGCGGCTGCGGGAGCGCATCGCGCACGCCGTGCGTCTCAGGCTCGAGCAGAACGTGGCACACCGCGAGGCGATCCGCGCGGCGTTGCCGATCCTGGCGCAGCCCGTCAATGGCCCGCACGCGCTCTCGTCCCTCTACCGCACCGTGGACACGGTCTGGTTCGCGGTCGGCGACAAGTCGACGGATTTCGGCTTCTACACCAAGCGCGCCCTGCTCGCCGGCGTCTACCTCTCCACCCTGCTCTACTGGCTGAACGACGGCTCCGAGGACACGCAGGCGACCTGGGGCTTCCTCGACCGCCGTATCGCCGACGTCATGCGCATCCAGACGGCGCGAGGGCAATTCGCCCGCTTCCGCCCACCGGGCTTCGGGCTATTGCGGCGCCTGCGCGAGGCCGCCCGCGCCGCCGCGGACCCCATGCGGGCGGGCGGCCCACAAAGCCCGTCGTAACACGCGGATCCGGCGCGATCGCCGGCTCCTACACAAGCAACTCGACCAGCAGGCTGTTGAGGAGCGGCCGGCCGGCGGCGGTAGCGCGCAGCCGCCCGTCCCCTCGCTCCAGATAGCCGGCCTCGACGAGTCGGGCGAGGCCACCGGGGTCGATCACCCGGTCGGGATCACAGCCGGTGCGCTCCTTCAGGCGCGCTTCCGATACCCCTTCCGCAAGCCTGAGGCCCATCATCAGCATCTCGCCCGCTTGTTCTTGCGGATCGAGGGGACGTGTCTCGGCGGTGCCGTGGCCCGCGCGCTCGACGGCGGAGAGCCAGGACTCGGGGGCGGCGTGCTGGCGCGTCGCCTGCCGCTCCTCCCCTGCCGGCGCGATACGGCCGTGGGCGCCCGGCCCGATGCCCACGTAGTCGTCATAGCGCCAGTAGGCGAGGTTGTGACGGCAGGCATCGCCGCCGCGCGCATGGTTCGAGACCTCGTAGGCCGCAAAGCCGGCCGCCTCCATGCTCTCTTGGGTCGAGTCGTAAAGAGCGCGGCCGGTATCGTCGTCGGGCAGCGCGAACGCGCCGTCGCGCTCCTGCCGCCAGAAGGGCGTGCCTTTCTCGATGGTGAGCTGGTAGAGGGAGAGGTGATCGCCGGCGAACGACAACGCCTCGCTCAGCTCTTCGCGCCAGGCCTCAACCGCCTGGCCGGGTCTCGCATAGATCAGGTCGAAAGAGCTGCGCGGCATGATGCGCTGCGCCAGCGCCACCGCTTGGCGCGCCTCTGCCGCGTCGTGCCCGCGCCCGAGTAATTGGAGAGCGTCGTTGTCCAACGCCTGCACGCCGAGCGAGACCCGGTTGATGCCGGCTGCGCGGAAATCCTCGAGTCGCGCAGCCTCGGTCGAGGTCGGATTGGCTTCGAGGGTGATTTCGGCGTCCGGCGCGAGGGTCCAGCACTCCGCCGCCCGGTCGATGACGGCGGCTGCGGTCTCGGGCGGCATCAGCGAGGGCGTGCCGCCGCCGAAGAAGATGCTGTTGACCGCCGCCCCCGGCAGCAGCGCCGCGAAGTGGTCGAGCTCGCGCAGCAGCGCACCCCGCCATCTGGCCTGATCCACGCTCTCCCTGACATGGCTGTTGAAGTCGCAATAGGGACACTTGGAGAGGCAGAACGGCCAGTGGACGTAGAGGGCAAGCGCCGGGGGCGCGCCGGTGGAGGCGAGCTCGGGTTCGCCCGTCACGGCCGGGGCGGCAGGAAGGCCGCCAACTGCTCGAAGGCCCGCGCCCGATGGGTCAGCGGCTGTTTCTCCTCCGGCGGCATTTCGCCGAGGGTGCGCCCGTGGCCGTCGGGGACGAAGATTGGGTCGTAACCGAAGCCATGTTGGCCGCGCGGCGGAAACGTCAGCGTTCCATCGACGCGGCCTTCGACGATCTCACAATGGCCGTCCGGCCGGGCGAGGGAGAGTGCGCAGACGAAATAGGCCGCCGCACCGGTGGTCTCACGCCCGCGCATCCCAAGCTCTGCCTCGATGCGGCCCATCGCCACGCGAAAATCCTTCCCCGGCCCCGCCCAGCGGGCGGAATAGATGCCGGGTGCGCCGTCGAGCGCCGGCACCACGAGGCCGGAATCGTCAGCGAGCGCGGGCTCGCCACTCGCCTCGGCCGCGGCGCGGGCCTTGAGCGCCGCGTTGGCGATGAACGTGTCGCCGGTCTCCTCCGGCTCCGCGAGGCCCAGCGCCGACGCGCCCAGCGCCTCGATGCCGAGGGGGTCCAGCAGCGCCGCAATCTCGCGGACTTTGCCCGCGTTATGGCTCGCGACGATCAGACGCGCTGCCGTGAGACGACGGGCCACGCCGCCTAGCCAGCCCCGGCGAGGGCGTTTCGCTGCAAGGCGAAGAGCTGCTCGGCGCCTGAGCGGGCGAGCGCCAGCATTGCGATCAGCTGTGCCTCGCTGAAGGGGTCGCCCTCCGCCGTGCCCTGCACCTCGACGATCCCGCCGCCGGCGGTGAGCACGAAGTTGGCGTCTGCGTCCGCCGTGCTGTCCTCGTCATAATCGAGATCGAGCACCGCCTCGCCGCCGACGATGCCGCAGCTCACGGCGGCGACCTGGTCCGTGAGTGGCAGCCCTTCGATCGCCCCGCACACGACGAGGCGTTCGAGCGCCGCGTGGAGCGCCACGTAGGCGCCGGTGATGGCAGCCGTGCGGGTGCCGCCGTCGGCCTGAATGACGTCGCAATCGAGGGTGATCTGGCGTTCGCCCAGCGCTTCGAGATCGGTCACGGCGCGGAGCGAGCGGCCGATCAGGCGCTGGATCTCCTGGGTGCGCCCGCCCTGGCGTCCGCGTGCGGCCTCGCGCGCACTGCGCGACCCGGTGGAGCGCGGCAGCATGCCGTATTCGCCGGTGACCCAGCCCCGCCCCTTGTTGCGGAGGAAGGGGGGTACGCGCTCCTCCACGCTGGCGGTGCAGAGCACCTGCGTGTCACCGAAGCGCACCAGGCAAGAGCCCTCGGCGTGCTTGTTCACGCCCGACTCGAGGCGCACCGCACGCATTTCGTCCGGTCTTCGGCCGGATGGTCGCATCAAGGGCCCTCCCCCGCTGGCGACGCGACACTATCGCGGGGCCCGGAGAGCGTCCACAGTATTGATATCCCTCAGGCGCCGGGCGGGTAACCGCTTCGATACGCCGAGTTGAGACCGCACACCGAGCAACAGCCCTGATGCGGCACTTTCTTGCTGCGTGGGTGCGAGGGTGGCGGCGTGTGCTCCGAGAGCAGGACGGGCGGCGTCAGGGGTCGAACGCCGCCTGCGCGTCGGCCCTGGTCGGATGGATCGCGATGATGTTGTCGAAGCCGCTCGTCTTGAACGCGGCCCGGACCGCATCGGGCGGAGAGCATAGCACGAACCCGATGTCGCGCCTCCACAGGCTCTTTGCGGTCATGAGCACGGCCCGGAGGCCTGCACTGCTGATGAAGACCAGCAGCTCGAAATCCAGGATCACCGCACGGTCACTGACTTCGATGGCGCTTCGGATGGTCTCCTCGAACTGCCGGGCGTTAGCGCCGTCGATACGTCCTTCCACACGCACGGACAGCACAGCGTCCCGCCGTTCGGCGCTTATCTCCATTGCCCTGACCTCCTTCGCAGGAACCGGCGATACCGAACATCCTGTTCGTTGCCCCGGCCATGCTCCCCGACTGCAAGCGCTCTCATGGTGATCGCTCTGCCACGGGTTCTACTGGAGCCGGTCGGCCGACCGGTGAGCCAAGCAGACGATCGCAACTGCATTCGACGTGCGCTCCGCCGACGCACTCGCCGTGCGGGAGCCCGAACAGAGGCAGATCGAGTTCGCCAAGATCCGATCGTTGGGCGGACAACCGGGGTGGTCGGTGAGCGCCGGCGACCCCGGGCTGCGCGGCATTCGCGGCCTTGGGAAGATGCAGCGTGCCCGCGGCGATCCGAGAGGAGACCGCCGCGGGCATGCCCCGCCAGTGCTCAGGGCTTCTCGCCATAGAACACGGACTGGAAGTCTGAGCCCGTGGCGTGACCGACGACGCCGGCCTGGTCGGCGCCCCCGAACTGCCCCACGGCGTCGTACGTCTGAGAGTTGGCCGTGGTGCTGCCCATGAACCGCCCGCCGGCGACCGGCATGTCGTCCCACTGCAGGGTGCCGAGGGTCGGAACGCCCTGGAGGGACAAGTCCGCCTTGGTAGCGGCGCCCAGCGTCACGGTGACGCTTGCAGCGCCCGAGCTGATGGCCGGATCGGACGCGTGATAGCCAACCCATTCACCCGTCCATGTCGCCGCTCCTGTCGGCTGGTGTTGGGGAGCAGGATCCGGGGACACGCGTGGCATCCCATCCGACGGATCGTACCACGCGCGCAGTCCGTATCCTTGGTGCTCGATGCCGAGGTCGACTCCACCCACGACGGCCCAGTCTCCAAGCGAGGGGACGAAAGTCGACGTGCCCGTCGGGTCGACGGGCGAGCCGGGACCGACCTCCGGGTGCGGACTCCAGGTCGAGAAGCTCTGGCCGGTGGCGTCGAGACTGACCATGATCGTCTCGCCGGGCGCAAGGTCCGTTGGCTCTGTCGGTCCGAGCTCCGGGCCGCCCGTGAGATGCACCTCGACGCGTACCTGGCTGAGCGGGGCGTTCGTCGTGTTGGTCACGGTGCCCCGGAAGGTCTCGCTGGCGGCGTCGTAGCGCAGGACGAGACGGGCGCCCTTGCGCGTCATGTCGAATGTTTGCCCTGGCAGGAGCGCGTTGCGGGATTCCTCTCCGCCTCCTTCGCCGCCCTCTCCGCCTTCTCCGCCTTCACCGCCCTCGCCATGGCCGGGGCCCTCACCGCTCTCGCCACCGCCGCCCTCGCGCCCGGAATCGGAGGTCGATGAGCAGGCCGCAAGGCCGATCACCAGCAGCACGGCTGCGACCGTGAGCAAATGCCGGAATGGCGGAAGATGGGGGATATCCCATGTGGATGTTCGTGGTTTGTCGAGCATGACAATCTCCGTCAGTCAGGTGTGCCACCGCCAGCCAGCGTTTTGGAGGGAACGGCGGCAGCCATCGAAGGGGATCGGGGAGGTCGACCGGATTGCCTACGTTTCCGGCCGGGGTAGCTGCTGGTGATTGGCCGAAGAGGTCCCGTATCGCACCGGACGCGGCGACGTCCGGCGCCTGCGCCACTGTTCGCGCATTTCGCAGATGGGTACGCTCACTTCGGCTGCCATCGATACCCGCGGTTTCCGCGGCGACGACACAACGTCATCGTGCGTCTGAACCTGCATGACCTCGACATCCCTCACGGAAACCGTCTTCAGGCGGTGCGGCGCGGCGCGTGACGCGCTGTCCGGCGCCAGTATTCCTGGGCTGCCCAAGTGCCCGAACCGGGCTTGACCGGATATGAAGACCGGACTTTGACCGGTCATGGCTCGTCCCCCACATCGTCGCGGGTGGGAGAGTAGATCGCCGTTCAGCAGATGTCTATTTTTCTGAAAAAATATTTCATTATCAAGATATTGTAAGTAACTGTATTTATTACAATGAGTTGTGTTTTTTCACTTCAAATTACAACAATTTAGCCCGAAATTTAACTTATGCTACAATCGCGCTCCCGCTTCACGCAGGAGACGAATGCTTGCCATGGACAGAACCGCTCCGAAACGCTCTCGCGGTCGCCCGCGCAAGCCCGTAGCCGACGCCGACACTGGCACGGTGCGTGCCCTCGACCGTGGACTGCAGCTTCTGCGCCTTCTCGCGCGGGAACACAGGATCACGCTCTCCAACATCGCCATGCAGGCCGGGATGCCGCCATCGACCGCCCATCGGCTGCTGATGACGCTTCAGAGACATCGGTTCGCCGCGTTCGACGAGGACGCGCAGGAATGGATGATCGGGGTCGAGGCGTTCCGCGTGGGCTCCGAATTCCTGAATCGGATTGATCTGGTGGAGGCGAGCCGGAATATCTTGCAGCGCCTGATGAGCGAGACCGGCGAGACCGCCAACCTTTCCATCGCCGAAGACGGAGACATGGTCTTCGTCAGCCAGGTCGAGTCCCACAATCCGATCCGGGCCTTCTTCCGCCATGGTGCCCGCAGCCCGATGCATGCCTGCGGCGCCGGCAAGGCGCTGCTCGCGCAGCTGGCGCAGGAGGACATCGAGAGATTGCTTCAGAGCAAGGGATTGACCGAGTTCACGCCAAAGACCCTCACTAGGCCGAGTCTCCTGTTCGCCGAGCTCCAAACCACCCGAACCCGTGGCTGGGCATTCGACGACGAGGAACGATATGCGGGCATGCGCTGCGTCGCGGCGCCCGTGATCGATGCCCACGGAGACGCGGTGGCGGGGATATCGGTCTCAGGCCCTACCGTCCGCTTCACCGAGCAGGACATCTCTCTCTTCAGCGCCGCGGTACGCAGGGCCGCCGCAGATCTGACCGAACGCATCGGCGGGCCGACGGACTGAGAATACGTGGGTGCCGCGTGCCGACTGGCACGATACGTTCCTGAACTTCCTTGGTACGGTGGGGTCAAGAGCAACCATCCGGGGACCTGACGGGCTGGGATCGCGCCGCTGTGGATCAGGCGGCGTACGGTCTTTTCGCCCACCGCGAAGCACCGCGCCGCACTAGCCAGCGGCGCGGTGCCGCCGCGAAACGTCCACCGGCTCGGGGAAGGGTAGGCGCCCAGCCGTCCTCCATCGGCTCAAATTGACTTCCCCGAACCAACTGGATGGACCTCCGCACTGTTGTTCTTGGCGGGAATGTCTCACCACGGTCATGGTCTGCGCGGCGCTGCCCGGCCTGCAGGGAGGGACAGGCGGGCAGCGGGTCGAGCGCCAGGGAGGGGCGCAGACCATGACCGTGGTGAGACGCAAGGGCTAAGGGTGTCACGCGGCCTACGCTCCCGCTGTCGAGAGGAGGAGCGCCGCGAGAATGAGGCACACGCCCGTGAGCCAAGCGACGAACATGGAGTATGTCCATATCACTGAGGCGTCTCCTCTCGGCAGAAGCGGACAATAGCCGTTGCATTCAGCCATTTGCTCCGCCTAACGAGACGGGTACTCCGAACTCACTCATGAGCCTCTCACCTCACAACCGGTGCTGTTCTCGAAAATCGAGACCGCGCTTCAGCATCGCAGTGTCAAAGTCGACGGGGACTGGGAACACTAGACAAAGCGAAACAGGCACAAAATGACAAGAAAAATACACAGAATCAATATATTTTGTTGACCTTGTGCTATACCGTATACGGCATAGCTAACAACATAACCATCTGAAACAATGAGATAAAGAAAATTAGTAGATAAATTACATCTTATAAATTGGTCCGATCAATGCTAAATTGATATGGATTGGTTAGACTGGTTCTTTCTTTCAAACAAGAGCGCATTCCATCATATCATTTCAATTATGTTACAGCGTAATGTCTTAGGAATACTATAAGATTTCATGGTAATTTCATCGCCTGATAACCTTGATTCTAGAGGGAAAGCCGGCCCGGCCTTCCGTGCAACGTGTGCGCCTCGGGGCGCGGTGGAGACAGGGCAACTGGTCGATTACCATTGAGGGCAGAGCGCAAGAGCCTCGGGGAGGGCCGGTGCCATGCGTTGCAGCGACTCGCGGATTCTCATCACACACGCCGGCAGCCTGGCGCGGAGCCCGGAGCTTAGCGCGCTGCTGATCCGGCAGGACCACGGCAAGCCGGTCGATCCTGCGGCGCTCGACGCCTCGATCCGAGCGCGCACCCGGCACGTGGTCGCGCGCCAGCTGGAGAGCGGCATCGACATCGGTGGCGACGGCGAACAGGCCCGCGCCGGCTATTCGACCTATCCGGCCCAGCGCATGAGCGGCTTCGGTGGGAGCTCCACCCGCAACGATCTGCTCGACTTCGAGAAGTTCCCCCTCTACGCGGAGGCCTACCGCGAGGCCTTTCGCACCAACCCGGAGGAACGCACGCGCATCGTCAACGCACCGCAGGCGATCGCCGCGGTGAGCTACGACTCCGGCTGCGCCGGCGTGCGGGCGGAGTGCGATGCATTCGAAGATGCGCTCGCCCAACAGGAGACACGCTTCGCCGAGACCTTCGTGACCGCCGCCTCGCCCGGCTGCGTGCTGACCATCATGAACAACGCCCACTATGCGTCGGACCGCGACTACCTCTTCGCGCTCGCGCGGGAGCTGAAGACGGAATACGAGTTCATCGTCTCGCGCGGCCACCTGCTCCAGATCGACGCGCCGGACCTCGCCATGGAGCGCTATCTCTACTTCCGCGATGCGCCGGATGCCGCCTTCCTCGCCAGCGTGGAAGACCACGTCGAGGCGCTCAACATGGCGCTCGCCGATGTGCCGCGCGAGCGGGTGCGCCTGCACGTGTGCTGGGGCACCTGGGACGGGCCGCATGCCGACGACACGCCGCTCGCGCCCCTGCTGCCGCGTCTCTACGAAGCCGAGGTGGGCGCGCTCAACATCCCCTTCGCCAACCCCGGCCACCAACACGAGTACCAGACAGTGCGCCAGAACCCGCCGCCCGACTCGATGGTCTTGATTCCCGGCGTGATCGACAACATGACCAAGCACCTGGAACACCCGGAAGTGGTCGCCGAGCGCATCCAGCGTGCGGTGGACGCGGTGGGGGATCGCGAACGCGTGATCGCGGGCGTGGACTGCGGCTTCGCCGTCTTCACCGACAACGCGATGATGACCGAGGACATCTGCTGGGCGAAGTTTCGCGCGCTTCGGGCCGGTGCGAACCTCGCCAGCAGCCGGCTTTGGGGGTAGCGCGGAGGTGCGGCGCGTCAGGCCGAGGCGAGCACGCCCTTGAGCGCCTTCTCGTGGCCGAGGCCGAGGATCCAGGCTTCTTCGGTCTCGATGGGGCGGCGTTCGTCGGCCGTGAGATCGGGAGCACCGGCGAAGAAGGGCGCGAGACCGCCCAGAGCATCCAGCCGGGCGAAGGCCTCCGCGTTAACGCGCACCTGGGTGCTGTCGAGGATTTCGTCCTCGCCCCTGCGCGCGCGGACTTCGGCCCTGAGGAGGGAGGGATAGACCTCGGCGATCACGGCCGGCGCGTCGGGCGTTTGCAGGCCGGTCTCGAAGGGCCAGATCGCCGCGCGTCCCGCGATGCGCGGGTCCTCGACCAGGCGCTTGAGCGCAGGCAGGCCCAGCAGCATCTGGGAGCCGACGGAGCCCGAATAGGCCAACTGCCAGACCGTCTTGGCGCCGGTGGCGCGGATGTCGCAGAGGCGGCGCTCCGGCGGGTGCGCCTTCTGCTCCGTGCGCTCGGATGCCCGCACCGGAATCGTCAGGTAATCCCAGGTGCCGGGACGGCCCCAGAACGGACCGAGGCCCGGATAGGTGTCGTTGATGGCGGCCGCTACGTCGTAGCGATTGTTGGCGTTGCCGGGTGCGTCTTTGATGCGCTCGGCCAGCCAATGCCAAAGCGTCATGGCGCACGCCTTGCCGGTCAGATGTTCGGCCACACCCGCCGGATAGCCGAAGGGAAAGTCGAAGCCCACCAGCACCCGACGGCCTGCGTCCAACTCGCCGGCAAGCAAGCAAGCGAGGCTTTCGAGCGCCTCGTGGCGGGTGCGGACGTACGCCGGTTCGTCCACCGCGATTCCGCCCCCGACGCGGGCAACGGCCCACCAGATCGTATCCCTGGTGGGCTTGGCGGGACTCGGCTTCGACCGCGCCGACCAGTCGACAACGATGTGGGTGTGGAAAAGAGGCACGGCTTGACCGTCAGAGCGAAATCCCGGTCAGGCGCTCGTAGCCGGCGCGCCAGTGTACGCTAAGGTGAAGACCGTAACGCCAACCATCTTTGGCGTGGCCGTCAATCATTGAGCAGGCCCGTTCGAATATCGGCTGCCATTCGGTGCCGAGACTTCCCCGCCCGAGCTGCCCAAGCGCAAACAGGTCTATACACTCCTCGTCACTCAGTTGATGGAACAGGCGTTTCAGGCGTTTGCCCGCCGGTGAGTCGAGAATGAGAGTTCTGTCCTCATGTGTGGTGATCGACAATCCTGCTCTTCCGACATCGAGCGCGGCAAAGATGTTCTCCTCGGTCTCGTCGAGGAGGTCACTGGCAGCAACAAGCTCGGCGACCTTATCGTGCGTGATGATGAGGCGGGTCGCGGCGGATTGGATGCTGTCCGCAACCCCCTTAGCCCCGATGTATTGGACATCGGCAGCCAGCGCGTGACCCGCGACCGTATCTTTCAGTCTTCGATCCGCCGTGATCAGCGTCGAACCCGTTGCTTCGGCGCAGGCGATGTAGAGGCAGTCGTAGACTGGATGGTCGATTTGCACGGCGATCTGAGCAGCACGCCCGATCAAATCGGCGCTCAGCCTCAGGACGACTGCCTCGCGAACTCGGTGCAGCTCCCGGAAATATGGTTGAGGATCGCCGATCTCTCGCAGGCGGGCCTTCTTCCAGAATATGTTGGCGAGTTCGACAAGCACAAAATCAGGAGCGAACCGTTCAAGCCTGTGTCCAAGCAATAGGCGTGCTTCTTCCGAATACTTCTCGCAAACGTACCACTTGACGACCACGCTGGCGTCGACAGTGAACTTCACCGATCGCGATCCTGCCGCAGCAGATCGACGCTGTCGGTCTGGGGCACATCCGCGGTCTCACGGGCGAGCTCCGCGGTGCGCTCCCTGAATGCGGCCATGCGCAGATGGTGGTTCACCTCCTGGCTGAGCACGAAGCGCAACTCTGCTTCCAGCGAGCGCTGATTGGCCTTTGCTTGCGCCTTCAGCGCGTCGATCACCCGATCGTCGAGGTTGCGGATCGTCACGTTACCCATGGATCGTCCCCCCCCAATGATGACATTTTGATAGCATATTGAAAGCATCAGGGCAACGGACAACAGCCGCGGCGTGACAGTGGCAAGCCGGTGCGTCACCCTTGGCGACCACCGCAGGAGAGACATCGAGACCAAACCATGCGAACAATCCACCGCCTGAAACGCGTCGCGATGGCCGTTGCAGCCGTCTTCGTGAGCGCCGTTGCGCTTGCCGCAGTGGCCCCGCCCTCTCTGGCTGCGCCCCTTACCCTCACCCTCGTCCACGTCAACGACTGGGACCAGATGGCGGGGAGCCGTGGCGCGGGCGGCGCGGCGAAGATCGCAACCGTGGTCGCCGAAGAACGCGCGCGAGCGGAGGCCGAGGGCGGCCTCGCGCTGGTCACCTTCGGCGGCGACATGATCTCGCCCTCCGTGCTCTCCGGGATCGACAAGGGCGCTCACATGATCGACCTCGCCAATGCCGTCGGCTTCGACGTGGCGGTCCTCGGCAACCACGAGTTCGATTTCGGCCCGGACGTGCTGCGAGAGCGGCTCGCGGAGTCGGAAACTATCTGGCTCGCGGGCAACGTGACGATCGCGGGCGGCGGCTTCCCCGGCACCACGGCGACGACGGCGGTGGAGAGGGACGGCTACCGGATCGGCTTCCTCGGCCTGATCACGACGGAAACCCCGGTGATCTCAAGCCCCGGCCCCGATGTCGCCTTCGCGCCCGTTGCCGAGACGGGCGCGGCGCTTGCCCAACACTTGAAGTCTGAGGGCGCCGATATCGTCGTCGCGCTGACTCATCAGGGGCTCGGCGCCGACCTGGAGCTGCTGCGCAAGGTCAAGGGAATCGACGTCGTGCTCGGCGGCCACGACCATCTTTTGATCGCCCACCACGATGGCCGGCACGCAGTGATGAAGGCGGGGTCCCAGGGCCGCCACGTCGGCGTGCTCACCCTGAAGATCGACCGCGTGGAAGGCCGCGGCGGTGCAACCAGGGTCGTCTGGACCCCGGACTTCCGTCTCCGCTCGACAGCGGACATAGAAGGCGATGCCAAACTCGCCACCAAGGTTCGCGACTATCAAGCAAGCCTCGACGAGACCCTGGACGTGGTGATCGGCGAGACCGCGGTGGAGCTCAGCACACGCGGCTTCCTGCACGGATCGGCCGAGACCGCCTTCGGCAATCTGCTGGCGGACGCCATGCGCGAGGCGACCGGTGCCGACATCGCGCTCACCAACGGCGGCGGCATTCGCGGCGACACGGACTATCCGCCCGGCACCAAGCTCACCCGCAAGACGGTGCTGACGGAGCTTCCCTTCGGCAACAAGACCGTGGTGCTTCGCCTCACCGGCGCCCAAGTGCGGGAAGCGCTGGAGAACAGCGTGAGCCGGGCCGAGAACCCTTCGGGCCGGTTCCCGCAGGTCTCGGGCCTCGCCTTCACCTTCGATGCGCGGTTGCCGCCGGCCGAACGGGTGACGAGCGTCATGGTGGGCGCCGCGCCGCTGGACGGCGACCAGACTTACACGCTTGCGACCAACAGTTTCCTCGCGAACGGCGGCGACGACTATCGCGTGTTCAGGGCCGGCGAGTTGGTGGTCGATTCAGCGTCCGGCAGCCTGATGGCCGGCCAGCTGATCGACCACATCATTACGGCCGGCAGTGTCGCGCCGAAGATCGAGGGGCGGATCACCCGCGAAGACTGACGCATATCACGGCGGGCACGGGAAGATTGCGGGTCGCCGGATTTCGCTTCACGCTCGCGCTGCCCCGAAGCCCGAACGGCATCCCTCCAATGAGGAGCACGCGACGATGACACTCTTTAAGTTTATGCCGCGCTCGGTGCGCATCCCCATCGCCGGCCTCGTCACCGCACTGCTGCTGGCAACGACCGCGCCGGCAGACGCGCACGCCATTCGGGACGAGACCCCGCGCATCGCCGTGGTCTCCGCCTTCGCGCCGGAGCTCGCGATCCTTCAGGGAGAGCTGGAAGGCGCGTCGTCGCACTCGGTCAACGGCGTCGCCTTCACCACTGGCACCCTGGAGGGACGCGACGTGGTGCTCTTCCTAAGCGGGATCAGCGTCGTCAACGCGGCCATGACGGTGCAGCTTGCGCTGGATCACTTCGCCATCGAGCGCATCGTGTTCTCGGGCATCGCCGGCGGCGTCGATCCTGGACTGAACATCGGCGATGTCGTGATCGCGGACCGCTGGGGGCAATATCTCGAAATGCTTTTCGCCCGCGAGGTCGACGGCGGCTGGATGACAATGCCGTTCTTCGAGTACCCCTACGCGAACTTCGGCATGATGTTCCCACGCTCGGTCACCGTGCTCCGCCCCGGCGCCGAGGCGCCCGAAACCCGCTTCTGGTTCCCGGTGGACGAGGCGCTGCTCACGAGCGCCGGCAGCGCGGCGAGCGACGTGACCCTCGCCCGCTGCACGGCGGAGGACAGGTGCCTCGAGAAGGCTCCGAAGATCGTTGTCGGCGGCTCGGGCGTCTCGGGCGGCGCTTTCATCGACAACGCGGCCTTCCGCACCTGGGCCTTCGAGACCTTCGGCGCGCGGGTGCTGGACATGGAGAGCGCGGCCGTGGCCCACGTGGCCTACGCCAACGACGTGCCCTTCCTCGCCGTCCGCAGCCTCGCCGACCTGGCCGGGGGCGGCGAAAGCGCGAACCAGATGGAGGTTTTTTTGGGCCTCGCGGCGGGCAACGCGGCGGCGGTGGTCAAGGCCCTGCTCAGGGCGATGCCGGGCGAGAACTGACGGCGCCAGAGCTTGCGCAGTCCCCTCGCCCGCTCAGGTGATGAACGGGATGAGCACCATGATTCCGAGGGTGAGGACGGCGAGCCCGATCGCCGCCGCTGCGCCGTAACGGTGCTCGAGGATGCGCCGGGCCTTGGGGCCCAGATACCAGAGAATCGCCGCCTCGACGTAGAAGCGCATGCCCCGGGCGACGAGCGATGCCGCGATGAAGGCGCCCACGTTGAGGTGTGCGGCGCCGCTCGCGACGGCGACCAGCTTGTAAGGCAGCGGCGTCAGCGCACCGGCGGCGACGAACCAGGCACCCCACTTGTCCCTGTACTCGTAGAAGGTCTCGAGGTCGCCGGCGTGGCCTGAGAGGGCCAGCAAGGGCTCGCCCAGCCAGTCGTAGAGAAAGTAGCCGATCAGGTAGCCGGTGAGCCCGCCGCCGACCGAGGACACCGTGGCGATGCCGGCGAAGAGCCACGCCTTGGCGCGCTTCGCCAGCACCATGGGGATGAGCAGCAGGTCCGGCGGCACCGGCAGGAACAGGCTCTGCAGGTAGCAGAGGCCCGCCAGCACCCAGACGGCACGGCGCGTGCCGGCGCTCTCGATCGCCCAGTCGTAGAGCCGTCGGAGGAGATGGCGCTGCCCTCTCGGCGCAGGCATGGCGCTGTCGTCGGTCATGTCGGATACGTGTGAACGGCCCCGGAGCTGCGGCCCGCGCGGATGGTGGGAGGCGGAGTCTACCCCCTAAACAGCTTGCGGTCTTTGCGCTTGTTCCATGCCACCGCGAGCGGCAGGAACCAGGGGCGGCCGGTGTAGAACGGCTTGGTGGGGAAGGGCCGGCCGTCGAAGGGGCTCGCGGCCTCGGGGTCCCCCAGCACCCGGAGCGCGGTCTTGTGGCCGAGATAGGTGCCCATGGGCACGCCGGAGCCGCACCAGCCCATGGCGTACTCGACGCCGTCGTGGCTCCCGGTATGCGGCATCATGTCGAAGGTGAAGGCGGTCTTGCCGGTCCAGCAATGGCTGATCTTCACGCCCTGCAGCGCCGGCACGATCTGCACCATGGCATCGCGGAGGTAACGCGCCTTCTGCACGAGGTCGGCGGGCGGCTCGGCGCTGAGGCCGCCGAAGAGAATGCGCGTGCCGTCCTCGTTGGGGCGTATCCAGCAGGGCGAGTAGCGGTGCTCGACCATCGGCCGCATGCCCGGCGCGATGTGCTCGACACGATCCTCGGGCAGGGGCTCGGTGGCGATCATGAAGGCGTCGACCGGCACCACGCGGCGGCGCAGCCACTGGGCGGCCTTGGGCGTGTACCCGTTGGTCGCGACGATCACGTGGCCCGCCCGCACCGTGCCGCGCGGCGTTGTCACGCGGAAGCCGTTGCCGGTACGCTCGATGGCTCGCACCGGGCAGTGGCCGATGATGCGCGCGCCGTCTCGCGCGGCCCGCTCCAGCAGACCCGCGTGGTAAAGGCCTGCGTGGATCGTGCCGTTGCCGCGCAGAATCTGCCCGCCGTGGTAGTGCCCTTTGCGGTAGACCGCCGGTGCCTCGCCGGGCCCGACCATCTCCGCGTCGACCGGGACGCCGTCCTCCCGCATCATGGCGAGATCGCGCGAGAGGCCGTCGAACACGCGCTTCGACGGCGCCGCGATGAAGCGGCCGGTGTTGCGGTAGAAGCAAGCGATCTGCTCCTTCTCGATCAGGGCGGCCGCGAAGTCGTGGGCGGCGATCGCCGCGCGGCAGACCTCGGCCGCCCGCGCGCGCCCGAGCTTGGGCACCATGTCGCCATACTTGTGCCAGACCTGGCGGCCGAGATAGCCGGCGTTGCGGGTGCTGGCGCCGTGGCCTGCGGCCTCCGCATCGAGGACCACCGCCTCCCGCCCCCGGCGCGCGAGGGTGAGCGCGGCGGAAAGCCCGACGTTGCCCGCGCCCACGATCACCACCTCGGCCTCGGCCGGCGGCGCCTCGTCGGTGATATCAGGCCGCGGCGCCAGGTCCCACCAATACGGGGTGGTTTTGAAATCCGCCGTCAGCACGTCCCGCGCCATCGCTCTCTCCGGCACTCTCCAGATCGCATTCTTCGACTTTTAGAGCCGAAGAGTATGCCGGAGCAATGATGAGAGCTATGGATTATCCGTAGCCATCCGGCGTAGGCCGCCTGTCCTGTTGGCACGGTCTTTGGCAGGCTGAGCGTCCGTGTAGTGGGTGCTTCGTAAGTGTCCACTTCGATTCAGGTGGACACTTAGCTGATGTCAGTTGCCGATGAGCAGTCGGGC
>JAJDVB010000217.1 GCA_022826345.1 Alphaproteobacteria bacterium
CTCCGCCTTCGGGGGAGGGGGACAGGGGGAGGTGGGGTCGCTCGCGCCCGCCCCCACTACTCGTCATTCGCGGACTTGATCCGCGCATCCATTTCGGCCCCGTGCGGCGGCGCGACGTGGATGGCCGCAACAAGTGCGGCCATGACGCCTCAATGGAGATACAGGTCGCGCGCGGCAGCAGACGTGGTAACTGCTATATGGAGGACCGGACCGAAGGTCCGGAGCACGCGACTGCGCGCCGCGCGCCGAATGGCGCGTAGCCAAGCGAGCGTCGCTCGGCCACGAGCGCGGAATCATGAATCGAGCGCCCGGCGATTGAGGGAAATGAATGAGTCTGGAGCGCGCGACAGGTCGCGAGCGACAAGACGCTCTAACCCGCCGACATCGTCTCGATGAGGTACCGGTCGAGCTCGACGACAAGCGCTAGGTCGTCGCGCTCCAGGGCCTCGCGCGCGGTGGGTGTCATCAGGGCGGCGCGGCACGGCACCGCCGCGACCACCGACACTTCCGGCACATGCGGCCCGAGCGCCGCGCCGGCGGCAAGCGCATCGCCGGGGCCGTACTCCTCCACCCTCGAGCCGGTGTCGTCCTCGCGGGCGACGGCCCGGCCTTCGGTCACGAGGAGCATGCCTTCCATCACCGCGTCCCGCGCCACCATGGTCTCGCCGGCTTCGTAGCTGCGGGCCTCCAGCCAGGGCGCGAGCCGATGCACGAGCGCCTCGAACCGGGCCTGCCTGTCGAGGTCGCGCATGGCGTGATCGAAGGACAGCCCGAACAGCTCCTCCCGCGCCTCATCCGAGTCGCCGTGCTGCCGATCCCACTCGGCGATGACGAGGTCCTCGCAGCGTTCCAGCGCACGGTCGAGGTCCTCGACCAGGATCAGCGAGTCCCGCAAGGGCGCGGGCAGGCCGCGATGCAGGATGGAGCGGACCTGCTCGGCCGCGGCGCTGAGCACGATCCGCGTGCCCCGCGCATGCGCAGCCCGGACCGCGCGGCTCATGATATTTGCGGCCGAGCTGTCGAAGCCCGAGACCTGGGCGAAGTCCAGCAACACGCACAGGGGAGGTGGGTCGGTCTTGAGGACCCGATTCAGACGGTCACCGATGGCAGCGGCGTTGCCGAAGATGACGTAGCCGCGCAGCCGATAGACCTGCACCCGCTCGCCCCAGTGGCGGAGAATGGCTTGATGGGTGGCGGAACGGGTCGTCTTGCTGCGGTGCTCGCGCAGGGTGAAGGCGGCCTCGACAACACTCACCTTGCTGAAGCGCACGACGAAGAAGACCACGGCCGCCGCGAGGCCCACGGCCACGCCTTCCAGGAACCCGACAAAGACGATGACGAGCGAGACCGCGATGACGATGCCGTAGTCCAGCCACGGCAGCGTCTTGCGGTTGGCGACCAGCACTTCGTAGGGGAGATTGAGCCCGACGAACAGCACGAGGCCGGCGAGCACGGGCGTCGGGATCAGCGACAGCACGTCCCCTCCGACGAACAGAATCATGCCGACGATGAACGCGACCGTGATTCCGGTCAGCCGGGTCACGGCCCCGGTCGCATGGCTGACTGCGGAGTTGGGGATCGAGTTGCAGCCGGGGGCGCTGCCGCCGATCCCGGCCAGCAGGCTGGACACGCCTTCTGTGCGGAACTCCCTGTTCAGGTCGATCCGGACGCCGCTGATCAACTCCAGTCCGCCCGCACAGAACACGAGGCTGATGATGGCGACCAGCGTAACGGCCAGGATTCCGGGAAGCTGGGACGTCACGACGCCCCAGTCCACGAGAGCGAGATCGTCCAGCCCGATGGGAGGCCAGGCGGAGCCCGCCGGTATGCCCGCGAACAGGAGGCCCGACGCGGAGGCTTCCGCGAGCGGAATGTCGAGGGCGAAGAGCGTCGCGTGGCAGACCCCAATTGCCACCACCGCCGATCCGGGCAGGATGAGGTAGTGGGGCCGGATCTTGGTGACCACGAGCAGCAGGGCGCCATAGAACACGCCCGGCGCCCACTTCTGGATCGTGTCGATCTCGCCCAGCGCGGGCAGGGTCTCCCACGTCATCGTGATGCCGCTCGCCACCGCGATGCTGCTCTTGGCCAGGAACCAGCCGAGCCCGGCAAGAAACCCGCCCATCAGAGGGTAGGGCATGAAGCGGAAGAGGTGGGCGAGCCCGAACCACCCGATGAGCGAATAGCAGATCGCCGTCGCCACGGTCGACAGGCCGACGATGACGATCATCGTCGCGAACACCGCCTCGCCGCGGGCGGAGACCATGACCGCGGCGACCGCAGCGCCGATCGTCAGCAGCACGGCAGCCGGCGCGAAGTGCGGGACGGAGATCGTGCCCTTGTAGGTGCACGCCAGCGCCGTGAGGAAACACATGACGAGCGTGCCGAAGAGGATCGCACCCGTGCCCCGGGGGACGAGCGGGGCGAGCGGGCCCGAGAAGATGATGGAGGCGATGGCGGCCTCGCCCATCAATACGATCACGGCGGTGATGAGGCCCGTGGAGAGCGCCGCCGGCAGCATGGCCGAGCCGGCATCGGCCCGCAGCTCCGATGCGAGTGTGCGAACCGCGGACGCGATTCGTGTCGTCATCGGACCATTGTGGCGGAATACGGGCCGGGTGCCGAACGGGAAAGAGGCGCTCAGCTATACCAGGCGGGCGCGGTGGCGTAGCCGGCGAAGGCGTCACCGTCGTGACCGACGAAGATCTCGGCGTCACGTTCGACCGCCACGTCCTTGAGCCGCTTCATCGAGGCGACCGCCTTCACCGGGTCCAGGTGGAAGCTCGGGATGATCTCCTGCTCAAGCCCCTTGCGCGTGTAGGCGGCATCGGCGGTGAAGAGCATCGGCCGCCGGCCGGCGAGCTCAACCAGCAGGCTGTAGTGCCCGGCGGTGTGGCCCGGCGTCTCGATCAGGTGCAGGCCCTTGGCGATCTCCTGGTCGCCGCTCACCAGCTCGACCCGTGGGGTCCAGATGTCGCTCTCCGGGTCGTCCGGCACCCCGCGCCCCTCGCTTCTCAACCGCTCGCGGTAGAGGTCGGCGTGGAAGCTCATGTCGGAGTAGCCCAGCATCTCGAAGGGCTCGGGCGACGAGCATTGGGCGAACTCGAGCGCGTGGCAGACCGTGCAGGCCTCGCGCAGGTGGCGGTTTCCACCGCAGTGGTCGAAGTGATAGTGCGAGTTGACGACGTAATCGATGTCCTGCGGCCGGTAGCCCGCGAGCGCGAGCGCGCCCACCAGCGTCTGCGTCTCCGACTGGATCGGCTTCTCGAAGGGCAGCACGGCGTTGACGTGGTCGCAGTCGAACCCCGTATCGAACAGGTAGAGCCCGTCGGCGTGGTCGATGAGCACGCTGTAGACCGGGAAGCGCACCTCGCCCGCCGGCCCGCGGTTCCAGTAGATGTGGAAGCCGTCGATCACCAGCGTGCCGCCGTCCAGGATGAACACCCGTGTCTCTTTCATCGCCTCGCTCCCGTTTTGCCCTTCAGTCTAGCGACTGTTGCCGGGTTCGTATCGAGTTGCGCACCACCACATATTGTCATGGCCGGGCTTGTCCCGGCCATCCACGTCGCGCCGCCGCACGGCGCCGATATGGATGCGCGGAACACCCCCGGACTTGATCCGGGGGCCGCGCATGACGAGTGTGGACGATCGGTCTGGGGAAAACGCGAAGCGATTCAACGCCACACCAACTTCATAAGCAGCAAACTACCGCTGCCCGCGCACGTAGGGCAGGCCGAGCGCCGCCGGCAGGCTCGCGCGCCGGGCGAACAGCACCAGCACGATCATCACCATGAGGAAGGGCAGCATCTGCACCACGTCCGTCGGCACGTTGACGCCGCCCACCTGCAGCGCGGTGGTGAGCGAGAGGCTCGCACCGAAGAGAAAGGCACCGATCAGCACCCAGATCGGCCGCCCGCGCGCGAGCATCGCCAGCACGATGGCGATGAAGCCCGCGCCGCCGGTCATGAAGGGGACGAAGATGCCCGCCCCGATCATCGCCATGTAGGCGCCGCCCATCCCCGCCATCGCGCCGGTGAAGAGCACCGACCAGGTACGAGTCGCGGTCACGCTGATCCCGGCCGCATCCAGCGCATCGGGCTTGTCGCCCGCCGCCTGCAGGTTGAGCCCGACATGGGTGTTGCGGAAGAGGTAGGCGAGCACCAGCACGAGAAAGACCGCGATGTAGACCATCGGGTGCCTGGCGAAGAGGCTCGGACCGACGATCGGAATCTCGCTCAAGCCCGGAATGTCCAGGGTCTCCACGCGAGGCAGGCGCGGATAGGTGCGGCTGAACTGCACGTGGTGGAGGAGGGCGGTGATGCCGTCCGCGCCGAGGGTGAGCGCAATCCCGATCACGATCTGGTTGAGGCCGAGGCGCACGCAGAAGAGCGCCATCAGCATCGCCATCACGAGGCCCGCAGCGGCGCCCGCGAGGAAGCCGAGCCAGAGCGAGCCCGAGCCGAAGGCGGTGGCGAAGCCGGCGTAGGCGCCGAACAGCATCATTCCTTCGATGCCGATGTTGAGCACGCCGGCCTTCTCCGAGACCTGCTCGCCGAGCCCCGCCAGCAGCAGGGGCACGCCGGCCGCCACCGCGCCCGCGATCAGCGAGATCAGGAAGGCGTCGCTGAGCAGGCCCTGCGACACTGGTCAGTCCCGTGCCGCCATCTGGCGGCGCTGCCCGAGCCACTCGGTGAGCGCCAGGAAGATCAGCATCAGCGCCACCAGCACCAGGATGAAGTAGTTGGGGAGCCCCGCCTTGCGCGAGGCGGTCTCGCCGCCGATGGAGAGCACGGCGAAGAAGAAGACAAAGCCGATCACGGCGATGCCGTTGAAGCGGGCGAGGAAGACCAGAGGAATGATCATCAGGCCGTAGGCCGGGTTCCAGTCGGCCCGCACGTTGCCCCAGACGCCGAGGATCTCGACTGAGCCCGCGAGCCCGGCGAGGCCCGCGCTCAGCGCGAACACGGCGACCATCAGCGCGCCGAGCGGCAGCCCCACGTGCACCGCAGCGCGCGGGTTCGCACCCACGAGGCGGAGCCGCAGGCCGAACGACGTCCGCGTCATCAGCCAGTGGATGAACAGGATCACCGCGAGACCCACGATCACGCCCACGTTGATCGTGCTGCCGAAGAGGCGCGGCAGGCGGTCGTCGGTTGCCAGCGTCTCGGTCTGCGGCACGGTGGTGGTGGGGTCGTCGAAGGGCAGCTTGATGAGCACGTTGGCCGCGCTGATCCCCAAGAAACTCATCATCAGCGTGGTCACGATCTCGTTGACCCCGTAGTAGGCCTTGAGCACGGCCGGCAGCAGCGACCAGGCGGCGCCGACGGTCATCGCCACAATCATCACCAGCGGCAGCACCAGCCAGACCGGCAGCACCGTGACCAGCGCCGGTGCGAGCGCGGCGGAGATCACCGCCGCCAGCAGGAACTGCCCGTCGATACCGAGGTTCCAGAGCCCCGCACGGAAGGCCACGATCAGGCTCGCGCCCAGCAACAGCAGCGGCGCGCAGCGTGTGATCGTGTCCTGCAGCCCGATCCAGCTCAGCAGGCCGCGTTTGACGATGTTGTAGTAGAAGGCGCCCGGATCTGCGCCGAGGACCAGAAGGATCAGCGCGCCGACCCCGAGCGCGAGCACGATGGGCAGCAGCGCCGCGGCGATCGGCGCGGCCCAGCGGCGCCACGCGGACCAGCCGGGGCCGCGATGCTCCTCCTGCGCTATCGAGCCCTGCGTCATCGCGCTCAGGCTTGGACGCCGACCCCGATCATGAGCTCGCCGACCCGGCGCGCCGCGTCGCCGTCGTTCTCCACGACGCCGACCAGGCGGCCGTCGAGCATGACCCCGATGCGGTCCGAGAGCTCCAGGATCTCGTCGAGGTCGGTCGAGATCAGAATCGTCGCGACGCCCGCATCGGCGTTCTCGCAGATCGCGCGGCGGGCGCGGCGGATGTTGTTCAGGTCGAGCCCATACGTGGGCTTGTTGTAGATCACGGCCATCGGCCGGTCGTCGAGCTCGCGGGCGAGCAGCGCCTTCTGCACGTTGCCGCCGGAGAGGTGGCCGAGCGGGGTCTCGGGGCCCGGCACGCGCACGTCGTGCTCGGCGATGAGCGTGCGCGCGTGGCGCTCCACCTCGGCGTTGCGGATGATGCCGTGGCGCCAGAAGGGCTCGTCGCCGATCCGCTTCAGCAGCAGGTTGAGGCCGACGGGGAAGGCGGAGACGGTGCCCTCGCCGAGCCGGTCGTCGGTGACGTAGCGGAGCCCCGCGTGCTGGCGCTGGCGCACGCTCAGCCCCTCGATGGGCGCGCCGTCGAGCACGACGCGGCCGGCGTCTGCGTGGCGCTGCCCGGCAATCGCCTCTGCGAGCTGCTTCTGGCCGTTGCCGTCGACGCCCGCGATGCCGAAGATTTCGCGTTCGCGCACCGCGAAGCTCACGCCCGCATCGCCGGCCGCCGCCGGGCTGTCGGATGGACGGAGGCCCTCCACCTCGATCACCACCCGTTCGCCCGGCGCGGCCTCCCGCTGGGCGCGGCTCCGCTCCGGCACCGCACCGTCGGCGGCGGCGGCGCCGAACATCAGGTCGACGATGTGGTCGATGGCTTCCTGCGGCGCCAGTTCGGCAAGCGCCTCCGGCGGCAGCTCGCCCACCTTGCGGCCCTGCCTGAGGATCGAGACCCGATCGCCGAAGCTCACCGCCTCATGCAGCTTGTGGGTGATGAAGAGAATAGCGATCCCGGCGTCCCGCAGCCGTCCGATCACCCGGCCCAGGTCCTCGACGCCTTGCGGCGTGAGCATCGAGGTCGCCTCGTCCAGTATCAGGACGCTCTCGCCCCGCCACAGCGCCTTGACGATCTCGACGAGCTGCTGCTGGCCGAGCGAGAGCGAGCCGAGCGGCGCGTCCTCCGGCAGCGCGATGCCGAGCAGGCCGGCGATCTCGCTCAACCGCGCGCGTGTCGCGGCGCGGTTCATGGGTGCGCGCCAGGAGGAGCCCAGCATCAGGTTCTCCAGCACCGTGAGCGTTGGCACTAGGGTCGGGTGCTGGTAGACGGTGCCGATGCCAAGGTCGAGCGCGGTGCGCGGGCTTGCGATCCGGGTCTCGCGGCCGCGCACCTCGATCGTGCCGTGATCCGGCCGCTGCATACCCGAGAGGATCGAGATCAGCGTCGACTTGCCGGCGCCGTTCTCGCCCAGCAGCGCGTGGACCTCCGCCGGGTAGACGGCGAGGGAGACCGCGTCGTTGGCGACGACTCCGGGGAAACGCTTGGTGATGTCCCGCAGCGCGACGATCGGCTCGGTCGCACCAGCGGAACGCTCAAGGGAGCGGGAGGCCATGGTCAGGCCACCTTGCTACCGGTCAGGCTGGCGGCACTGAGTCGGCCGCCGGGAAAGGGCAGGCGTGCCCGGCGCGCGATGTCTCTGCGCCGCCGGGCGCCGCCTGCGTTCTCTGCGTGCGCTACTCAGCCGCGTCCACCGACGACATCAGAGCGCGTACTTCCGTGGCCTCCCAGATCGCGGGCACCTCGATCTCGCCCGCGATGATCTGGGCGCGGACATCCATCAGCCCCGCCCACATCTCGTCGGAGATGTGCGCCGTCCGCAGCAGCTGCACCGAATCGTCGGCGAGCTGGATGGCGTAGCCAACGGTGCCGAACGTGCCGCTCTTCAGGTCTTCGACCATCGCGCTGTAGACCGGCACCATGTTCCAGACCACCGACGAGAGCAGGTGACCCTTGTCGATCTCGCTCTTGTCGCCGATCACGTCGATGAACAGCACCTTGCCGCCGTCGGCCGCAGGCACCGTCTCCACCGCCTGGAGCATGCCGAAGGTGGAGCCGTCGCCCTGGCCGAACACGATGTCGGCGCCGGCTGCGATCACCGATTCGGTGACCCGCTTGCCGCCCGCGGCGTCGGCATAGGCCGCAGGTCCGATTACCGCGTAGAGCAGGTTCACGTCCGGGTTGGCGGCGCGCGCGCCCATGGCGAAGCCGGCGGACTGCGAGTTCCACGACGGCGGCTCGCCGGAGACGACGATGCCGAGCGTTCCGGTGCGCGAGAGCTGCGCCGCCAGCATGCCGGCCATGTAGGCGCCGTCATGCCCGCTCAACGTGTAGTCGGCGACCAGGCCCGCCACCATGTCCTCGGGCCTATCCACGATCGCCACCGCAACCCCGGTTTCGGCGGCGATCTCGGGTGCCGCGGTGTTGTAGCCGCTGGCGTGCGCGATCATCAGGTCGGCGCCTTCCGCCGCGAGCTCGCGCAGCGTCGGCCGCACGTCGCCGTAGCCGAGGCCCTCGGCAGCGATCACCTCGAGGCCCATGGCCTCGCCGACCGCCCGTGTCGCGTCGACGCCCTGCTGGTTCCAGCCGTAGTCGGTGCCCTGCTCGGGCACCAGGACCGCAATCGTGTCGATCTCCTGCGCCTGAGCACCGCTGATCACCGCGGCCAGACCGATCGCTGCGAGCGCCGATACGGCCGTTCTGTGCAACTTGGGTGTCATGGTCGGTTCTCCCTTTGCTACGGTGACGTGGGCCTCCGACGCGCCGAAACGCGGCGGAGGCCCGTTGATTCAGGGCACCGGGCGGGCAACCGCGCGCCGCGCCCGGCCCCAAATGGCGTTACAGAAGCTCCATGTCGCTCAGCAGCTTCTGGATCTCGGGCTCGTTCATGTTCTCCAGCGTGACGACCGCCGCTGGGATGGCCACGACGCGCGGCTCGACCGTCTCGCCCTTAATGATCTTGTCCAAGGTGTAGACGCCGTCATAGCCCATCCTGAACGGGTCCTGCAGGACGAGCGCGTCGATGTAGCCCTCCTTGAACAGCTCGAACTCTTCGGCCGAGCTGTCGAAGGCGACGATGCGGAGATCGAGCTCCCGCTGCTTGGCGAGCTGACCCGCGCCGGTGCCGGCGCCGTCACAGGCACCATAGAAGCCGACGAGGTCGGGATTGCCGGTGTGCATGTCGGTCGCGATGTTCAGCGCCTTGGCCGGCTTGCATTCCGAGTACTGCACCGGCAGCACCTCGATGTCGGGGTAGTTCTTCATCTCCTCGACGAAGCCGTTCTCGCGCTCGTACCCGGTCTGGGAACCGGCGGTGATGCCGATGTCGCCGACCTTGCCCTTGCCGCCGATCAGCCCCGCCAGGTGCTTCGCTGCGGCCCTGGCGGCGCCGATGTTGTCGGTGGCGATGTAGGCGAGCGAGGTGTCGGGATCGATGCCGGAATCCACCGTGATCACCGGCACGCCGGCCTCGATGGCCTTGGTCACCGGGTCGGACAGCGCCTTGGCATCGGTCGCGGCGATGAGGATGCCGTCGATCCTGCGCGTCACCATGTCGTTGACCAGATTGATCTGGCCCGCGATCTGTGTCTGGTCCTGGGTGCCGACGTAGAGCACCTCGTAGCCGAGCTCCGCGCCGGCCTTCTCCGCACCCCGCTTGATGGCGAGCCAGAACGACGAATCCGTCGATTTCGGGATCCACGCCAAGGTCTTGTCCGCCGCGAACGCGTCGGAGCCAAAGCCTGCCGCCGACACGGCGGCAATCACGGCGGCCGCGGCCACCGCGCGTAGAGACCTGATGATGGAAACGCGCAATTTCATGGTTTCTCCTCCCTTGACGGCACACCCGCCGCTGCCCGGCGCGTGGCGTCGTTATTGTTCTCCACCGCGCCTCAGACGCCGCCAATTGTCGATGTAGACGGCTGCGATGAGGATAGCACCGATGGCGACTAGCTGCCAGAAGGCGTAGACGCCGAGTATGTTGAGCCCATTGCGTAAGGTGGCGATGATGAGCGCCCCGATCCACGACGCGATCAGGCTGCCCTGGCCGCCGAAGAGGCTGGTTCCGCCGATTACCACGGCGGCGATCGAGTCGAGCTCGTAGCCCACGCCGCCCGCCGGCTGGCCGCTGCCGATGCGCGAGGCCTCGGTGAGCCCCGCGATCCCGGCGGTGACGCCGCTCAGGCCGTAGATCAGGATCAGGTAGAGCGGGACGTTGACGCCGGAGACCTTGGTCGCCTGCTCGTTGCTCCCGATCGAGACGGTGTAGCGGCCGAGCCGGGTGCGGAGCAGCACGAACACGCCGACCGCGTAGAGGCCGAGCGTGGCGATGGTCGGCACCGGCACCACCCCCCAGACCCGGCCCTGGCCGAGAATCTCGAAGCCGTCCGCCACCCTGAAGATGGGAATGCCTTCGGTGATGATGAGCGCGTAGCCGCGCGCGATCCCCATCATGCCGAGGGTCGCGACGAAGGGCGGGATGCGGAGATAGCCGACCGCGACACCGTTCGCCGCGCCGAAGAAGGCGCCGACAACGATCCCGGCGATGACGCCGGCGCCGAGGCCGTAGCCCGCGTCCATCACCATGGTCGAGGTCACCGCGGAGGCGGCGAGGATCGCGCCGACCGAGAGATCGATTCCCTTGGAGAGGATGACGAAGGTCTGCCCCACCGCGATCAGCGCGATCACGGCCGCCTGGACCGTGATCTCGAACAGGTTGCTGACGGTGAAGAAGTAGGGCGAGAGCTGCGACAGGATCAGCCACAGCAGGAGCAGGATGCCGGCGGTGAAGACCGTGGGGTTCTCGATGATCGCGCGTTCCGCCGCGCCAAGGAGACGCCCGGCCGGCGACTTCGGGTCCAAGCCCAGGAAGCGGGTCGTCAGGTCTTGACGAGCCAATGCGTACCCTCGCGCAACCTACCGGGCCGGACTCTAGGCAAGACCGTTGAGCGGCGCAATTTCGGCCCATCTGGTACGACTCGGTGCGCCGTGATCCCGCCCGATCTCCCCCACCTGGCTACTTGTCTCGTCATGCCCGGACTTGATCCGGGCATCCATGTCAACCAAGTACGGCGGCGAGACGTGGATGGCCGGGACACCCCCGGACTTGATCCGGGGGCCGGCCATGACGTGAATTGGGGTGCTTCATCAGTGAAACTTCTCGATCGGGGCACCGGCGTGGCCCGGCGCACGGGCTACCGCTGGAGAACAGGCGCCCCTACAGCGTCGCGCTCAGCGCCTTCGCGGCTTCGATCTCTTCGGCGGTCATCAGCGCCGCGACGGAATCGAGAATGAGCTGGGCGTTGGGGCCCTTCTTCTCGGCCGCCTTGTGGAGCCAGGCGTAGGCGCGCACGAGGTCGCGCGGCACGTCGGTGCCCTCGGCATACATCGTGCCGAGCAGGATCTGCGCCTCGGTAAGTCCGGCGCTGGCCGCCTGCTCGTACCAGGGTACCGCCTGTGCGGGATCGCCCTTGATCTGATAGGCCATGCCGAGCGCGTACGCCGCCTGAAAATTGCCGGCTTCGGCGAGCGGCTGCCATTCGCTGATCGCCGTCTCGTAGTCGCCGGCCGTGTACGCCTGCCAGCCCGCCTGCATGTCCGCCCGCGCGTCGTCGGGCGCGTGCACGAGCGCCAGCGACAGAAGCAAACCTGCCACGACCGCCAACGCCCCGCCGGCGCGCCGGCGATGCAGCCCGGATGCCATCGGGGGGCCTCTGAGTTCTATTTGATCTTCGCTTCCTTGAAGACCACGTGCTTGCGGGCGACGGGGTCGAACTTGCGGAGCGAAAGCTTCTCGGTCTGGGTACGCGGGTTCTTGCGTGTCGTGTAGTAGAACCCCGTACCCGCCGAGCTGACGAGCTTGATCAGGATGCTGTTGGCCTTGGCCATTGGTTACGCTCGGCTATTTGGTGTCGCGGACGCGGCGACATTACCGCGCGGTTACAAACTGTCAAGCGGCGGGGATGGAACAGCACCCCGCCGCTTGAACTATTCCCTGCCTCGGCCGCGGCCGAGGCGGCTGTTATTCTGCCGCCTGGGAGCCCTCGAGCAGCACGAGGTCGCCGTGCTCGTCGAGGCCGATGCCGTGGCGTCGGCCCTCTTCGATGGTCTCCTCGGGCCAGTGCACCTTGCCCGGATCGGTGCCGCCGACCACCGCCAGCATGAGCGCCGTCTCGTCGCCCGCGTTGCGGAAGCCCCGGCTCGCGCCGATCGGGACCGAAACGGTGTCGTAGGGCTCCAGCACGACCTCGTGGCGCTGGCCGTCGCTGTTCTGCCAGTAGATGCCCCACTTGCCGGTGAGCGGAATGAACACCTCGTTGGTCTCGTGAATGTGCAACGAGGCGCCCTTGCCGGGATCGGCCTTGATCAGGCCGACATTGAAGTCGCGGTTGTCGGTGATCGGGGGCTTGAGCTCTTTGTCCTCGACCACACCGCGGCCGATGATGTTGTAGATGTCGCGCTCGTAGCCCGGAATCAGCGCATCGACGAACGCGTGGGCGCTCGACTTCAGGTCCTTGTAGCGGGCGACTCGCTCGCTCTCCATGTAGTCAGGGCTGACATCGATCCGTTCCATGGCGAAGCTCCTGCTGCTGTCATGCACCGCCGGACACCGGCTCGGCCGGCGTCCCGGCTCCCGTGGCGGGCCGTCGTAAACGGGTGTGTGCCCGCCCCTCTAGTAGAGCTCGGTGCGATAGTTCTCCTCGACGAACTCGTCGGTCTCCTTGACCGTCTCCTCCGAAGGCGGCTCCTCCGGCGGCGCCGTCTGCTCCAGGATGATCCGGCCCAGCGACGGCATTTCGCGGCGGTTCTGCCTGCTCTCTTCGTCCCAGAGCCGCGAGCGCTTGAACGCCTTGGCGCAGTGCAGGAAGGCTTCCTGGACCTCCACCTTGATGCCGACCTTCGGCTCCTTGCCCTTGACCACGGCGGCCTGCGCCAGCGCCTCGTCGCGAATGATCGTCGCCTTGCCGTTCACCCGCAGCGTGTCGTCGAAGCCGGGGACCAGGAACAGCAGGCCGACGTTGGGGTTCTCGATGATGTTGGTCATCGTGTCGAGCCGGTTGTTGCCGGGCCGGTCCGGGATGAAGAGCGTGTTGTCGTCTAACACCTGGACGAAGCCCGGCGGGTCGCCGCGCGGCGAGACGTCGGCACGGCCGCTTTCGCCGCTGGTGCCGATACAGAGGAAGGGCGAGCGGCTGATGAAATCCTTGCAGTGCTTGTCCAGCGAGGGGATGCACTTCTTCACCGAGATTTCCATGGTCTCGCCCATGGTCTCGCGCAGGTCGGCTTCCCGGTCGAAAACGCGTGCCTCTCCGGTCTCGTCCATGACGCCCGGCTCCTGGTCTTTTCGATTGAGTTGCCAAGTCTAGCAAAGCGCGGCTCATCAGGCCATGTCCGTTGCGGCTTCGTTTCGCAGAGTTCGGTGCTGGCGGCGGTAGCGCGTGACGGCCGCTTTGCCCTGTGGCATCTATCGGGTGTTCGCGTCGTCCATCGATTCGTTAGGACCCTGCCATGAGCCACGCCGATTTCGTCCATCTCAGGGTCCGCACCGCCTATTCGCTGCTGGAGGGCGCGATCAGGCTCGACGAGCTGGTCGAGACCTGCCGCGACTGGCAGATGCCCGCTTGCGCCATCGCCGACCGCGGCAACATGTTCGGCGCCCTGGCCTTCTCGGAGGCCTGCAGCGGGGCAGGCGTGCAGCCCATCGTCGGCTGCGACCTCGCGATCGGCACGCGCACGGAGCAACCCGGCCAACAGGGCCGCGCGGCATCGTGGCTCCTGCTGCTGGCCCAGGACGAGACCGGCTACCGCAACCTGACCGCGCTGACCAGCGACGCATACCTCCAGGACGGCGCCGGCGGGCAGCCTCTCGTCACCCTGGACGAGCTTGCGGCGCGTGCTGAGGGCCTGCTGGCGCTCACGGGCGGCCCCGCCGGGCCGGTCGGGCGTCTCCTCATCGACGGCCAGGACAAGGCCGCGCACGCGCTGCTGGAGCGGCTCGGCGAGATCTTTCCCGGCCGGCTCTATGTCGAGCTCATGCGCCACGGTCTGCCGGAGGAGGAGCAGATCGAGGCGCAGCTGATCGCGCTCGCCGACGAGCTCGATCTGCCGCTGGTCGCGACCAACGACGCCTACTTCCTGCGCGAAGAAACATACGAGGCTCACGACGCGCTTCTCTGCATCGCCCAGAACAGCCACGTCGAAGACGAGAACCGGCGCCGGCTGACCCCGCAGCACCGCTTCCGCCCGGCCGACGAGATGCGCGCGCTGTTCGCCGATCTGCCGGAGGCCGTCGACAACACCCTGGTCGTCGCCCGGCGCTGCGCCGTCATGGCGCCGACTCGGAAACCGATCCTGCCGGTCTTTCCCACCGCCGGCGACGCGAGCGAGGCCGACGCGTTGCGCGCCCAGGCGGAGGAGGGACTGGAGCGCCGCCTCGAAGCGCAAGTCTACAGCGCGGACATGGACGATGCGGCACGCGAGGCTGCGGCGGCGCCCTATCGCGAGCGGCTCGCCTACGAGCTTGGCGTCATCATCGAGATGCAGTTCGCGGGCTACTTCCTCATCGTGGCCGACATCGTGCGCTGGGCGCGGGGGGAGGGGATCCCGGTGGGCCCTGGCCGAGGCTCGGGCGCGGGCTCCGTGGTGGCGTGGAGCCTCACCATCACCGATCTCGACCCGCTCCGCTTCGGCCTCCTGTTTGAGCGTTTCCTCAATCCCGAGCGGGTGTCGATGCCGGACTTCGACATCGACTTCTGCCCGGAGCGCCGGGACGAAGTCATCGACTACGTGTGCCGGCGCTACGGCAAGGACCGAGTCGCCCAGATCATCACCTTCGGCAAGCTCCAGGCCCGCGCGGTGCTGCGCGATGTCGGCCGCGTGCTCGGCCTCGGCTACGGCCGCGTCGACCGGCTCTGCAAGCTCGTCCCCTACAACCCCGCCAACCCGGTGACCCTGCAGCAGGCGCTGGACAACGAGCCCCGGCTCAAGGCCGAGCGCGACGACGATGCGGCGGTCGCGCGCCTGATCGAGATATCGCTTCAGCTCGAAGGGTTGTACCGGCACGCCTCGACTCACGCCGCAGGCATCGTGATCGGCGACCGGCCCCTCAGCGAGCTGGTGCCCCTTTATCGCGATCCGCGCTCCGAGATGCCGGCGACCCAGTTCTCGATGAAGTACGCCGAGATGTCCGGGCTGGTGAAGTTCGACCTGTTGGGTCTCAAGACCCTCACGGTGCTCGATCATGCGAGCGCGATGCTGCACGAGGCCGGTGTCCCGATCGACATCGATGCACTCCCGCTCGACGATCAGAAGACCTACGAGATGCTGGGCAGCGGCGCCGCCATGGGGGTGTTCCAGTTGGAAAGTTCGGGCATGAGGGACGCGCTCCGCAGCCTCAAGCCCGACTGCATCGAGGACATCATCGCGCTGGTCGCCCTCTACCGCCCCGGCCCGATGGACAACATCCCCCGCTACATCGCCTGCAAGCACGGCCGTGAGAAGCCGGACTACCTGCACCCGATGCTGACCGGCATCCTCGAAGAGACTTTTGGCGTCATCATCTACCAGGAACAGGTGATGGAGATTGCCAAGGTCCTCGCCAACTACAGCCTCGGCGGGGCCGATCTCCTGCGCCGCGCCATGGGCAAGAAGATCAAGGCGGAGATGGACGCCCAGCGCGAGACCTTCGTCAAGGGCGCGCTCGCCAACGAGGTGACGCGGGCCGACGCCAGCCGCATCTTCGAGCTGGTCGCGAAGTTCGCGGGCTACGGCTTCAACAAGTCCCACGCCGCGGCCTACGCGCTGGTTGCCTACCAGACCGCCTACCTCAAGGCCAATCACCCGGTCGAGTTCCTGGCGGCCTCCATGAGCCTGGAGATCAACAACACCGACCGGCTCGAGCTGTTCCGCCGCGAGCTGGAGCGCCTCGGGATTCCCCTGCTGCCGCCCGACATCAACGCGTCCAGGGCGACCTTCTCGGTGGAGAGCCAGGCCGACGGGACCAGGGCGATCCGCTATGCCCTCGGCGCGATCAGGAACGTCGGCGTGCAAGCGATGGTGGCGCTGGCCGACGAGCGGGCCGAGAACGGGCCGTATCGCGACGCCTTCGACTTCGCGAGCCGCAACGACCCGCACCAGATCAACCGCCGCCTGATCGAGAACCTGGCCAAGGCCGGCGCCTTCGACAGCCTCACGACGAACCGCCGGCAGATGGCGGAGGGCGCCGAGATTCTGCACGCCTTCTCCAACGCGGCCCAGCTCTCGCGCACGCAAGCGTCGCTGTTCGACGATGGCGATGCGTCGCTCGCACCCCGCCCCGCCCTGCCGGAGCAGGAGGACTGGGACCTGAACGAGCGGCTGGCGGCCGAGCAGGAGGCGGTGGGCTTCTATCTCTCCGCCCACCC
>JAJDVB010000165.1 GCA_022826345.1 Alphaproteobacteria bacterium
GAGCTGCAGGAGGTGGCCGGAGACCGCGACGCCGTGGAGCAGGCGGCGCTCGCGGCTGCGGTGGAGTTGTTCTACGCGAGCCACAACCGCCAGCCTTTAATCCTCGAATGAACCAAGACACTCGCCTTCGAGTTATGGGAGCAGCTGGGCTTCCGCGCGCCGGCGGCCGTGGCCGCGCCCTGCGGCAACGGCGCCAACATACTCGGCCTCCATCTCGGCTTCCGGGAATTGCAGGAGGCGGGAGAAATCGAGGCACTTCCCCGCCTTCATGCGGTGCAGGCGGCGAACAACGCCCCCATCCGCGCCCTGTTCGAAGGCCGGACCCTGCCGCAGGGCCCGACCGTCGCAGACGGCATCGCGACGACGCAGCCGATCAGGGGCCGGATGGTGGCGGACACCGTCCGAGCCACGGGCGGCTCGGTTCCCGTGGTCAGCGAGGAGGCAATCCTCGGCGCTCTGGAGCGGCTCGCCCGGTCCGGCTGGTTCCTGGAGCCGACCTCCGCGGTCGCCGCCGCAGCCCTGCCGCAGATTCTGGAGGACGACCTGGTGCTCGTGCTGACGGGCTCCGGCCTGAAAACCCTCGACGTCCATGCCGGCCTTGCGGGACTATCGGGACCCTGAAGGTTGCCGGAGAAGCTGCATCGGCGCGCCGCCGCCGGTCTGCATGCGGGATATGAGGACGAGGAGGACGACCAGGTTGGCGGCGTTGAATACCGCCCCGACCAGGAACGCGGGCGTGTAGCTTCCTGTCCAGTCGAAGATGTAACCGGCCAGCCACCCGCCGAATCCCATGGCGAGGGTGCCGAACAGCAGGACCACGCCCAGCCGCCGTCCAGCCTCGGCCGGCGGCAGATGCTCGCGGACAATCACCGGATAGCAGATGCTGATGCCCCCGTATCCGATCCCGAACAGGGCCGAGACGGCGTAGAGCGCGAGCAGTCCGTCCACCACCGCGTAGAACAGCAGCGCCGACGCCTGCAGGGCGGAGAACACCAGCAACGAGACCAGGCCGCCGTAGCGGTCGACCACCAGGGCGCCACCCACGAATCGTATGACCGTGGAGGTGAGCAGTGCGACCGCGAGCATCTCCGCGGCTCGTGCCGTGACGTGGCCGAGGTCGCTCGCATGCGCGACGAGGTGCGCGACCGGCATCGCCATGGCGACGCAGCACCCGATGATGGCCAGGCAGATCGCGGTCTGGATCGCGAACGTCGACAAGCGGATGGCCCGCACGGGGGTCGTCGGCGCGTCGGCGTGCGCATCGGCGCTGCGGCCGCCCTCGTCCCGAGACCCTGCGCCTCCCCCGGTCATCCTGCGCCAGAGCACCACGCTCGCCGGCAGCGCGGTGATCAGGACGAACACGCCGTACCACAGAAACGTGTCTCGCCAGCCCACGGTCTCGTTGAAGTATCGAAACACCGGCGGCCAGAGGGTGCCGCCGATACCCTCCCCGGCCGTGACCACGCCGACCGCGAAGCCGGGCCGGTGCCTGAACCAGCGCATCACGTTGATGGACAGCGGGCCGTAGATGGACGCGCTGCCGAGCAACCCGATCATCACGCCGAAGACGAGGTAGAGCTGCCACCGCGAGTCGATCGAGCCGGCGAACATTGCGCCGGTACCGATCATGGTCAGGCCGAGCAAGGTCACCGGTCCCGCTCCGGAACGGTCGTACCACCAGCCCATGACGATGCCGCCGATCCCGCTGCCGGCGAAGAAGAACGCGTAGGCGAGGGAAGGCACGGCGCGCGGCCAGCCGAAATCGCCCGCCATCTCCTTGAGGCTCACCGCCAGCAGGAACAATCCGCCGGTGGCGGTCATCACCAGCCAGGTGGAGACGACGAGCACTGCAACGGCGAAGTTTCGCCGCTCCGCTCCCGGGTCGGGTGTGCGCGGGCCAGCCATCTCGGAACTCGGCGGTCGGAGGGTGCCATGCTATCGCAGCTCGTCCCGCGCCACTTGGGGTCGCACCGGATGCGGCGAACGTGGTTCGATCCGCACGGTGAATCGGGAGGGAATTCCGATGACATCGAACCACATTCCCCGGATCGACATCGCGCCGATGCTCGCCGGAGATCCGCAGGGAAAGCGGCGGATCGCCGAACAGGTCCGCGACGCGCTGGAGACGATCGGCTTCTTCACCATCGTGGGCCACGGCGTCCCCGAAGTCGTGGTCCGTGACGCGCGCGACGCCGCCTACGAGTTCTTCGCCTTGCCGCTGGCGGAGAAGATGCGCATCCCGCGGCCCAGCAAGGTCGCAACCAGGGGTTATGATCCCCCGGCAAATCAGCGGCTGGCGGCCACGCACGGAAACGACACCCCGCCCGACCTGCAGGAAATCTTCGGCATGGGTCAATTCGACCTGCCGGACGATCCCTACTACACCGAGGGTCACGGCAGGGACTTCTTCTCGCCCAATTTGTGGCCGGAACGACCGGTGGGGATGCGGAAGGCCTTCGAGACCTATTATCGGGCGCTGAGCGGCATCGGCGACGAGCTGATGCGCGTCTTCGCGATCGCGCTCGGAATCGACGAACGTTTTTTCGACGACAAGATCGCGCGCTCGATCAGCCATATCCGCTTCAACAAGTACATGGCCCAGAAGGAGGCGCCGCTGCCGGGCCAGCTCCGCGCCGGCGCCCATACCGATTACGGGACGCTGACCATCCTCTATGGAGAGGACAGGCCGGGCGGTCTGCAGGCCTTCTCCCCGGACGGGGAGTGGATCGACGTCCGGCCGCCGCCCGGCGCTTTCGTGGTCAATATCGGGGACATGATGGCGCGCTGGACGAACGACCGGTGGGTGTCGACGCTCCACCGGGTGGTCAATCCGCCGCGCAGCGAACACCGGGCCGAACGGCTCTCGATCGCCTTCTTCCACCAGCCCGGCCACGATATCGAGATTCGCTGTATCGAGACCTGCCACGGTCCCGGCAATCCGATCGGGTACCCGCCCGTGATCTACGGCGACTACCGGTTCGAAAAGGTGCTCAGCAGCCGGATGGAGGAGGAGGCGCGGTTGGCGGCGCCATGACGCGCGGGCGCGAGCCGAAGATCGGCGCGGCGGCCCTGCGGGGCGGGGCGCTGCTGTGGGAGGCCTGGCGGAACGGCGCGCAGATCGACGCGCTGC
>JAJDVB010000146.1 GCA_022826345.1 Alphaproteobacteria bacterium
TAGCCTCACCGTCACCCCCCACATCGCCGTCGACGGCCACGTGACCAAGACCGGCAAGCGGCGCAAGACCCGGATCGACCGGCGCACCACCCGGCACGCCGGTTACGCCGTGAGCCAGCGGTTGCGCAAGCGCATCGAGGAAGGCTTCGGCTGGATCAAGACCACCGGCGGGCTGGCCAAGACCCGCCATCGCGGGCTCGACCGGGTGGGCTGGATGTTCACGCTGAGCGCCGCCGCCTACAACCTGGTCCGGCTGCCCAAACTCATGGCCGAGGCCGCGATCTGATGCCCGCAAGCCGCCGAACGCACCCCCAGCCCCGCCGCGAGCGGGCCGCGAACCTCAAACCGCTCACCCAATAACCCGAGAAAACCAGCCAAACCCACCAAACCGGCCGCAAATGGCGGGTTCTTCAGCAGCCTGATAGTAAGAAAGACGGGGTCAAGTCAAGAGCCGCGACGGAATTCCGGCAGGCTCGCCAATCGGAAAAAGCGATGACGTCAGCAGGAGAAGCCTACTCCACCAAACATGTCGCAACCCACCTCGAAGTCCTGTAGTCGATGACGATCTGGAATACGCGCGAGGGCGGCGCGATGAACTCCGATGTGATGATTCGCCTGGTGTGCTCCCCCTGCTTGACCCTCGAATTCCCCGTCGCGCCGTCGTCGCTCTTGCCGTCGGCCCCGGCCGATTCCGGGGCCGGTTGGCGGGCGTCGCCCGGGAGTCGCGCGGATAATGGCGCCTGAGGCGCTCAGGCAGCATGACCGAGGCCCGCGGAAGAAACTCGCCAACGCTGCCTATCGCCAGCTCCCCAACAGCGCTCAACTAACGTTGACACTGGACCACCGAGTCGGGGACGGTCACTGAACAATCCGTGTCTTGACGACGACTCCGCAAGCGTGGAGTCTTGTCACGAACATCGATCCTTTGAGGGGCAGTACACTGCCCAAATCGGCCGCATGAATCTGATTGCGGTAAGGGGTTTCACCATATTCCCCTGAAAGTTGCAGACTAAGCTGGCGGGTGATGTGTATTCCAATGCTCGGCAATGTCGATGCGCCGACACAACCAAACCCTATCGTGTTCAAGCACGTAGTCGATGAAGCGTGCCAGCGAAGCCGCGCGACCTGGGCGACCAACGATGCGGCCGTGTAAACCAATGTTCATCATCTTCGGCACAGTTTCGCCTTCGGCATAGAGCAGATCGAACGAATCGCGCAGATAGCTATAGAATTCGTCGCCGCAAGTAAATCCGGTTCCGGTAACAAAGCGCATATCGTTGCTGTCGAGTGCATAGGGGATAATCAGCAGAGGTGCGGAGAACTTAGTCTCCCAATACGGAAGGTCATCCGCATAAGAGTCGGAGCTGTAACGAAAGCCGCCTTCCTCCGCCACGAGCCGCTGCGTCTCTATGGTCCCACGGCCGATGAACAACCCGAGAGGCCGGCTCCCCGTCGCCTGCGAATGCACCTCGATGGCTTTCTCCAAGTGCCAGCGCTCCTCATCTACCCCCATCGTCTGATAGTCGATCCAGCGATAGCCGTGACTGGCGATCTCCCAATCTGCCTCGTTCATGGCGGCGACGGCTTCTGGGTTGCGTGCAAGCGCCATGGCAACGCCGTAGACCGTTACCGGCACATTTCGCTCGGTGAGGATGCGAAACAGTCGCCAGAATCCTGCGCGACTTCCGTATTCGTACATGGTCTCGACTGACGCATTGCGTCTGCCCTGTAGTGGCACAATGGCACTGACTTCCGCCATATAGCCCTCGGCCGCCTCGTCGCCGTGAAGGATGTTGTTCTCCGCGCCTTCCTCGTAGTTTATGACGAATTGAACTGCGATTCTGGCGTCTTGCGGCCAACGCGGGTGAGGCGGTGTGCGACCGTACCCGATCATGTCGCGCGGATAGTCTGACGAGATCATGTCGGTGGTCTCCCTCTCTGTTGGCCCGCGTCGGCGTGGTGCACCACGCTCGCTTGCGAACTCTACACGATCGGGCCGATCGGGAAACCGATAGACACCACTACGGCAACGCCCTAGAGTCGAGGCTGAGCCTACACGGATGGTGGAGGTCTCCATGACCAATGAAGATTTCATGCGACGGGCCATGGAGATCGCGCGTGAGGGCATGCTGAGCGGCCAGCACCAGCCCTTCGGCTGTGTCATCGTCAAGGACGGCGAGATCGTTGGCGAAGGCTGCAACGCGGTCATCAAGAATCACGACCCGACCGCCCATGGCGAGGTCGAAGCGATCCGCGACGCCTGCCGACGCCTCGGCACTTGGGATCTCTCGGGATGCGATCTCTATACGTCCTGCGAGCCGTGCTCGCTCTGCGTCAGCACCATGTATTTTGCCAACATCCGGCGGCTGTTTTATGCCGCTTCATTGGCCGATTCGGCGGCCCTGGGAGCCGATATCAGCGTACTGTTAAGCGAGGTTTCGAACCCCGTTGAGGCGCGCGCGATGCCCAGCGAGCAGGTGCTCGGGACGGAGGGGCGCGCGCTGCTCGACGAATGGCGCGAGAGTCCGGATTTTGCCGAACAAATGGAGACGCTCACACAAAAGTCATAGCCCTGCGCATGTTGCCATTCACCCTCGTTGCACGCGGACAAATAAGCATCGAACAGGGAGGAGACTCATGAAGAACCGTGGTAACAAATCGAACCGCAAGGGAATCGCGCGCCGCGACGTCCTCAAGGTCGGGGCCGCGGTGGCAGCCGCCGCGACGACCTCGATGTTCCTGCCCCGCTACGGCAGCGCTCAGGATGGCGTGCTCAACCTCCTGGCCTGGCCCGGCTGGGGTCATCCAGACACCGTCGGCCCCTTCGAGGCCAAGCACGGTGTAAAGGTGCAGGTCAAGGAATATGCCGGCGGCGAGCCCATGCTTGCCCTCGCCAACTCCTCTCCCATCGGCACCTTCGACGTCATCCTCACGGATGCCGAGTACGTGCAGATGCTGAGAGCCGGCAACCTGATCGTGGAACTCGACCCCAACGATTATCCCTTCGAGGACTACTGGCCGAACTATCAGCGCTTCCCGCTGCACTGGGACGGCGACACGCTGTTCTCGGTCATGGTTCGCTTCGGCTATCTCGGGCTCTCCTACAACATGGAGCAGTACACGCCCAAGCAGCTCACGTCCTACAGCGTCCTGTGGGAGGAAGGCGCAGCGGGCAAGGTCGGCTTCTTTGACTGGTATCTGCCGTCAATGGGCTGCCTCAGCCTCTACAACGGCAACAAGGCGCCCTTCGACATCGACGAGGCGGCCTTCGACAAGCTGCGGGAGACCATGAACTCCCTGGCACCGCAAGTTGCCGGCTATTACTCCTACGCCAACACCTATTCCTCGCTCGCCAACGGGCAGGTGTGGCTCATTCCCGGTATCGGCGAGTGGTTGACGCTCGGGCTGCGCAAGGACGGCGTACCGGTCAACACCCATATCCCGGACGAGGGCGGCATCCAGTGGACCGAATCGTTTTCCATCGCGCGCGGCTCGCGGAGCCCCGAACTCGCCAACGAGTTCATCAAGTGGATGGCGTCGCCCGAAGGGCAGGTCCGCTGCGCGCTTCGCCCTGGAAACGAGACCGGGATCGCCAGCAAGAAGGGCTGGGAGAAGCTCAATGCCGATCATCCCGTCGAGGCCGAATGGCTGCGCATGCGTCTCGACAAGCGCAACATGATGGACGAGTGGAACGAGGGGAAGATCGTTATCCGCAGACTCCCCGCGCAGCAGACGATCGAGGATTGGACGCAGGCCTGGGCCGAAATGAAGAGCGTCTGATCCGGCTCGAAAACGTCCATGACTCCGTTCGTTTAAGGTGCGAGATGCGGGAGGCGCCCTTTGCGCGCCGCCTGCATCCGCAGTGGTGAGCGCGATGCGATGAGCATGCAGAGCGAATCGCGCGGTCCGCCGACCGGCTCACGGGGGCCTTACTGGTTCGGCCTGTTCTGGCCTGCACCTGCGATGTCGTGGCAGACGGCGTTCTTCATCGCGCCGCTCTGTCTGCTCGTCGCCATCACCTTCTGGAAGGTCGCGAATTTCCAGCTTTCCGCCGATTTCACGACGGCGAACTGGGTCTCGATGTTTACGGCGGGCTATTTCTGGGACGCCTTCCTCTACACCCTCTTTCTCGCCGCCGTCACCACAGTCCTCATCAGCATTATCGCCTTTCCTTGCGCCTACGCCCTGGCGTTTAAGGTCTCGCCGGCGATACGACGCCTTGGCGTCTTTTTCCTGCTGACTCCGTTCTTCACCAGCTTCATCGTCCGCGTCTATTCGTGGCAGGTGATCCTGAGCAACGACGGCATCCTGAACAGCGGTTTCGCTGCGGTCGGCCTCGGCCCCTTCGACATGCTGAACAACTCATTCAGCACGATCGTGGGGTTCTTCACGCTCGCCTTTCCCCTGGTGATCCTGCTGCACCTCTTGAGCCTGTCCAACGTCGATCGCAGCCTCATCGAGGCGGCGCACAATCTGCGTTGCGGCCGAATCATGACCGTCTTCCTCATCATCATCCCGGCAGCGCGGGTGGGTCTCACACTCGCCGCCTGCTTCGCCTTCCTCCTCTCGTTCGGCGAATACCTCAGCCCGTCGCTGCTCGGCGGAAGCAGGCCACCGACACTCAGCGTCCTCCTCGTCGACACCGTGAAATCCGGGAACCACTGGCCGAAAGCGTCGGTGATCGCGATCACGATGATCGTGACCTTGACGCTGATACTCTTCGCCGCCGTCAAGTTCGCTTACCACAAATCTCCTGGGACCAGTCGTGATTGACCGGCTCATCAGCGGACTCTTCAGGGTCTATATCCTGCTCGCGATCCTGTTCATTCTGATGCCAATTCTGACGCTCGTCGTCTTTTCCTTTAACATCAACCGTCATCCCCGTTTGCCGTGGAGCGAGTTCAGCTTCATCTGGTACGAGGCGATGTGGAACGACCCGGCGATGCAGTCAGGCTTCGTCAACAGCCTCATCGTCGCGGCTTGCGTCGCGGTGATCGCGACCTTCATCGGTTTCTGTACTGCCTATCTCGACTACAGGTTTCGCTTCCGAGGCAAGATCGCGATTCTCGCGATCTTCTTCATGCCGCCGACGATCCCGATCGTCATCCTGGGCATGGTATTCCTCGTCTATCTCGCCAAGATCGGCCTCTTCGGCGAGCTTCATTCCGTGGTCATCGGCCATGTCGCATATTGTGCGCCGTTTGCGATGGCGCTGGTGCGCATGCGCCTCGCGCAGATGGACGAGAATCTGGAGGCTGCAGCGTGGAATCTGGGCGCAAGCGAGTGGACCACGATCAGAGAGATCATCATCCCGTTCACCCGCCCGGCAATCATCGCCGCACTCTTCCTCACGATGGCGGTATCGTTCGACGAATACATGATCGCGTGGTTCGTGTCCGGCCTGAATGAAACTCTGCCGGCACGCATTCTCGCCGTGCTTCAGGGGCAGGTCACGCCACAGATCAATGCGGTCGGCAGCGTCGTCTTCATCATCAGCATCTCACTGGTGCTCGTTGCGCAGTTCGTGCTGCTCGTTCGCAGGCCGCAGAGCGAGCGAACGCGATGACCGAACCATTCCTCGTCCTGGAGAATGTCAGCAAGAGCTTCGGCACCGTGGAGGCCGTGCGTCATGTCACCATGGAGATCGAGGCGGGCGAGTTCGTCGCCCTGATGGGGCCGAGCGGCTGCGGCAAGACGACGACGCTCCGCATGATCGCCGGCCTCGACGCGCCGAGCGAAGGCGAGATACGGATGGACGGCGTGCGCATGAACGAGGTCAAGCCCTGGCGGCGGGACACGCCGCTGGTCTGGCAGTCCTTTGCGCTCTTCCCCTTCATGACAGTCTTCAAGAACGTCGAGTTCGGGCTCAGGATGCGGAAGATCGATCGGGCAACGCGGCGTCAGAAGGTCACGACGTGGTTGGAGCGGCTCGGAATCGGCGAGCTCGCGCAGCGAGACGTCAACAAGCTGTCCGGCGGCCAGCAGCAGCGCGTGGCTCTCGCCCGCGCCCTCGTCGCCGAGCCCCCCGTCCTCCTGCTCGACGAGCCCTTCAGCGCGCTCGATGCGCATTTGCGCGTGCAGATGCAATCTGAGCTGACGCGCCTCCACCGGCAGCTCGGCATCACGTTCCTCTTCGTCACCCATGCCCAGTCGGAGGCGTTGGCGATGGCGAGCCGGGTCGCGGTGATGAACGAGGGGCGGATCATGCAGATCGGCAACCCGCTCGACGTCTACCGCGCGCCGACGAACCGCTTCGTCGCCGAGTTCGTCGGCATGAACAACATTTTTGCCGGCCCGGTGCGCGAGCTGGAAGGAAACGAGGCCCTGGTGCAAACGGAGTTCGCCCGACTACGCGCGCCGTTGCCGGCATCGCATGGTGTCACGACCGGCGATCGGATCTCGGTCGTCATCGGCGCGGACCGCGTCACACTCTCCGCCGACCGGGAGGAACGCGCGGAAAACGGCGTGACGGGCACTGTGCTAGGCCAGGAATTTGTGGGCGCAATGGTCACCGTCTTTCTCGAGCTGGCGCCCGGAATCGAGTTTCGTATCCAAAAGCAGCAGCATGAGCTCGAAGGACTGGATCTGAACATCGGCTCGGCGCTGAGCGCATGGTGGGCGACCGAGCACGCTTACGTCCTGCCGCAAACCGGAGACGACTGATGGCGAGGACCGTTGACATTGCGTTGGAAGAGGTCACGGCCAAGGCGTTTGAGCCCTTCGGCGCGCTCATCGAGGAGCCGTCGGCCGCGCCGGTCTTCCGGAACCCCGGCCTGCGCTCCTGGCGCTTCCCCTACGAGGCCAGCGCCGCTACCGACCTCATGGTGATCCGTTACGATCACCGGCCAATGACGTTCGCCAAGCTGGAGAGCCACAGCAATGTGACCCAGTGCTTCATTCCCTTGGACGCGATGCCCTGGGTGATGGTCGTCGCGGCGCCGGGCGGATCGGGCGAAGACCCGGCACCCGAGTTCGTGCGCGCGTTTCTCGTCGGCGGGGCGCAGGGAATACTTCTCTGGAAGGACACGTGGCATGCGTTCAACCGCTTCCCGGCCGCTCCGCCCGGTGCGAGCTTCGCTCTTCTGACCGGGGCCGACACGCAGGCGGAGCTGGAAGAGCGAATGGTGGGCGGCGCGCCTCCCACGCTCACCCACGTGGTGGATTATGACGAACGCTTGGGGCTGAGCTTCCGGATCGTGGACCCGTGCAGCCTGCTGACCGCAGCGGGGTGAGGCCGCGCGAACCCGGTCATGCCTCCGGGGTCAACCGGGTGATTCGCGAAGGATTCATCTCGGCCAGGTAGATGTTGCCTGCCGTGTCGCCGCTGACCCCGTGTGCGATATTGAGCGCCGGTCGGCAACACCCTTCGACATCGCCATGCGGCGAAAACATAGTCAACCGCGGCACCTGATCGGTGACGAATACCCGACCTGCCTCGTTCTCGAACATATCCATCGGATGATAGAGCTCAGTCCAGGCGCCGAGAAAATTTCCTTCCCGATCGAAGACCTGCACGCGGTCGTTTTCGCGGTCGGCCACCAGCACGCGGTCGGCGCGATCGACCCAGACGGCGTGGGGCGTGGTGAAGGCGCCTGGCCCAGCGCCAGGCTCTCCCCAGCTTTGCAGCAACTCACCCTCGGGCGAGAAGCGGTGCACGCGGGTATTGCCGTAGCCGTCGCTCACGTAGATCTCCCCGTCCTCCGCAACAGCGCAATCAGTGGGATGGTTGAACGGCGCGCCGAACCGGGGTCTGTCGCGCTCGCCCAAACTGTCCAGCAAGGTGCCGTCGACCGTGAAGATCGTTACCTGGTGCGCGTCGCGATCGACAACGAAGACGCGATCGTCCCGGTCGATGTAGATGCCGTGTCCGTCCCGGACGCGGCCGTCCCCGAAAGAGCGAACGAATTGGCCTTCCCGATCCAGGACGATCAGGGGCGGAGAACTGCGCTGCAGGATTAAAAGCGAGCCCGCGCTGTCGACAGCGACCTGGCTGATGAAACCCAGCTCGGGTCCCTCCGTCAGATCGCCCCAGGGCGTGTCGACCCGATACAGGCAATTGCCCATCACGACACGGTTGCGCCCGTCACCCATCGCCAATCCCACCGCTAACACAATCGAGAACGCATCATCATAGCGCACCTGGTCAGCCAGCGGACAAACCGGCATCGGGCTTGCCGGGCTCCCTCGCCCGGAGGCATCCTTGGTCACACAAGCTCAGGTGCGATGGCCAAGTCCCCTGATCGTATGAGCCGGCCGGCGACCGGCGACCTAGCCGGCGGTGGGGGCTCGAAAGGCGAGGAGATGCACCGCCATGCCGACATCCACGATTAAGCTCGACGGTTCAGCCGGCGAATGGCTCGAGAGGACCCGGGCCGACCTTCTCAGGGCACGGCATCTGCCCGGGTTCTTCTACATGTCGCCCGAGATTTTCGACTTCGAGGTCGAGAACATATTCATGAAGGACTGGCTCTGCGTCGGCCGGGTCGAGGAGTTCGAAAACCCGGGCGACTACCACGCCCTGCGTATTGCCGGCGAGCCGGTGCTCATCTGCCGGGGCAATGACGGCAAGCTCAACGCCTTCCACAATGTCTGTCGTCATCGCGGCGTGGAGGTCGTGACCGGTCAGGGCAATCGAAAGAATTTCAAGTGCCCCTATCATGCCTGGGTCTACGACCTCGACGGCAGTCTGCTCGGGGCGCCGCACACGAAGGAGGTCGAAGAATTCGACTTCGGGAACTGCGGCTTGCTTACGGTGAATGTCGATTGTTGGGGTGGGTACATCTTCGTCAATCTATCGCCCGACTGCGAACCGCTCGCCGACTACCTCGACGAGGACAATGTCCGAGAGTTCGCCGGCTTTCTCCAGCCGGAGGACACGCGCACCTCGGACAAGTACGTCTTCGAGCTGCCGTGCAATTGGAAGTTCGTCGCCGAAAACCTCATCGACATGTACCACGTCGGCACGCTCCATAAGGACACTCTCGGCGTCCATTTCCCGGTCAACGATTTCCGCTACAACCTTACGAATTACGGCTTCAACGCGACTTACGAGGCGAGCACTTATGCACCGGGCGGAGCGACGCTCTTCGGACCAATGCCCTGGCTCGTGGGCAAGGTGTCGGAGCGCTTCGCCTGCGCCACCTGGATCCGGCCGACGATGAACTTCTTCGCGCGGCACGACATGCTGCAGCCATGGGTGGCGCTTCCCATCGACGTCGACCGCACCCTGGTCACGGTCTACACCCAGCTTCCCGCCTGCCATTTCGAGGCACCCGCTTTCGAGGAAAAGAACCAGCTCTACATCGGCTTCCTGCGCCAGCTCGCGAGCGAAGACGGGAGGATGCTGGCATCGCTGCAGAACGCGGTGAAGTCGCGGGCCTTCCGGCCGGGCCCCACCGTCAAGCTGGAGCGGGCGGTCCATCACCTGCTCAACTACTATCTCGACCGCCTGGTCGGCGACGATGACGCGCTGCGGCAGCGCCGGCGCGAGCAGGGTTGGAGCGCGATCCGCGAGGCGGAAGCACGGAGCGGGCCGGCGCGGGACGGCGGCTATTCAGTAAGCTTCCGCACCGCGGAGTGAGAGTGGCACCGACGCCCGTCGCACGTCGTCGGGGTGCCCAAGGGAGACGTGGCATGACGAACACGACTTGCATCCGTCAGTGCGCGTGGCTGATCGCCTGGGATCAAGCGTCCCGGAGGCACCAATATCTGTGCGACGTCGACATCGTGTTTACCGACAACACGATTTCGTTCATCGGCGAAGGCTACGAGGGGGCGGTCGACGATGAAATCGACGGCCGTCGGCTGTTCGTGCTGCCGGGCCTGATCAACATCCATTCCCACGCCGCCCTGGAGCCCAACTACAAGGGCATTCGCGAAGAGCACGGCGTGCCCGAGATGTACATGACCGGGCTCTATGAGCGCTGCGCGTCGATCATGCCCGATGTCGATGGGCAGCGGGCGGGGGTCGAAGTCACCTATGCCGAACTCCTGTTGAGCGGGGTCACGACACTTGCGGATCTGTCGCACCCCTTCCCCGGATGGCTCGACCTCGCCGCCCAGAGCGGCATGCGCATCTACCTGGCGCCGTGGTACGCGTCCTCCGTCTGGTACCTTGAGAACAGGCACGAGCTGAAATATCGCTGGGACGAAGCGGCGGGCCGCAGGGCCTTCGACGACGCGCTGCGGCTGATCGACGACGCCGACGCACACCCCAGCGGCAGACTATCGGGAGTGATCGCGCCCGCGCAGATCGACACCTGCACCGAGGAGCTGCTACGGGACAGCCTGGCTGCCGCGCGCGAGCGCCGCCGGCCCTTTACCACCCATGCATCGCAGAGCGTTGTCGAGTTCGAGACCATGGTCCGGCGCCACGGCAAGACGCCGATCCAATGGGCCCATGAAATCGGACTCCTGGGCGATCACACGATCCTCGGTCACGCCATCTTCATCGATCAGCATTCGTGGCTGCACTGGGCCACCCGCGACGACTTGAGTCTGCTCGCCGAGACCGAGACCGCCATCGCCCACTGCCCCACGCCTTTCGCGCGCTACGGCCAGATGCTCGAGCACATCGGCAGCTACGCGCGCGCCGGCGTGAGGGTGGGCATCGGCACCGACACGGTGCCGCACAACATGCTTGAGGAAATGCGGTGGGCGACGGTCCTGGGCAAGATTTCGGCCGAGGACATTTCCGCCGTGACGATGGAAGAGGTGTTTCACGCGGCCACCGTGGGCGGCGCGACGGCGCTGGTGCGTGACGACATCGGCCGCCTCGCCCCCGGAAAGAAGGCCGACCTCGTGCTCGTCGATCTGCAGCACCCGCTCATGAAGCCGACGCGCGACCCGCTGCGCAGCCTCGTCTTCCACGGCGCCGATCGTTGCGTCCGCGACGTCTACGTGGACGGCATCAAAGTCGTTGAAGGGGGCACGGTGCTCACGCTGGATTACGAGGGCGCGGTCGACCGCGTCGAAGAGGCGCAACGGCGCATGGTCGAAGAGACCCCGTCACGGGATTATGCGGGGCGAAGCGTGGACGACATCGCGCCACTCAGCATTCGCATGGGCGGACACACGTAGCGTCTCATCTGCTTACTATGATTGCCGCAAGCCGCACCGCCGGAGATCGAACGGTTTCAGTCAGTATTTGTCGTGGATGTGGCGGAAGCCTGAATCGGGCCGAAACCGGGGGCGTGTCTGATCAGCACTCCGGCATGTTGACCGCGAGGTCCCCTAAACTCGTTTCCTTGAACTTCGCGCTCATCTCCCGCCCGGTTTCGCGCATCGCCTCGATGCAGTTGTCGAGCGGCAAGAAATGGATGCCGTCGCCCCTGAGCGCGAGCGAGGCGGCGGCCACGGCCCGCCATGCCTTTCCTCGCTCGGATGCCGACACGGTCGATCCATCTCTTCCTCGTTCTCCTTCGCGCCACCGGCCCTTGCCCCGGCTCCTACGGCGAGGCGCGACGGCGTTCAGAGGGTAAGCAACTATGCGCTTCGTTTGCCAGACCGTCACTTCATACGGTGGCGTACGCGATCGTGTGTCAGAGCGGAAGGTTCCTGCTATCCACTAGCCACGATTACGACCGCCCCGATGCCGCAACCTATTGTTGCGAGGATTGACAGCCCACCGATGGCCTACCAGGTCGTGCGGGCATGCGGGTGCACGGCCTCGAGTGGGGCGAGTGCTACCCCCCGCACAGCAGCCTAGGATACTTACCTCTGGCCTCGGAGACCATCCTCAAGCTGAGCTGGTCGCCCGGCTCCGCCACGTTACACCAGCCTCGCAGCTTCGCCGACAAACCCGCAATGTGCTTACAATCAATCCGGACCGCTTACAGAGGCCGGTCACGTGCCATGCACGTTCGCTATCGCACCCACGGGACGCGATCCTTGAACCATTTGGACGCGAACATTCCCGACGACACTTGCGCCGACACCCCCGCTCAGGCCTCCGCGACCCTCACTCTAAATGCCCATGGCCCGAGCATCTTGGACATCGAGACGTTCATCGCGTCCAGTCATGTTGCCGGCCTCGTCGCACATGAATGCAGAGGCCGCTCTCGTGCTATAGTTTCCACTCGACGCACAAGTTCCGTCATGTTCCGAGCCGTGGTGATGGGATGGTTGTGGGGATGGCTGACAGGACGGAAATGTTTATTCAATGAATACAAAAAGTTATGGTAATCAACCGATTCCCCCTGGCACCGTAGGACCTATCCTCAGCACGACTTCACCGCCTGACCGACAGCCTTCGCTCAAGGCTGCCACCTCTTAGCTGTCCGTCGCCAAAACTATCCCGCATCAGGCGCGGCCGTCACTATATGCTTACCAACTGTCTGGTCCGAGGGGTCCACTCCAGAGCAACGCCTATCGTTCACAGGCACCGCCCTGCGCCGGCGGGCAGGGCACTGTCGCGTACGAGCAATATACGCAGCAATCGCCAGGTTTGGGCTTTAGGACCGCTCCGCAATGACGGCAATCGTAGAACCACTGGCAGGCATCCGTCGGCATCGCCTCGGTCTCGCAGTGACCGCACGCCGGGCAGGTAATGGTGGACTCGAGTATCACCGATGTCTGCTGCACCGCCATATCTCGTACTTTGTGATTGCGACTGACACGGACAGCGCCGGGAGCCAGGCTATCACCCTGCCAAAGCTCACGTAATCGGAACAGGCGACCCACGCCAGGTTACTACTGTACTGCTATTTATCCTAGACCAGGAACCACCTCCTGCCCAAAGGCAACCACACCTCGACAGCGTACGGAAGGTAGGTCTTCAGCCAAGATCGTGGCTTGCACGACGAGGATCTGCGACGAACCAGCCTCCCAGATCTAAGGGCGAGAGAACGCGTCTGAGGCGGGTCAGCAGACACGCCGAGGACGCAGCAAGCGCTGTCTTTAGAGCGTCAACGTTAGGTCAGTCGGTGGAGTGGGCCATTTGGGTCCGAACGGTTTCAGGCGGCTGATTGGCAATCCGGCGCCCGGGTCCACCGACACCCATTTGCCGCTTGCAAGGCCCACGCTCATACCGCACCATCGGATCGAGAGGTTGGCGGCAAGCAGCGAAGTTGACTTCGCTGGGAAGGGAGGGACGAATGGCCCTGCTCGACCGTTCTGACTGGTACGACCTCGCCCGCGATACCAACTGGACCCCGTTGTTCGTCACGCAGGACGAGCTCTACCCGCCCGCGCTGAGTGGCGGCGAGGGGATCCCGGACGAGGCATGGGAAGGCTATGACGAGCCCTACAAGGTCTCGTTCCGCGAATATGTCGACATCCAGCGGCAGAAGGACACCGGCGCTTACTCGGTGCGTGCTGCCCTCGAGCGGATGCAGCTCTACGAGAATGGCGACCCCGGCTGGGTCAACACCCTGAAGGAGCATTACGGCGCGATCGCGCTGGTCGAGTACGCGGCCGCCCTGATGGAGGCCCGTTTCGTACGCTTCGCCAAGGCGCCGAGCATGCGCAACATGGCGACCTTCGGCATGCTCGACGAGCTCAGGCACACGCAGCTCCAGCTCTACTTCCCGCACGAATACATCGGCAAGGACCGGCAGTTCGACTGGGCGGTCCAGGCGCTCCACACCAACAATTGGGGTGTCATCGCGGCGCGGCATTTCTTCGACGACACCATGATGACGCGCGACGTGGTTTCCACGTCGATCCTGCTCAACTTCGCCTTCGAGACCGGCTACACCAACCTGCAATTCATCGGCCTCGCGGCGGATGCGGCCAAGGCCGGGGACTACAGCTTCGCCAAGCTGATCCAGAGCATTCAGTCAGACGAGGCGCGCCACGCGCAGATCGGCACGCCGCTGCTGCGGATCATGGTCGAGAACGGCAAGAAGGAAGAAGCGCAGAAGCTGATCGACATCGCCTTCTGGCGCTCGTGGAAGCTGTTCGCGATCCTGACCGGGTTGCCGATGGACTACTACATGCCGCTGGATCAGCGCGAGGGCTCCTTCAAGGAGTTCATGGAGGAGTGGATCATCACCCAGTTCCTGCGTGCCCTGGAGGACCTGGGTCTGAAGAAGCCCTGGTATTGGGACTTCTTCGTCAGCGAGCTCGACGTGCATCACCATGCGCAACAGCTCGGCACCTGGTCATGGCGGCCGACGCTCTGGTGGTCTCCGGCCGCCGGGGTGAGCCCGGACGAGCGCGACTGGCTCGAAGAGAAGTATCCGGGCTGGAACGATTCCTTCGGCAAGGTCTGGGACGTCATCATCGACAACCTGCTCAACGGACGGCCCGAGAAGACCGTTCCCGGCACCCTGCCGATCCTGTGCAACCTCTCCAACCTGCCCATCGTCGGCCGGCCCTTCAGCGGCTTCGGGGACACGACGCTCACGCTGGATGGGCGCACCTATCATTTCGGATGCCATGTGGACAAATGGGTCTTCGAGCAGGACCCGGCGCGCTACCAGAGCCACATGACCATCGTCGACCGCCTGCTCGGCGGCCTGATCGACCCGCCCTCGCTGGAAGGCGTGCTGAACTACATGGGCATCGGCGTGGTAAGCCCCGGCGGCGACGACGCTCGTCAATACGAGTGGGTCGATCACTACCGGGACCAACGCAAGACGGCGTGACAGCAACGTAGCGTCGGAGAGGAACGGCCGTGGCGGACTTGCCTCTCATCTCGAACTTCGAGGGCGATTTCGTCCTCAAGCTCTTCATGACCGACACCGAGAGCACCATGGCGGAGGTTGCCGAGGCCGCCGCCGCGAATTGCGTCGGGGTCCATATCGCGGCCGAGCCCGGCAAGACCATGCGGGTCCGCCGGCAAGGCAACGACGAGCCCTTTCCCGTCGACATGACGGCAGCCGAAGCGGGGCTCGAGCCGATGAACTGCGTGGAGGTCTACTTCGAATGACCGGTGCGCGTGTCGCTTCCAGGAGCCGGGGATAGCCATGAGTGCCGAAACAGCTGGCCATACGGACGCACGGCGCAACCTGGTCGGTCCGGTGCTGCAGACCGGCGAGCTCGCCGAAGCCGTGATCGAGGCGATCCGCGAGGACAATCCGGAGAAGGAGGTGCTGATTGAGCGGCGCGCCTCCTATGTGCGGGTGCAGACCGAGGGCGAGTGCGTCATCCGACGCGAGACGGTCGCCGACATGCTCGGCCGGCCATTCAGGATGCAGGAGCTCGAGGTCGACATGAGCGCGTTCGCCGGCCAGATCGAGACCAGCACCGAGCACGTCAGGTTCTATCGCGAGAGAATTTTATAGATCCGCCGGCCGGTGGCGCGGTCATAGCGCGGGTTAGCGGGAGAGAGCGACGGATGAGCGAAGAGCAGGACGCACTCGGACCGCAGCGGACATGGAGTCATCTCGCCGACCGGCGGCGTCGGCCAAGCGAATACGAGATCGTCTCGACCCATCTCCTTTGGAGCACGGATCATCCCCAGATGCCGTGGGAAGTCGCGCCCGATGGCTTCATGAGCGACTGGTACCGCAAGCATCGAACCGGGAGTCCCTGGACGCATGAGGCGTGGGATACGTTTCGCGATCCCGATGAGCTCGTGTACCGGACCTACAACATCCTGCAGGACGGACAAGAGGCGCATGTCGAAGGGCTCCTGGACGAGCATGACGAGCTCGGCCATGACGCGAGGCTTGCCGAAGACTGGCTGCAAACGCTGGCGACGCTCTACACGCCCGGCCGCTATCTGATGCACACGGTCCAGATGGCCTCGGCCTACAACGTCCACATGGCGCCGGCCAGCACCATTGCGAACTGCTTCATGTTTCAGGCCGGCGACGCGCTCCGCTGGGTTTCGCGCATCGCCTATCGCACCCGAGAGCTCGCCAACACTCATCCGTCGCTCGGATTTTCTCGCGACGAACGGTCCCATTGGGAGGGGCATGCGGCGTGGCTAGGCTTTCGCGAGCTGATGGAACGCGTCCTCGTCACTTACGATTGGGCGGAGGCGTTCGTTGCCCTCAACCTGGTCGCCAAACCCGCGATCGACGAGGCCTATCTCCGTCAGTTTGCCGCCGCCGCGCGCCGTCGGGACGACACGCTGCTGAGTCTTCTCATGGGTGCGCAGCTTCGCGACAGTGACCGCTCGAGGCGGTGGTCGATGGCGCTCTCGCGCTTCGCCGCGGGGGAGGATGCCAACGCCGAGGCGGCGCGAACCTGGCTCGCCGAGTGGGCGCCGCTCGGCGATGCCGCAGTCGACGCGTTCTGCGCTCATCTCCCGGACGGCAACAGCGCGGCGACGCAGGCCAAGAGCGCGGCAGCCAGCTTTCGCGCAGACCTCCCCTTCGCTCTCTGATCGACCTCCAGCGCGGGACTCCGGAGCCGGGCCGAAGGAGTTCACATCGATCGGCCGGGCCTTACATGTGCGCACGGACCTTGGCGACGAGGGAACATAGGCAGCCCTATTCCAGCACTAGTTCTTCGATCATCACTGTGGGTAGAATTGTGGGTATAAACTCTTTTTGGAGATCAGATGTCGCGCTAAATCAATCGGTTATATAACTCATTCGAGTCCGGCCCGGGCCTTCGCTTACCCTTCTAGGTTGGTACCATTGTCCACCTGTTGCTGACCGCCTGGCTCCGCTCCGCCAGCTGCCCAGCGTGGCGGAGGAACCAGCGATGCATTAACATTTGACTCAACCCAAACGTTTGACCCAACCAACCCACTCTATGCGGGCCTGTCATATGCTCCCGCCGGCTCCGGTACGGCCGGGTCAAACAAACGGTCCACCGCCACATCGGATGCAGAGGGATGGGGGGCGAGCAGTGACCGACACCGGTCTGGAGAACAAGACGACCGCGTACTGGCAGGCGCTCGATCGCGCGCATCACGTTCATCCCTTCACGAACCACGCCGAGCTGGTGGCCCAAGGCGTCCGGGTCATTACGCGCGCGGAGGGCGCTTATCTGTGGGATTCCGACGGCAACCGGTTGCTCGACGGGCTGGCCGGCCTGTGGTCGGTCAACGTCGGCTACGGGCGGAAAGAAATCGCCGACGTGGCCTATCGCCAGCTTCTCGACCTCCCCTACTACAACACCTTTTTCCAGTCGACGAACCCGCCGGCGGCCGAGCTGGCCGCGAAGCTGGCGGAGCTCACGCCGGGGAGCCTGAAGCACGTCTTCTTCGCGAATTCCGGCTCGGAGGCCAACGATTCGGTCGTCAAGATCGTCCGCTACTACTGGAACCTGTGCGGCCGGCCCGAGAAGAAGACCATCATCGGCCGTCGCCACGGCTACCACGGGGTCACGCTGGCGGCGGCGAGCCTCTCGGGGCTGTCCTTCATGCATCCCCAGGCAGACTTGCCGCTGCCGGGATTCGAGCATGTCGACGCACCCTACTGGTTCGACCATGAGGGCGACATGGACCCCGATGCGTTCGGTCTTCACGCCGCCAGCGCGCTGGAGGACAAGATACTGGAGCTCGGTCCCGACCGGGTCGCGGCCTTTATCGGCGAGCCGATCCAGGGTGCCGGCGGCGTCATCGTGCCGCCCGCGAGATACTGGCCGGAGGTCCAGCGCATCTGCACCGAATACGACGTGCTGCTCATCTCGGACGAAGTGATCTGCGGTTTCGGAAGGACGGGCGCGTGGTTCGGCTGCGAGACCCTGGGCTTCACGCCGGACCTGATGACCATCGCCAAGGGCGTGAGCTCCAGCTACGTGCCGCTCTCCGCCGTCCTGCTCGGCGACCGCGTCGCCGACGTGCTGAGCGCGGCCGACGACGAGTTCGCCCACGGCTTCACCTATTCCGGCCATCCCGTCGCCTGCGCGGTGGCGCTGGAAAACATTCGAATCCTGGACCACGAGGGCATCGTCGATAGTGTCCGGCGTAAGACCGGCCCCTACCTGCAGGCCCGGTTGCGGGAGCTGGCAGACCATCCCTTGGTCGGAGAGGTGCGCGGTGTCGGGATGATCGGGGCGATCGAACTCGCCGCAGACAAGACCTCCCGCACCCGCTTCGACCCAGACCTGAAGCTGGGGATAAGGTGCCGTGACCATTGCATCGAGAAGGGCGTCATAATCCGGGCGGTGCGCGACATCATGGTTCTGGCACCACCGCTGATCGTCACCGAAGAGCAGATCGACCGGATCGTCGAGACTGCCCGGAGCGCCCTCGACACGGTGGCCCGGGACCCGCAACAGGCGGCTTGAACGGCGACCAGCGGGCGAGGCCGGGCCGCGGAGCGATCACGGGAGGACGAGACATGGCCCATGAAGGCGGGTGCTATTGCGGCGCGTTGAGCTACCGGGCGGACGGCGAACCACTGCGAATCTTCCACTGCCATTGCACGATCTGCCGCCGGGTGCAGGGCGCGCCCGTGGTGACGTGGATCACCTTCCCCACCGCAAATTGGTCCTGGACCCAGGGCACGCCCGCGGAACTGAAGTCCACGGCTGAGGCGACACGGTACTTTTGCCGGGATTGCGGAACCCACCTCGCCTTTATCATCGACGACGCCGATGAGCTCGACGTGACGGTGGGTAGCCTCCACGATCCGGCGGCAGCCGAGCCGCGCTACCACATCTTCGCCGATACCCGGCTGCCGTGGCTGCGGCTGTCCGACGACATGCCCGAATACGACGACTGGGGACCCGACGTCTGAGCCCGCGTCGGGTGCCGATGATGGCGCACCGGCCATTCCTGCCCCTGCCCGATCAACGGCATCGAGAATGCGGGCCACGCGGCGGCACAGAATTGCACCACTGAGTTCGACGCTACCTGTTTCTGTGTCTCGCATTGCAGGGCCGCGCGCGGCGACACGCCCCGCAAGCCGAGCGTTGGCCCCGCGAGTGAAAGCCGACGCGCGTTCCAAGCGCCATCGTGGTAGGCTGCAGACTTGCTTGGAAAGCCAGTTATGCTCCGGTTGGCTGTGTTGGGCCAACTGTGGGGCTGGCCGGAAGACAGACCAAATAGGCGAGCGGTGTCAGTGGGTTATGGGAGGGTGCCAATCCCCGTCCCTCCGCCATACACCGCCGCCCGCTTTCGCCCTGCCCGCGACCGGGTGGTCTTTATCGCCGCCGGGCGCGCCGCCGAACGCTGAGAGGACGCATCGATGGAACTTTACGAGGCCATGCGCACGACCTTCGCCTGCCGCGACTTCACCGACGATCACCTGCCCGACGAGGTGATCTACGAGATGATCGAGAATGCCCGCTTCTCGCCGAGCGGGGGCAACCGCCAGGGCAACCGGGTCATCATCGTGCGCGACATGGCGACCAGGCAGCGGCTATCAGACCTCACGGTGCCGGTTGCCAAGCGCTACCGCGCCCAGATCGACGCGGGCGAAAGCCCTTGGAGCGCCTGGATTCCGACCAAGCTCACGCCCGAGCAGATCGAGGCGACTTCGGCGCCTGCCATGCTGACCGAGCCGCTGATCAAGTCCTCGGTCGTGCTCGTCGTCTGCGTCGACCTCAAGGTCGTCGCCGCGACCGACCAGTATCTCGACCGCGTCGGCGTGATCGGCGGGGCCTCGATTTATCCCTTCGCCTGGAGCCTGCTGCTGGCGGCCCGGCAAAACGGGTTCGGCGGCACGATCACGACTCTCCCCATCGCCCACGAGCCCGAGATCAAGACGCTGCTCAACATCCCGGACGATCACGCGGTCTGCGCGGTCATGCCCTTCGGGCGCCCGGTCAAGCAACTTACCAAGCTGAGGCGCCGCCCGGTGGAGGAGATCGCCACCCGCGAGCGCTTCGACGGCAAGGTGTTCACGCAGAATTGATGTGCGCTGTCGGCAACGTACAGGGCGGCATGGGCAGCGGTCTGCGCGCGGCTCTCATTCGCTGGCGAAGCATGCCGGTCTCGTTCTCGTCGACCGTCACCACCGCGCCGTGAGCCTCGCGCCGAGCCGGTCGTCGGGCGCGGTTTCGTCGTTGTCGGCGATCCGCCGCGAGCCCTCGAAGCGGACCTCGAAGCCGAGACCGTCGGCCTGCCGGCCTTCGAGCCGCCAGCCGAACCCGAGCACGATCCGGTGCTCCGGTTCCGCTGCGTCGCTCACGCTCTCGCGCCGCGCCCCTTCCAGATCGAGCCCGAACACCGGGCCCGCGTCGCGCGCCTCCACCAGGCGCCAGGCGTGGATGTACTCGCGCCCGGTCTCGGTGAGGCCAAACCCGAGCTCCGGCACGATCTTCATCCAGCGATAAGGGTTTGGTAGCGCCGAGGCCATGCTCGCCGTGGCGACGGACGACGATGGCGCGGTCGAGGCGGATAGCTGGGTGACGGCGACGGTCTCTGCAGACACCGGCTACGAGGTGGACGCGGATCGAGCCTCGGCCAAAGAGAAGTGTCTCTAAACTATTGATTTAGACACTCTTTTTGTTGCACGGGCGCTCAATCCGGAGACCGACATTTGTTCGAATTCCTGGTCTGAACCGCAGCAAACGGCTCGGGTTGCCGAAGAATGCTCGGTGTGCGCAGTCGACGCTCGGGGGCGGATGGCTTCGTCCGATCGTCTGTCGAGAAAACCCGCCTGCTACTCGCGGCTCATCCCCGCCCACCCGAAGTTTGAGACGCGTCCGGTGGTGGGCAAGTAGAGCCACGCACCCTGATTTCACCCTGCAACCGGACCGAGGGGATTGGCGTGCCGTCTGTGAGGTAGTCGCAAATCGCCTGCGCGCTCTCCTGCCCCATCGCAGCGACGGGCAAGCTTATGC
>JAJDVB010000144.1 GCA_022826345.1 Alphaproteobacteria bacterium
CCCCCTGCACCGCGCGCGGCCGGACCTGCGCTGCCTGATGCACACCCATCAGCCCCAGGTGCTGGCGCTCGCCATGATCGAGGAGGGCAGGCTCGAGCCCGCGAGCCAGAACGCGCTCCGCTTCAGCCATCGCATCGCCTACGACCGGGAATATGGCGGCGTCGCCCTCGCCGAGAAGGAGGGCGACCGCGTGGCCCGCGCGATGGACGGCCACGACATCCTCTTCATGGGCAATCACGGCGTAATGGTCGGCGGCGGCGACGTCGCCAAGACCTACGACGACCTCTACTACCTGGAGCGCGCGGCGATGGTTCAGATCCTCGCCATGAGCACCGGCCGCCCGCTCAAGCCGATCCCGCCCGAGATGGAGGCGGAAGCCGTGCGCCAGTTGTCGCGGGACAACAGGCACCGCTACGCGGTCGAGCACTTCACGGCGATCAAGCGGATCCTCGACCGCACCGAGCCCGACTACAGGGAGTAGGCGCGGGCCGGTCTGACGCGCCCCTATCTAACGCCCGTATCCGTTCAGCCCGCCGCCCGCATTTGAGCGGTTCCGTTTTGCACGGAAACGCTCAAACTCTTTATCGCTCACGGCAGCCGGCCTGCGGCCGGCGCCTCCGCGAGGGCGCCGCTGGCGCGGCGGGCCGCGGTCGAGGCCTGTCGCGCGTCCGTCAATGACGGCCGCGCTCTAGAGCGGCGGGCGGTGCTGTGCCCACGGCCGGGCGCGCTCGTAGTCGGCGGCGGCGCGGAACACCGAGACATCGTCGTAGGTGCGGCCGACGAGCTGAATCCCGGTAGGCACGCCGTTCGAAGCAAAGCCGCTCGGCACGCTCGCCACCGGACACTCCGACATCAGGTTGAAGGGGTAGTTGAGCTGCCACTGCACGTAGAGGTCGCCGGGGTGGTTGGAGGTGGTGACCGGCTTGCTGTTGATGCGGAGCGAGGTGTCGCTCAGGTCTTGGTCGGCCCGCAGCGCCGGGATCGCGTTGGTCGGGCAGACCAGGATGTCGTGGGTCTCGAAGATCGCCGCGAGTGAGCGGTACATGTCGCCGCGCACCTTGTTGGTGCGGTAGAAGTGCGCGAGGCTGTGCTGCGAGCCCCGCTCCAGGATGTCGCGCACGAAGCTCTCGACTTCGTACTTCCAGCGCGGGAAGTCGGGCTCCACCGTGGCCCAGAACAGCCCCTCCCAGATCACGGTCCAGGCGTCGAGCGTGCCCAGGTTCCAGCCGACGTCCACCTCCTCGACAGTGCAGCCGAGGTCGCGGAAGGTCTGCAGCGCATCGCGCGTGTTCTTCTGCACCTCCTCGTCCACCTCGATGTAGCCGAGGTCCATGGAGTAGGCGATCTTCCACCCTTTGATCGGCTCCAGCGTCTCCGGAAGCTCCAGCTTGGGGCGGAGCGAGCAGATGTCGTCCGGGTGTGGGCCGGCCGTCACGTTCTGCATCAGCGCGCCATCGGCAACGCTGCGGGTGAGCGGGCCGTAGTGGAGGAGGGATTCGCGTGGGTGGTCGCGGTCGGTCGGGTTGCGGCCGAAAGGCGGCTTGAAGCCGAAGATCCCGCACGCGCCCGCCGGGATGCGGATCGAGCCGCCGCCGTCGGTGCCGTCGGCCAGCGTGGTCATGCCGGTCGCGATGGCGGCGCCAGCGCCGCCCGAGGAGCCGCCGGGCGCGAAATCCAGGTTCCACGGGTTGCGCGTGATGCCCCAGAGCTCGCTGTGCGTGTGCGGCGCGTGGGCCATCTCGGGCGTGGTGGTCCGCGCATGCATGATCGCGCCCGCATCCAGCAGGCGCTCCACCGTCGGCGCCGAGAACTCGGGCACGTGGTCGGCGAAGATGCGCGAGCCGAAGGTGGTGATCTCGCCCTTGAGCGCGTGGAAGTCCTTGATGACCACCGGCACCCCTTCGAGCGGCCGCGTCTCGGCGCCGGAGGCATAGGCTTGCTCAGCCGCTCGCGCCTGCTCCAGCGCACGCTCGTAAAACGTGTAGGTGTAGGCGTTGACCTTGGGGTTCACCGCCTCGGAACGCGCGATGACGGCTGACATCAGCTCGACCGGCGAGAGCGTCTTCGCCCGGAACCGTTCGATCGCCTCGGTTGCGGTCAAGTAGCAGAGATCGTCGGTCGCCATCGCAGCCTCCCGCTGTCGGTTGTTCGTGTCGTCACGTCGAGCATAGCCGCAAGAGCGCCCCGTCGAAGCCCTATTTGTGATCCGCTCGGCCCGGCGGTTGCGCCGGCGGGCGATACGCGCGAGCCTGCGGCGAGCAACGGTCCTCGGGAGGCAAGGTCATGGCGGCGAAACGTGTGGTGCTGACCGGTTACGAGCCCTGGTCTCACGCGAGCGAGAACCCCACCCTCGACCTGCTCGACAAGGCGCGGGAGCGCAACTTCGCCGATATCGAGCTGATCACGCTCCGCGTGCCGGTGGAGAGCGAGCGCATCGCGCCCCTGGTGGACGAGGCCCTGGAGACCCATAAGCCCGACATATGGATCAGTCTAGGGCTCTTCCCCGGCAGCCCAGTCGTCGCGGTCGAGCGCACCGCCGCCAACGTCATGGACTTCCCGGTGCCCGACAATGTCGAGGTTCAGCCCGTGGACGAGCCCGTATACGCCGACGGCCCCTTCGCCTATCGGTCCACGCTGCCGATCAAGGCCATGGTGGCCGCGATGAACGAGCGCGGGGTCCCGGCCAAGGTCTCGAACACGGCGTCCACCTATCTCTGCAACCAGATCATGTATACCGCGCTTCACCTCGTGCAGGAGAAGGGGATGGAGACGCGCGCGGGCTTCATCCACGTGCCCTGCTCGCCGGGCTATGTCGCGCAGGCCGACTACCCCGAGCACGAGTGGCCGTCCATGAGCCTCGATCTCATGGACGAGGCGGTCGATGCGGCCATCACCACGGCCGCGCGCCAGGAAACCGACATCGCCGCTCCACCCAAGGGGTATTAGCGCACTACCCGCCCGGACGGGGTCGTACCCCGTCGCCGCACAGTCCCTTTCCCACATGCAGTGGGGCCGAAGACTCCCCCACCCCACCCCTTCAGGGCAGGGTGACGAGGCCGCCGGAGGCGACGCAGGTCTGGCCCGTGATGAAGCCGGCGGCATCGCTCAGCAGGAAATAGGTGAGCTCGGCGATGTCGTCGGGCGTGCCGGTCCGGCCCGCCGGCGTGCTCGCGACGATGCGCGCGCGCATCTCCTCGCTCATGCCGCTGGTCATGTCCGTGTCGACCAGCCCCGGTGCTACGCAGTTGACGCGGATCGCGGGCCCGAACGCGACGGCGCAGTTGCGCGAGAACCCGATGATGGCGGATTTCGACGTGCCGTAGGCAATCAGCCTGTCCGAGCGCATCGTGGTCGGCGCCAAGCCGTTGATCGAGGAGATGCAGACGATGCGCCCGTCGCCCCGCGCCTGCATGCCCGCCTTGGCGCGCCACACGCAGTGAAACGTGCCGTCCAGGTTCACCGCGAGGATCCGGCGCCAGAGATCGACCGGCATGTCGACATCGTCCTCAAACGAGGCGATCCCGGCGTTGGTGACCAGCAGGTCGACCGGGCCCCTCTCGGCCTCGATGCGCCGGAACATCGCATCGGTCGCCTCGAACGACGAGACGTCGGCCCTGTAGACGGCGCCCGTGCCGCCGTCTGCCTCGATCCCGGCGAGCGTCTCCGCCGCGGCCTCCTCGCTCGCCGAGTGGTTGATCGCGATCCATGCGCCGGCCTTGGCGAGCCGGCGGCAGATCGCGCTGCCGATGCCCCGCGAGCCGCCGGTCACCAGAGCGATGCGCCCTGAGAGGTCTCTCTCGCTCACCCCTGCCTCCGCTCCCGCTTCAGGCAAGAGGAGGCGGTGGGCCGACTATCGGGCTCAGGCCGCCTCGGACGCTACAAACCCCTCGCCCACATGGGTGGCCTTCCACCAGGGCTGCAGCTCGATCCCCTCCGTCATCCAGCGGACGACGTTGGGGTGGTCGTCGAGCGGCAGCTTCGCCCAGCCATGCAGGTGCATCGGCGACGCAACCGCCACGTCGGCGATGGTCGGCTGATCGCTGCAGAGGTAGGCGCTCCCGGCAAGCCGCGCGTCCATGATGCCGGCGAGCTTGTGGAAGTTAGGCGCCTCGCCGTCGAGCACCGAGGGGTCCGTCTCGGCGCCGAGCAGCGGCTTCACGCAGTTCTCGACCAGGTGGACGTAGCAGGTCGGGAACCAGGTCCCGCATTCCCAGAGCAGCCAGCGGTTCACGTCGGCCCTGGTCTTCAGGTCGGTGGGATAGGCACTCGCATTGCCCACCTTGTCGGCGGCGTACTGCAGGATCGAGTTCGATTCCCAAAGCACCAGGTCGCCGTCGCGCATGACCGGGATCGTGGCGTTGGGATTGATCGCCACGACCTCGGGGCTCTTCTGCTCGCCCTTGAAATAGTCGACCTTGGTCAGCGTGTAGTCCGCACCGATCAGCTTGAGGCCGGCGAGGACCTTGCGGCAGTTCACGGTGATCGGATCGGCGATAATTTCCATCGATGTCTCCCTTGCTGAGCCGGGCCGCGGGGCCGCCCGCGCCCGGAGCGGGTGTGTGCCCCTTCGCTGCGCCCCTCATAGCCGATGCGCCGTTCCCGGTCCAACCGATGGGCGCGGTAGGGAATGCCCGCCCTCGGAACGCTCAAGCCGGCGCGGCGCGGCTCCTGAGGAAGGCGATGAAGATCAGCGCGCTCCCGAACATGATCAGGCTGTAGGTCGCCGCAGGGACGACGGTAAGCCCGCCGCCGAACAGAAGCGTCGCCACGGCGATGGCGAGCGTACCGTTCTGCACCCCGCACTCCATGGAGATGGAGATGCGCTGGCGCGGGCCGGTCGCGAGAAAGTGCGCGAGCAGGTAGGCCAGGGCCATCATCACCACGTTCAGCACGGCGGTCACCGGCCCGGCCTGGCCCATGTACTCCAGCGCGTTCTCGTGCTCCTGGTAGATGGCGGCGGCCAGAACCAGCACGAAGAGCAGCGCCGAGATCCGGCGTGCGGTGGGCTGGACCCGCGTGGCGAAGCGCTCGGCCCAGCGCCGGATCGCGACTCCGATCAGCACGGGCAACGCGACGATCAGGAAGACGCCGAGCGCGGTTTCGGCCACGGAGACGTCGCCCGCATCGCCGCCCACGAAGTGGGCGTGGGCAAAGACGACGATGAACGGGATCGTGACGACGCCGAGCAGGCTGATGATGGCGGTAAGCGAGATGGAAAGCGCCACGTCGCCGCGCCCGAAGGCGGTGAGCAGGTTGGAGGTCACGCCGCCCGGCGCGGCGGCGATGATCATCACCCCCAAAGCGAGCTCCGGCGCGAGCGGCCAGATGCTGACCAAGCCGAAGGCCACCGCAGGCAGGAGCACCACTTGCGCCACGGCGCCCACGAGGAAGTCGCGCGGTTGCTTCGCGACCCGGACGAAGTCGCCGACGGTGAGCCCAAGGCCGAGCGCGAGCATGATGAACGCAAGCGCAATCGGCAGCACGATATCCGTGACGATCCCCATGCCCGCGTCCCCCTCGCTGATGGAACTGAACCGGGGTTCTTTAAGGGTGCGTCATGCCGGCCGGCTGCACAAGGACGACCCGTTCGTGTGAGGACTGTCGCCCTGGAGCGTGTTTGTCCTTGACGGACCCGCGACAGACCGCAGCCCGCTCCGGCCGGAAGGCTAAAGTTGTGGCAGGCCAAAGCGTGCCGATGAAAAACTCCGGGTGCGCACATACATAAGGAGTCGGAGGCAACTCCCGCCTCGCCCGCTGCCGGAGGACCGCGTGGAGTCAACGACCGAAACCGGTTTTCAGGCCAGCGTGCGCGGGATGTTCGATCGGGCCGCAGCTGCGCTCGGCGTCCCGGACGATCTCGTGGCAACCATCCGCGAATGCAAGTCTGTCATCCAGCTGCAGTTCCCGGTGCGGCTCAGGGGGCGCTACCAGACCTTCTGCGGCTGGCGCGCGGTTCACAGCGAGCACCGGCTGCCCGTGAAGGGCGGCATCCGCTACGCGCCCTTCGTCGACCAGCAGGAGATCGAGGCGCTGGCGGCGCTGATGACCTTCAAGTGCGCGCTGGTCGACGTGCCCTTCGGCGGCGCCAAGGGCGGGCTCGTCATCCGTCCCGAAGACTACACGGAGGAGGAGCTTGAGCAGATCACGCGGCGCTTCACGCAGGAGCTCGCCGATCGCGGCTACATCAGCCCGAGCCGGGACGTGCCCGCGCCCGACATCGGCACCAGCGCGCGCGAGATGGCCTGGATGGCGGACGAGTACCGGCAGCTCTACCCCTCGGATATCGACGCGCTGGCCTGCGTCACGGGGAAGCCGGTGACCCAGGGCGGCATTCCGGGCCGCGTCGAGGCGACCGGTCGCGGCGTCCACTACGTGCTGCGCGAGTTCTTCCGCCACCGGGACGACGTGGCCCGCGGCGGTTTGGATGGCGACCTCGAAGGCAAGCGGATCGTCGTCCAGGGGCTCGGCAACGTGGGCTATCACGCGGCCAAATGCCTCACCGAGGAAGCAGGCGTGCGCCTCACAGGCGTCATCGAGCACGACGGCGCCGTACTCTCCGATGCCGGCCTCGCGCCCGCCGCGCTTGCCGAGCACCGCGCCCGCACCGGCGGCGTCAAGGGCTTCCCCGGCGCGCGCTTCGTCACCGACGGCGCGTCCGTCCTGGAGGCGGACTGCGACATCCTCATTCCCGCTGCCATCGAGAGCCAGATCACCGAGGCCAACGCCTCGCGCATCCGCGCGCCGCTCATCGTCGAGGCCGCCAACGGTCCCGTGACGCTCGCGGCCGAGCGGGCGCTGCTCGCGCGCGGCACGGTCATCCTCCCGGACCTTCTCGTCAACGCCGGCGGCGTGACCGTCAGCTACTTCGAATGGGTCTCCAACGTCTCGCACATGCGCTTCGGCCGGCTCTCGCGCCAGCTCGACATCCAGCGCGGCCGGCGCATCATCGACATGATCGAGACGACGACCGGCCGGACGGTGCCGGACGACCTCAAGGCGCCGCTACTGCGCGGCGTGGACGAGCTCGACCTGGTCCAGTCCGGCCTGGAAGACACCATGCGCGAGGCCTACGCCGCGATGCGCGAGGCGATGCGGTCGTCGGAGACGATCGAAGACCTGCGCACGGCCGCCTTCGCCGTCGGGCTGGAGAAGGTCGTGCGCTCCTACCGCCAGATGGGCCTCGCCTGAGGCCGATCGATATCGATGGCCGATCAGCCACGGTCTACATTGACTTGGTATTGCGTTCGCAGGCAATGCGTGGCGCAGCGCTCCGGTTGGATAAGCGGCATCTCCCTGGATGATCTGCCCCGGCGTGTCGGCGCTGGCCCTGGCGACGTGATCGAGGCCTGCGCGGTCGATGAGTTTCATCCGGTCGCCCTGGATCGGCTATCGCGCGCGCTCCGCCAGCGTGATCGCGGGCTCCTCGGCATGGAGATCAGCTATCTCGGGGAGAGCGTTCGTCTGGCGCCGACGCACATGCTCGCCGCCAACCTCCGCTTCGATCGGGCGCTGGATAGGTTTCTGGAACGGCGGGGCGCCACGGCCGACGAGTTTGCCGCCGATGGCGGCTTGCGCTCCTTTTCCGCCCGCCAGTTCCTGCTGCCGGGCGACAACGAGGGTGAGGCGGTCGAGCTCTATCGCGGTGGGACACTGATCGACCCGACGCCGTCGGCTGGCGAGGACCGGGCCGCCGATCTGGCCGACGGCATCGGCCAGTGGATGATCGGCAATCTCTCCGCCGAGGGCGCGTTGCCGTATAAGTACTGGCCGAGCCGGGGAGAGGACTCACCGGCCGACAACGCCATTCGCCGCTTCTTGGCAACGCGCGCCCTTGCACAGCTGGGGGAGCTTCGCGGCAGCGCGGAATATCGCGACGCGGCCCGGCGCAACCTGCGTTACAACCTGAACCACTATTTCCAGGACATTGGCGGCGGGCGCGGTGCCATCGTGGAGCGGACGGGGGCCAAGCTCGGCGCTGCCGCCCTCGCCGCTCTGGCCATCCTGGAAAGTCCCGCGCGGCGGGAGTTCACGCCGGTCTTGACCAAGCTGGCAGCCGGCGTGGAGTCGCTGGCGGACGAGGAGCGTGGCTTTCGGACGTTCTTCTTCCCTCCGGAGCGCGATGGCGAGAATTGGAACTTCTATTCTGGCGAGGCGTTGCTGTTCTGGGCAGAAGCCCGGCGCCTGGGAGCGGAGTTCGCGCCGTCGCTGGACCGTTGCGCCGAAGCCTTCGCGCGCTGCCGTGCCCGGCACTACGAAAGCCGAAACCCAGCCTTCGTGCCCTGGCACACGCAAGCATGCGCGTCCCTGTTTGCCCAATCGAGGCGTCGCGCGTTCGCCGACTTCGCCTTGGAAATCAGCGACTGGCTGTTGCCCATGCAACAGTGGGATGGGTTGATGCCTGACTTGCGCGGCCGCTTCTACAACCCAAAACGGCCCGATTTCGGCCCTCCGCATGCGGCCTCCACGGGCGCCTATCTGGAGGGGCTCGCCGACGCGGTCGCCTTGGCCCGCGCAGTTGGAGACGGCTCTCGCGCTGCCGCCTACGACCAGGCCATCCAGCGTGGACTGCGCTCCTTGCGCCAACTGCAATTCTGCGATGAGCGGGACGCGTTCTACATCTCCAAGAAGAAGCGTGTCATGGGCGCGCTTCGCACCGAGGTCTACGACAACGCCGTGCGCGTCGATTCGGCTGCTCACGCGCTCATAGCGGCAATCAAGATTCTGAGGCCCCTGGAATTCGGCGCTGGAACCGCCTAGCCGGGATCGCCGAGACTGGCCGCCCTAACCGGTGGCCCTGGAAACGCGTCTGGGCTCACGCAACCGCGCCGACCGCCTTCGCCGCGTCCTCCGTGTGGTCGAGTGGAAACGTGTAGTACCCGCGGCCGGGCGGCGGCAGCAGGTCGAAAATCAGATGAACCCGCGGTTCTGCCGAGGGATTTTCTGCCGAGTGTCTGACCTTGTTGTTGAACACCCAGAGCTCTCCCTCCCGCATCACGACCGTTTCTTCTTCTGCGGCGAGCGGGCTGCCCTCCGGGCTCTTCAGTACCAAATGCAGGCGGTCCCTGATCCGATAGTAGGCGCCGGTGTCGATATGGGGATAGACCCGGCTCCTGGGTAAGAGGGCAACCAGAGTCGCACGCCCAAGGTCTGCGCCCCACTCATCGGCGATGCTCTGGCAATACGCCAGGGCGCGGGGAAACTTCGCCGCCGCCCGCATGCGCCTGCTCTCGTGGACATTGTTGGCATTCTTCGCGCCGGGCGGCAGCGGCTTTTTGGGCGCACGCAAGAATATGTTCCGGGTGTTGCGCTGGCAGCGAACCCTGCGCTGACGGCTGGTGTCGGCGAACCACATTTCCGGTTCCGCATCCAGTTCCGCGAGCAATAACCTGGTGTCGACGCCCTCGGCAATTCTGGTGAAGTGCTGCATGGCCTCTACTGCTTCGGCTCCGGCTGGCGCAGCGTTCCAAAGATGCCCCGGAGGCGGTCACGCTCGAAGGTGCCGGCAGCGCCCTGATGGCTGTCCCCGTAAAACGCGCCGTTCAGCGTATCAAGACCGTCCCTGTGCTGGAACGTTCCATCCACGATGCTCAGGTCCTGCCAGGACATGTCACCATGGCCTTCGGTAAAGTTCGTGAAGTCCACATCGAGCGTCACCGCGCCGAAATCGACCTCGATTTGCGCGTCGCCGGCGACTGGCGTGCCGAGGGTGTCCGGATGCGTGTCAAACGCGCGCACGCCCCCGGACCAGACGGCGGAGCCGCTTGCAGGATTGTTGCCCGAAGGCGTGCCTTCCATGTGTAGTGTGTAAGTCGTGCCGCTTTCTACGCTGCCGCGAATGAACGCCTTGAACAGCGTCTCGTCGCCCTGCGTTGCCCAGTAGCCCCAATCGTCGAATGAGTATTCCGTGCGCGTTCCCGAGAACGTGCCCGGGTAGCGGCCCCCCGAATTGGTGATCTGGTAGCTCGTGGTTCCTTCGTTGCCGACACTCCCGATCGTACTCGGTGACGGCGCAGCCGGTTCGATTGCAATGCTGAGCGCACCGACGGAACGCGTGAGCGCGTTCGAGTTCGGATCGTCGTCGTCATCATCGTCTCCGTCTCCGTCGCCATCCCCATCGCCGTCACCATCTCCGTCGCCGTCTCCATCTCCGTCGCCGTCCCCGTCGCCGTCCCCGTCTCCGTCTCCATCTCCGTCGCCATCCCCGTCGCCGTCACCATCTCCATCGCCGTCGCCGTCCCCGTCGCCGTCTCCATCGC
>JAJDVB010000068.1 GCA_022826345.1 Alphaproteobacteria bacterium
CCCCCTCTCCCTCCCCCCCCCCCCCTCCCTCTCCCTCCCCCTCTCCGTCTCCCTCGCCCTCTCCGTCTCCCTCTCCCTCGCCGTCTCCGTCTCCATCGCCGTCGCCGTCTCCATCGCCGTCGCCGTCCCCGTCGCCATCGCCGTCCCCGTCTCCATCGCTGTCTCCATCGCCGTCTCCATCGCCGTCGCCGTCTCCGTCCCCGTCGCCGTCTCCGTCCCCGTCTCCGTCGCCATCTCCGTCCCCGTCTCCATCTCCGTCGCCGTCTCCATCGCCGTCGCCGTCCCCGTCGCCGTCTCCGTCTCCATCTCCGTCGCCGTCGCCGTCTCCGTCGCCGTCGCCGTCTCCGTCGCCGTCCCCGTCCCCGTCTCCGTCGCCATCTCCGTCGCCGTCACCGTCACCATCCCCGTCGCCGTCGCCATCTCCGTCGCCGTCGCCGTCCCCATCCCCGTCGCCGTCTCCGTCTCCGTCGCCGTCGCCATCCCCGTCGCCGTCACCATCTCCGTCGCCGTCGCCATCTCCGTCGCCGTCACCATCTCCGTCGCCGTCCCCGTCTCCGTCGCCATCCCCGTCGCCGTCACCATCTCCGTCGCCACCTTCGGCGCGCGCGTCGCCTCCGGTTTGAGGGCGCGCATCAGGTCCGTGGAGGACTGCCAGCTCTTTGCTGCCACCACCACCGCCGCACGCGTTCAGAAGGAAGGCAACACAGGTGAGAGCTGCGAGGAGTTTCGGATTGGCGAATCGTGGCCATCGCTGCCCCGACCTCGCCACCATCTCGAGCGTCAGGATCGATACGGACCCGAGGAGAGCGCCGAGCCTTGTCACCGCTCGAATGCGTGAATCTGTTCGCCGGAGGGAGGCTCCGAACCAGCGGGACGACACCTGCCAGGAGTCGCGGTGGGACCGTCGGCTAACAAGGTGGATGGAATCTCGCCGCTTCATGATGCCCGTTCCCTGGATGTCCGCCAGTCAGGCAGTCAAACGGCTTATCGGAACGGTCACTAGACCGGTGTGTTATACGGAGAGGTGCCCCGCATATATGGATTGTTATATGAACAGGGGCGCGGCGGACTGCTATATGGACTAGGGCGCCGTCGGCGTTGGCCTGCATCTCACCCGGCAACGCCGCGCGCCGCCACCACCGCACCGGCATCGCCGTCGACTTTTCAGCCGCGGACGCTTGAGGTGAGGCCGGTGGAAGGTCCGCACGCGGTGTGGCGCCATCACAGGGGATTGCTGGTCAAATGCGCGACTCATCGAGAAAGATCGTTCAGCGGCGATTACTTGCGCTAGGGGCGCTTGCGATCGCGATACTGTTCTTCTTGTATGATCTTATCGTGGACATCGTAATAGATGACGAGTTAGGCACGACTCACTTTATTGTCGAGCTGATTGTTTTTCTTGGCGTGACGATGGCACTTCTTCTCAATGCACGCGATCTGGGCCGGCTGCGCACGCGGCTGGACGTGGAGGTGAAACGGAACCGGGCGGTTTCCCAGGGACTTGCCGATAGCATCGACGAACTGATGGACGAGTGGCGGATGACCGGCAGCGAGAAGGACGTGGCCTGGCTTATCATCAAGGGATATCGCTTCGCCGAAATCGCCGAGGCCCGCGGGGTCAAGGAAAACACCACCCGGCTGCAGGCCACCGCCATCTATTCGAAGGCCGGGGTCAGCGGCCGCGCGGAATTCGTCGCTGAGATCATTCAATCGTTGCTGTTGCTCCTTCCCGACGCGAAACACGCCTCGCGATAGGGAGGCGCCCCGCGGCGCTCGTTCTGATGGAGCGCCGGGAGGGCCGCCGCGGTGGGGGCGCTCGCTCCTCTCCGGTATCATGGGTAGGGAATCGAGACTGCTGTGATGCCGGAGTATCTGCGACCTACCGCCCTCGACGACGCGCTAGCCGCGCTGAGTCGCCGTCCGCTCACGGTGCTGGCCGGCGGCACCGACTTCTACCCCGCGCGGGTCGGCGCACCGCTCGACGACGACGTGCTCGACATCACCGCGCTGCCGTCGATGCGTGTGATCGGGGAGCACGCCGACCATTGGCGTATCCCAGCGCTCGCGACCTGGACCGACATCGTCGAGGCCGACCTGCCGCCCTGGTTCGACGGGCTCGAGCTCGCTGCGCGTGAGATCGGCGGCCGGCAGGTGCAGAACGCCGGCACCCTCTGCGGCAACCTGTGCAACGCCTCGCCTGCAGCCGACGGGGTGCCGGTGCTCCTCAGCCTCGATGCCGAGGTGGAGCTGGCCTCGCTGGAACGACGCGAGACGATGCCGCTCGCCGACTTCATTCGCGGCAATCGCGCGACCGCGCTCGCGCCCGACCAGCTCATGGTGGCGGTGCGCGTGCCCAAGCCCCACGGCGAGCGGGCACGCGGGCACTTCCTCAAGCTCGGCGCGCGGCGCTACCTGGTGATCTCCATCGTCATGGTGGCCGCCGCGCTGGAGGCCGACGCGGCGGGCCGGGTCGTCCGCGCTGCGGTCTCGGTCGGCGCCTGCTCACCGGTCGCCCGTCGGCTGCTGGCACTGGAGCATGCGCTCGTCGGTCGCCCCTGCGACGCGACCCTGGGCGATGCCGTGACGGACGCGCACATGGCGCCGCTCGCGCCGGTAGACGATGCGCGGGGGTTCGCCGCCTACCGGCTCGATGCGGCGCGCACGCTGACCGCGCGCACGCTCGCCGAGCTCGGGAGCATGATGTGAACGCGGGCGGCCCGGACGGCACCACCGCGTTCCTGGTCAACGGGCGGCCGGTGACGGTGAACGCGCCGCCGCTCCGGCGTCTCGCCGACGCGCTCCGCGACGATCTCGGCCTCACGGGCACCAAGGTGGGCTGCAACGCTGGCGACTGCGGCGCCTGCACGGTGCTGCTCGACGGCGCCCAGGTGTGCAGCTGCATGGTCTCGCTGGCTCAGGCCGCAGGGCGCCACGTGGAGACCGTGGAGGGCCTCGCGGCCAAAGGACGGCTGAACCGACTGCAGCGCGCCTTCCTGCGCCACGGCGCGGCCCAGTGCGGTGCCTGCACGCCGGGCATGCTGGTTGCCGCGACCGAGCTGCTGCGCGCCTCGCCGCGCCCCCGCCCGGCGGAGGTGATGGACGGGCTCGGCGGCGTGCTCTGCCGCTGCACCGGCTACCGCAAGATTGTGGCGGCGGTGCTCGACGCCGCAGGCGACGCCCCGCAGCCCCTGTCGACGCCGCCTGCGGGCGCTGCCGTCGGCGCCCGCCTCGCCAAGCTCGACGGCGTGCCCAAGCTCACCGGAGCCGAGCGCTACGGCGCCGATGCCGTGCCGGCGGACGCGCTCTGGCTCCGCATCGTCCGCTCGCCTTATGACTCGGCTAAGATCGCGCTCGGCGACCTCAAGGCGGTGGCCTCCGCCCGGCCCGGCGTGGAGCGGATCCTCACCGCCGCGGACGTGCCCTACAACCGCGTCGGCATCTACCCCGACCTGCGCGACCAGCCGGTGCTGGCCGAGAGGGTCGTGCGCTACCGGGGCGATCCGGTCGTGGCACTCGTGGGCACACGCGAAGCGGTGACGGCCCTCCGCGACGAGGCCCTGCCGATCCGCTACGAGCCGTTGCCGCCGGTACGCGGCCTGGACGAGGCCCGCGCGCCAGGCGCGCCCCAGGTCCACGACGAGACCGAGGGCAACAAGCTCGTCGAGGGCGGGGTCGAGCGCGGCGATGCCCGAGCGGCGCTCGCCGGCTGCGCGGTGACCGCCGAAGGGCGCTTCGAGACCGCCTTCGTCGAGCACGCCTACATCGAGCCCGAGGCCGGCTGGGCGCGGCGGGTCGGCGAGCGGGTGGAGCTCTTCGTCTCGACTCAGACGCCAGTGATGGATCGCGACACGACCGCCGAGGTGCTCGGCCTCACGCCCGCGCAGGTGCGGATCGTGCCGAGCGCCTGCGGCGGCGGCTTCGGCGGCAAGCTCGACGTCTCGATCCAGCCGCTCACGGCGCTCGCCGCCTGGCTCACGGGCGCGCCGGTCGCCTGCGTCTACGAGCGGCCCGAGAGCATGATGGCGAGCCCCAAGCGCCATCCCGCGGTGATCGAGGCGCGCATGGGCTGCGATACCGACGGCAGGCTGCAGGCGGTCGCGTTCGACGCCACTTTCGACACTGGCGCCTACGCATCCTGGGGACCGACCGTGGCAGGCCGCGTGCCGGTCCACGCCTCGGGCCCCTACGCCGTGTCTCACGTCTCCGCGCGCGGCCGGGCCTTCTATACCAACGGGCCGCCCGCCGGGGCCTTTCGCGGCTTCGGCGTGCCGCAGGCCGCGATCACCCACGAGGCACTGATGGACGACCTCGCGGACGGGCTCGGCATGGACCGGCTGGAGTTCCGCCTCAAGAACGCGCTCCGCGCCGGCGATGCCACAGCGACCGGCCAGGTGCTGGAAGCCAGCGCCGGTCTCGCGCCCTGCCTGGAGGCGCTTGGCCCGCGCTGGCAGCGCGCGCTGGAAGACGCGGCCCGCGCCAACGCGGAGGACGGCCGAATACGGCGCGGCGTCGGTATCGGCTGCATGTGGTACGGCATCGGCAACACCGCGCTCAGCAATCCGTCGGCGATGCGGATCACGCTCGACCGCGACGGCCGCCTCGTGCTCTACAACGGCGCCGTCGATATCGGCCAGGGCTCGACCACGATCCTCGCCCAGATCTGTGCGGATGCGCTCGGCGTGGCGGCGGACCGGATCGCCCAGGTCATCGGTGACACGGACTGGACCGAGGACGCGGGCAAGACCTCCGCCTCGCGCCAGACCTTCGTCTCGGGCAAGGCGGCCGAGCTTGCCGGCGCCGCGCTCCGCGCCGCGATCCTGCGCGAGGCCAATGCAGCCGACGACGCGACCATCGAGCTTGCCGGCGCGCGGGTCATGGTCCGGGACGGCGGCCGGCGGGTGGAGATCGACCTCGCTCGGCTGAAGGCCGACGCGGCGGGCGTGGTGCTGGAAGGTGTCGGCCGTTTCGATCCACCGACCACGACGCTCGACGCCAAGGGCCAGGGCACGCCCTACGCGACCTACGCCTTCGGTGCCCAGATCGCGGTGGTCGACGTGGACACCGAGCTCGGGACCGTGACGCCCGTCCGCATCCATGCCGCCCACGATGTCGGTCGCGCCATCAACCCGACCCAGGTGGAAGGCCAGATCGAGGGCGGCATCGCGCAAGGAATCGGCCTCGCGCTGATGGAGGAATACCTGCCGGGCAAGACCGAGAACCTGCATGACTATCTGATTCCCACCATCGGCGACGTGCCCGAGATCGAGGTCATCATCGTCGAGGACCCGGAGCCCCTGGGTCCCTTCGGCGCCAAGGGCGTGGGCGAGCCCGGCCTGGTCCCGACCGCGCCGGCGATCCTGGGCGCCATTCGCCACGCGACGGGCGTGCGCGTCACCAAGGTTCCGGCCCTGCCCCACCGCCTGCGCCGGGCGCTCCGTGAGCAGGAGGCGTGTCGGTGAGTGCGCCGAAGGAGACGCGCCGGGCCAAGGACGAGGGCTCGATCATCCGCTGCGACGCCTGCCCGGTGCTCTGCCGGATTCGCGAGGGCAAGGTCGGCGCCTGCGACCGCTACGCTAACGTCGGCGGCACGCTGACCCGCGTCGACCCGCTGCTGGTCACCGAGCGCGCCGAGACCCTGGTGCCGTTCCTCGACGGCGCGGAAGATTGGGACGGTGGCGTGGTCGCACAGCCGGAGCGCTTTGTCACCGGCATCGGCTCCGGCACCACCTATCCCGACTACAAGCCCGCGCCCTTCATCATCGCGAGCGAGGCGGCGGGCGTGGACATGGTGACCGTCGTCTCGGAGGGGATCTTCAGCTACTGCGGCGTCAAGGTGAAGATTGACACCGACCGCCACGTGGGCCCCGAGCAGGCCTCGGTACGGGCAGACGGCGAGCCCATCGGCCACGTGACCACGGCGGAATACGGCTCGCAGATGCTATCGCTGGGCGGCGTGCGGCATTTCACCGGCGGCTCCAAGCGCGAGGGCACGGTCACCTGCAGCACCCTGCTCGACCTCTGCAACGGCAAGCCTGCGACGCTCACCGTGGACGACGGCGCCGAGCTCGTGGTGCAGGCGGGCGCGGCGCCGGTGGTGGACGGCCAGCATGAGGAGCGCATGCGGGCGGGCTGCGGCTCGGCCGCCATGGGCATGTTCGCGCGCCAGTGGTTCGGCCACGCCGACGAGGTGATCGTCGTCGACGACCAGATCACCGGCGTGCTCACCGAGCATCAGGCCGGGCGCTTCCTCGACATGCCGCCGTCGGGCATCCGCATCCGGGGGCGGCGGTCGACACCGGGGCGCTACTTCCAGGTGGCGCGCAAGGGGCGCGGCTGGGCCGCCACCGACATCGCCGACCCGCTTGAGATCATCGAGAAGATCGACCCGAAGAAGGCTTGGCCCGGCCTCAGGCTCCACATGGTCTCCACCACGGGAGAGGACGCCGCCTGGTTCGAGCTCGACGAGACGCTGACGCCCCGGCCCGCGCCCATGCCGGCCGAGATCGAGACCGTGGTCGACCGCATCGCGGAGAACTGCGAGCCCGCGCTCTGCACCGTGCTCTTCATGGCGGGCGCGGGCGGGTCCTTGCGCGCGGGCGTCACCGAGAACCCGGTGCGCCTCACCCGCTCGATCAAGGACGCGCTCACCCGCGTCACCGCCGGCGGCGCGCCGGTGCACGTCTGGCCTGGCGGCGGTATCACCTTCATGGTGGACGTGACCAGCATGCCGGCGGACGCCTTCGGCTATGTGCCGACACCGGCCCTCGTCGCGCCCATCGAATTCACGCTGAGCCGCGCTGAGTTCGCTGCGCTGGGCGGCCACGTGGATCGCATCGTGCCGCTGGAGCAGGCGCTGGATGACGCCGAGCACAGGGCGGAGCCCTGGCCCCGCGCCAATCCATGGCCCCTGCAGGAGCGGAAGCCCTGATGCCCGGCGCAGCCCGGATGGCGCTGCTGCCCGACGGCCGCCGGCTGCACCTGCAGCACGGGCCGATCGACATCGTGGCCGAGGCCTTCGGCGCGGCGGCGGAGGCGGAAGCCGCCTATCGCCAAGCTGGCCTCCGCTTCGCCACCGTCCTCGACGAACTCGTCGCCGAGCTTGCCATGCTGCGCCGCCCCCTCGGCCGCACCGAGCCCGAGCCGGAGGGACCGGTGGCGCGGCGCATGCTCGGCGCCTGCTGGCGGCACCGGGCGCGCTTCATCACGCCGATGGCGGCGGTTGCGGGATCGGTCGCCGACGAGGTGCTGGCAGCCATGACGGCAGGGCGCAGCCTCGCGCGCGCCTACATCAACAACGGCGGCGACATCGCCGTGCACCTCAGCCCCGGCACGTCGTTCTCCGCCGGCGTGGTAAACGACCCCGACCGGCCGGGCCTCGACGACCGGATCGTTTTCGGTGCCGAAAGCCCCGCGCGCGGCATGGCGACCTCGGGCTGGCGCGGGCGCTCGCTCTCGTTCGGGATCGCCGATGCGGTCACGGTGCTGGCCGAGAGCGCGGCCGCGGCCGACGCTGCGGCGACGCTGATCGCCAACGCGATTACTGTGGACCATCCCGCCATCGAGCGCGCGCCAGCGTCGTCGCTGCGCGAGGAGAGCGACCTCGGCGAACGTCTGGTCACCGCCGCGGTGGGACCGCTGCCCGCGCACGCAAAGGCCGCAGCGCTCGATGCCGGGCTCGCGGAAGCACGGGCGATGCGGGTGGCAGGGCTGATCGACTCAGCCCGGATCGCGCTCCAGGGCGAGACCCGCACGCTCGCGCCGGCGGAGCCCGCCGGCGCCACCATAGCCGCATGAGCGCACCATGAGTGGGGCGGTCGTCGGCGTCGATGTCGGCGGAACCTTCACCGACCTCATCCTCGTGGAGCCTGAGACCGGCGCCGTGAGACTCGCCAAGGTGCCGTCGACGCCCGCGAACCAGGCGGCCGGTGTGCTCGCTGCGCTCGACAACGCGGCGGCGTCTCTCGCCGATGTCGGGGCCATCATCCACGGCACCACGGTCACCACCAACGCGCTGCTGGAACGCAAGCTCAGCCGTTGCGGACTCATCACGACCAAGGGCTTCCGCGACATTCTCGAGCTCGGCCGGCGCACGCGGCCCCAGCCCTACGGCCTCACCGGCAGCTTCACGCCGCTGATCCCGCGCGAGCTTCGCATCGAGGTGCCGGAGCGCATGGATGCCGCCGGCGAGGTGCTGGTGCCGCTGGACGAGGCGGCGGTGCGCGCCGCGATCGCGTCGCTTCAAGCCGCAGGCTGCGACTCACTCGTGATCCACTTCCTGCACAGCTACAAGAACCCTGCGCATGAGGAGAGCGCGCTCGCCATCGCCCGCGAATGCTGGCCCGAGGGCCACGTCACGGCGGGGCACACGATCCTCGCCGAGTTCCGCGAGTTCGAACGCGGCGTCGCGGCGGCCGTGAACGCCTGCGTCCAGCCGCTGTTGCATCGCTATCTCGACCGCTTGCAGGGGCAGCTGGCGGGCCGCGGCTATGGGCGCGAGCTGCTGGTGATCCAGGGCAACGGCGGCAGCGTCTCGGCCCGCTCGGCGGCGGCGAAGGCGGTCAACACGGTGCTCTCGGGCCCGGCGTCCGGCGTCATGGCCGCGGCCGCCATCGGCCGCGCTGCCGGTGCCGAGCGGCTGATCACCTTCGACACCGGCGGCACGAGCGCCGACGTGGGCCTGGTGCTGGACGGCGTGCCGGCAGTCACGGCCGAGATGGAGCTGGAGCACGGCATGCCCATCCACGTGCCCATGGTGGACGTGCACACCGTGGGCGCAGGCGGCGGCAGCCTCGCGCGGATCGACGAGGCCGGCTTGCTCCAGGTGGGGCCCGAGAGCGCGGGCGCCCAGCCTGGGCCGATCTGCTACGGCCGGGGCGGCGAGCGGCCGACGCTCACCGACGCCAACCTGATCCTCGGCCGGCTCGATCCGGGCGCCCTGCTCGCGGTCGAGAACCCGGTCGCGCCCGACGACGTGCGGGCGGCGTTGGCGGAGGCCGTCGGCGCCCCCCTCGGCCTCGATGCGGACGCCGCGGCGGCGGCAGTCGTCCGCATCGCCAACGACCGCATGGCTGGCGCGATCCGCATGGCGACGCTCGCGCGCGGCCACGACCCGCGCGACTTCGTACTCTTCGCCTTCGGCGGTGCGGGCCCCATGCACGCCGCGGCGCTCGCCGCAGAGCTTGGCATCCCGCGCGTGATGATCCCGGCCCGGCCGGGGATCACCAGCGCCGTCGGTTGCATCACGGCCGATCTGCGCCATGACTACGTGAATACGGTCAACGCGCCGCTGGCGGAGGCGGATATGGCAGCCGTCCGCGCGATCCTCGAACGCCAGGCGGCAGACGGGCGCGCGACCATCGAGCAGGAGGGCGTCGCGGTCGGCGAGATCGCGTATCTGCACGCCGCCGACATGCAGTTCGAGGGGCAGACCCACCTGCTCACGGTGCCGGTCGAGAGCCCCGACGTGACGCGCGAGGAACTCCAGAACGCCTTCGAGGCCGCCTATTGGGAACGCTTCGCGGTGGCGCTCGACACGATCCCGGCGGTGCTGGTCAACCTGCACACCGCGGCGATCGGCGCCAGACCGGCGGTGCCGCTCGCCGCACTCGGCGGCCAGGCGCGGGCCGCTTTTCTCGACGGCGCGCTGATCGGCACCCGCCGGGTCTGGTTCCCCACCGGCTGGGCGGAGAGCCCGGTCTACGACCGTGACCGCCTGCCGGCCGACGCAGCCTTCCCAGGCCCCGCGATCGTGCAGCAGACCGACTGCACCAGCGTGGTCGAACCGGGCAACCGGGCCTCCCTCGATACCATCGGCAACCTGATCCTGGACGTGAGCGGATGAGCGAGCTCGATCCCATCACCCTCGGCGTGGTGCAGAGCGGCCTGCAGCAGGTCTGCAACGAGATGGACCTCGCCTTCGTCCGCTCGGCCTTCAGCCCCGTCATCTCGGAGGGGCTGGACCGCTCCGACGGCATATACGCGAAGGAAGACGGCAAGCTGATCGCACAGGGCGAGCTGGGGCTCCCGGTCTTCGTCGGCACCATGCAGTTCTCGACCGAGCACCTGATCGCCACCAAACCCACGGTGCGCGAGGGCGACATCTTCGCCGTCAACGACCCCTACCTCGGCGGCACCCACCTGATGGACGTGCGTTTCGCGCTACCGTTCTTCTACGAGGGCGCGCACTTCGCCTGGCTCTCCAACACCGGCCACTGGCCGGACACCGGCGGCATGGTGCCGGGCGGCTTCTCGGCGCGCGCCACCGAGGTGGTGCAGGAGGGCCTGCGCTTCCCGCCGGTCAAGCTCTACAAGGAAGGCACGATCGACGAGGAGATCCTCTCGATCATCCTCTCCAACATCCGCGTGCCCGAGCAGCGCATCGGCGATATCGAGGCCCAGTCGGCAGCGCTGCTGGTGGGCGCCCGGCGGATGACGGCGCTGCTGGACAAGTACGGCCAATCGCTGGTGGAAGATGTGATCGCAGAGATGCGCCAGCGCGCCGCACGCCAGATGCGGGCCAAGATCGAGACGATCCCGGACGGCAGCTACCGCGGCCTCGCCACGGTCGATTCAGACGGCGTGGTGAACGAGCCGCTCACCATCGACATGCGCATCCGCGTCGAGGACACCGAGCTCTACTTCGACATGTCGCACTCCAGCCCGCCCTGCCTGGGGCCGATGAACAGCGTGGCGGCGACCACCAAGTCCGCCATCTACCTCGCGATCCGCCACATCTTCCCCGACGTGCCCATCAACGCCGGCATGTTCGAGCCGCTGCACATCACCGAGCCCAAGGGCACCTTCCTCCACGCCGAATACCCGCGCCCGGTCTCGGGCTGCGCGGCGGAGGTGAGCCAGCGCATCGCGGAAGCGGTGTTCGATGCGCTCGCCCAGGCGATTCCGGACCGCCTCTTCGCCGCGCCCGCCGGCACCTCGGGCAACTTCGCCGTGGGCGGTAGCGATCCTGCGAGGGCGCGTGACTACGTGATGTACCTCTTCACCGGCGGCGGCTACGGCGGCTCGCCCGAAGGCGACGGCCTCACCAACGGCTGCTCGACCATCGGCATCTCCAAGTCGCAGCCGATCGAGGTGATGGAGCAGAAGTACCCGGTGCTCTTCCAGGAATACTCGCTGCACGAAGGCTCGGGCGGGGCCGGCCGCTGGCGGGGCGGCTTCGGCGTGACCTACGCCTGCACGCTCCGGCGGGGCGCGGCCTCTGCCTCCATGGTCATGGACCACGGCCGCACCGGGCCCAACGGTGCGCTCGGCGGCGCGCCCGGCGGTGTCAACACCGTGGACGTGATCCGCGCCGACGGCTCGGCCTACAAGCCGCCGCATCTCTCCAAGGACCAGGAAATCCCGCTTCGTCCCGGCGATACCGTGCGCGTTTCGACGCCGGGCGGTGGCGGCTACGGCGATCCGCACGAGCGTGAGCCGGCGCTGGTCCTGCATGACGTGATGCGCGGCTACTACACGGTGGACGAGGGGACGCAGCGCTTCGGCGTGGTTCTCCGCGGCGACCCGCTTCAGGTGGACGAGGAAGCCACCACAATCCGGCGCGGTGCCGGGCCCTGCACTACGGGCGGTTAGAGCACGTTCCTATCCGCCGCGGTCGTCTTGGATACCTCGAAACTAATAACCCAAGACGCTGTAATCGCCGTTCACGATCAGGCGAATGGAGACGTACAGACCAAGCAGAGAGAACAGAACCCAAGGGCAATTCATCCCATAGATGTAGACGTATTTCTCGCGCCGACTGATCCGTTCTTGCCGACCGGCTACAAAGAAGCTGACCCAATAGATCGACGTCATGTAAGTCAATTGCCAGAACAGCATCGTTCCGATAATACCCGCCACAAGCGCGGGCATCAGATTGAACGTAAAGGCAGCGTACAGGATCAATGTCGGGATCGGCGTTGCGAAACCGTTGGCAATATCCACGTTGAAACCGAACGTGCGTCTGTCGGCGTAGGAGCTGTCGTACAGGGAATAGGTCGCCCAGACATCTGCCCAGAGCGTTGGCGACACGATCCTTCCCAACGGAACCCTGTGGACAAGGAATTCGACAACCGGCGTCCGGCCCGTTTCGCGCCGGTGATCGTCCCAGTATTCGGCCCGCTTCTCGATATAGTCCCTTTTGAAGAACAGACACTGTTCCCAATAGCAGATGACGAGATTGACCGAGAAGAACAGGCTCAAGAGGGCATGGATTTCATCGAGGTCTCCGCGAATCCAGTAGCGTCCGCCGATGCCGGCCAATGCAAGGAGCGCAACGATCAACACCGCGAGCAGTCCGGCCGGAATAGCAGCCCCGGTCCGGCGCGCGTCGCGTTCGGGAAGCGCTCGATCCGGTCGGTGTTCGGTCATGTATCCTGGCCTCGCACGCAGCCCGGCGTCGCGCTCAGCCAGACCTGTCGAACGCCACGCAACCACGTGGATGGCCGGGACAAGCCCTGGCCATGATGCGCAGTGGGCACCTCACCAGTGCGGTCAAGCGTCTCGACCAGAACGCTCTAGCTTCTGCCGCCGTTCCCGCTCACCAATAGCCCCTCGTAGCGCTCGCGCAGCGCCGACTTGAGGAACTTGCCGGTGGACGTACGCGGGATCTCGTCCACGAACACGTAATCGTCCGGCAGCCACCACTTGGCGAAGCCGTCGGCGAGGTGGTTCTGAAGCGCATCGGCGTCCGCCTCTGCCCCTTCCTTGAGAACGATGACGGCGAGCGGGCGCTCGTCCCACTTCTCGTGCCGTGCCGCGATCACCGCAGCCTCGCTCACTGCGGGATGGCCCATCAGGGCGTTCTCCAGATCGACCGAGCTGATCCACTCACCGCCGGACTTGATCAGGTCCTTGGTGCGGTCGGTGATCTTCATGTAGCCCTCGGCGTCGATGGTGGCGACGTCGCCGGTGCGCAGCCAGCCGTCGTCGGTCCACTTGTCGCCGAGCTCGCCGGAATCGTGGTAGGCGGCGGCGATCCAGGGTCCGCGCACCTGCACCTCGCCCATGGTCTCGCCGTCCCAGGGCGCGGTGCCGGCGTCGTTTATCAACCGCATGTCGACGAAGGGCATGGCGATGCCCTGCTTCGCCCGGTAGTCGTACTGGGCATCCTCGTCGAGCTCTCCCATGGTCGCCTTGATGACCCCGGCGCTGCCGAGCGGCGTCATCTCGGTCATGCCCCAGGCGTGGATGGTGCGGACGCCGTGACGGTCGAAGCCCCGGATCATGGCCTCGCTCGCCGCCGAGCCGCCGACCGCGGTGCGGAGCCGCGGGTCGAGGGACCAGCGCTCCGGCTCCGCGTCCAGCGCCTGGAGGATTCCGTTCCAGATCGTCGGCACGCCTGCGGCGAACGTGACCCCCTCGGCCTCACAGAGATTGAGCAGGCTCACCGGATCGAGATGCGGCCCCGGCAGCACGACGCGGGCGCCGGTTGCGACGGCGCCGTAGGGCAGGCCCCAGCCGTTGGCGTGGAACATCGGCACCACCGGCATGATGGTGTCGTGCTGGCTGACGCCGAAGGGCTCGGTCATGCACATCGCCATGGTGTGGAGCACCATGGCCCGGTGCGAGTAGACGACGCCCTTCGGCCGCCCCGTGGTGCCGGAGGTGTAGCAGACGCCGCAGGCGTCGCGCTCGTCGAGGGCGGGCAGGTCGTCGTCGGGATCGCCCGACGCCAGCAGGTCTTCGTAGTTCTCGTAGCCCTCCGGCACCGGCTGGCCCGAGAGCGCCACCACGAACACGCGCTCCGGCGCGATCTCGGGCCGCACCTTCTCGAACAGCGGCAGCAGCACGTCGTCCACGATCACGAAATGGTCACCGGCGTGGTTCGCGATGTAGGCGATGTCGTTGGGGTGCAGGCGGAAGTTGAGCGTGTGGAGCACGCAGCCGGCGGCGGGGACGCCGAAGTAGCACTCCTCGTGCGGATAGTTGTTCCACATCATGGTGCCCACCGGGTCGCCCCGCTTGAGCCCTGCCCTCTGGAGCGCCGAGGCAAGCTGGCGGGCGCGGCGGTGGAAATCGCCGTAGCGGTAGCGGTGCAGCGACTTGTCCGGCAGGCGGGTGACGATCTCGCTGTCCTTGAGCAGCGTGCCGGTCCGCTCCAGGTACTGCACAAGCGTGAGCGGGTAGTCCATCATCGTCGCGCGCATCAGTCTCCTCCGCGTGGCGCCCGTGGCGCATGATGCCGAAGGCCCGGCCGCCCTTCAATCGACACGCGGCGCGCCGGCCGCCCCTCCCTTGCCAGCGCTTCCGATCGCCTTAAGCTGCCCGCCATGCTGCGGCTCACCCAGATTCTCGGCAACGCGACCGACCCGGCAATTGCCGAGCGGCTGCATGCGCTGGAGCACGACGGGCGCGTCGAGACCATCACGCTGGATGCGGCCGACACCGCGCGCAAGCGGCTCCGGGTCACGACCGACAAGGGGACCGATTGCGCGGTGGCCATTGCGCGCTCCGACCGCCTCACCAATGGCGCGGTGCTGCTGCTGGAGGACGACCGCGCCATCGTAGTTCGCATGCGCGAGACCGTGTGGCTCGCGCTAGAGCCTCGCGATCTGGCGGCAGCGCTGGACCTCGGCTATTTCTGCGGCAATCTGCACTGGCGGGTGCGGTTCGAAGGCGAAGTCATCAAAGTGGCGCTGGACGGCCCGCGCGAGACCTATATCGCGCGGCTCGCCCAGCATCTCGCCGACGGCCGGACGCGCATCATTGAGGAGCAGGACGAAAAGTGACAATGCAGGCGGCGCAAAACATGGCCGGGGCAATGGCGGCCGCGAGCGCGGCACGGGTCGGGATCGGCGGGCCGGTGGGCTCGGGCAAGACCGCGCTGATCGAGGGGCTGCTGCCGCTCTTCGCCGCGCGCGGCAGCTCCATGGCCATCGTCACCAACGACCTGGTGACGCAGGAGGATGCTGAGCGCTTGCAGCGGAGCGGGCTGATCTCGCCGGAGCGCGTGGTCGGAGTCGAGGCCGGCGCCTGCCCCCATACCGTGATCCGCGAGGACCCGACGCTCAACATCGAGGCCGCGGACTTGTTGGAAGAGCAGCTCCGCCCGCTCGACCTGATCCTGATCGAGAGCGGCGGCGACAACCTCGCCTCCACCTTCTCCCTCGACCTGGTGGATTACTGGATGTTCGTGATCGACGTCTCGGGCGGGGGCGACATCCCGCGCAAGCGGGGGCCGGGGATCATCCGGGCCGACCTGCTCATCATCAACAAGTCCGACCTCGCGCCCCACGTGGGCGTCGATCTCGCGCTGATGCAGCGGGAGGCGCAAGAGGTGCGTAACGGCCGGCCCGTGCTGCTCACCAACTGCCGCACCGGCGAGGGTCTAGACCGGGTCGCCGATCACCTCGCCCACGACGTGCTGATGGAGGGTTAAGCCACCATGAACGAGGCGGCGGCGGATAAGGCGACGGTGAGAACTCGCGAGAGCCTGCTCGAACGCGCCAGGGAGATCATGGACACGGTCCGCGCCCGCTCGGACGAGACCGAGGAGACCCGGCGGCTCGCGCCCGAGACCATGCAGGCGATGCGCGAGGCCGGCATCCACCGAATCCTGCAGCCGGCGCGGCATGGCGGGGCCGAAGCGCACTATTCCGGCCTGGTCGACATCGTGGAGGCCATCTCCATCGCTTGCAGCGCTGCTGGCTGGTGCCTGATCCAGTACTCCTCCCACAACTGCCTGCTCGGCTACTGGCCGCCGGACGGGCAGGACGAGATCTGGGGCGCGACGCCGGACGCCATGGTGGCGGGCGTGCTGATCCCGAGCCTGGGCCGGGCGGTGCGGGCCGACGGCGGCTGGCGCATCAGCGGGCGCTGGCCGTTCGCGAGCGGGGTCTACGGCGCCGACTGGTTCATCGCCGCCGCCTTCACCGAAGACGGCGACAAGCCCAGGCTCGCCCAGATGCACGTGATCCCGCAGGGCGAGTACGAGATCATCGATACCTGGCACACCGCCGGCCTGCGCGGCACCGGCAGCGCCGACGTCGCCGTGGACGACGTTTTCGTGCCGGACCGCCGCGCGCTTACCATCGACGCCACCAAGGGCGGCGGCACCGCGCCGGGGTGCGCCGTGAACGACGCGGCACTCTACAAGCTGCCGGCCTACGCCATGTTCTCCATCAACCAGAGCGCCGCCGCGCTCGGCGTGGCCCAGGCCGTCTACGACGACTTCGTGGCCCGCACCCGCGACCGCGTCGCGCGGATGTCGGGCAAGAGCATGGCCGACTACGCCACCGCGCAGGTCAAGGTGGCCGAGGCCCACACCAACATAGAGACCGCGCGCCTGCTGCTGCACCACTGCTGCGACAAGGGCATGGCGATCGCCGAGAGCGGCGGGACCGCGCCGATGCCCAAGAAATCCGAGCTGCGCGCCCAGGCGACCATGGCGGGCAAGCTCGCGGCCGAGGCGGTGGACCTGCTCTTCCACCTCTCGGGCGGCGCCGGGCTTTACGACAGCAACCCGCTCTCGCGCGCCATGCGCGATGTCAACTGCATCCGCGGCCACATCACCCAGAACTGGGACGTGAACGCCTCGAACCACGGCGGAGTCCTGCTCGGCCTCCCCTCCTCCGATCCGGGACTCTAGATCGCTATCCGACCTTACTGGGTCACGGCAGCCCAAACGAATCCCACCTCCCCCTGTCCCCCTCCCCCGAAGGCGGAGGGGGAACGCGGTTGAGATGGCAAGCATTGCCTCCACCGCCACGGGGCGGAGAGAGAGCGTGGCGGTTCCTTCTACTCTCCCTCTCCGCCCCTGGGGGCGGAGAGGGCCGGGCCGGTGGGGGATTCTCGGTCTGTTCTCCAAGAAACCGAGGACGTGCGGCGACCAGGTGCGATCCCGTATGGTCAGATCGTGCTCTAAGCCGCCACGAAGGTCCCGTGCAGGCCGAGGGGGAGCGGGTAGGGCAGGACGCCCTGCCAGAGCGGACCGTCGGCAATGTGCTGGGAGTCGAAGACACTGAGCCCGCTGGCGCGGCGCTCCAGATCGAGGAAGGGGCCAACCAGCCAGCCGTCGCCGTCCGCCTCCCCGCGCGGCACGAACACGTGCTCCTCCGGGATCAGGTGGCGCGGGTAGGACCAGCCGTCGATGGGACCTCGGTCGGGATCGATCCGGTCGACCCGTAAGAGCGGCCAGCCGCCGCCCCGCGCGCCAGTGAGCGCGAAGAGCGCGCGATGCCTGAGCCCGGTGCGGCGCGGGTCGATACGGGGGAAATCCGCGACGGCCGTGGCCACCTGCTCGACCGTGGCGGTCCCGTCGGGCCGCAGCACCATGCGGCGGTAGTGCGGATGGGCGGAGGGGAAGCTCCAATCGCCCTGCATGACCGCGCGCAGGTCGTGGACGGCGAACATCGGGTCCGCCGCCTGGCAGAGGTCGAGGTGGATGGTGCCGTCCGCCTCTTCCCAGCCGTTGCCGTGGTGGAAGTGGAAGCCCGGCGGCAGGTCGTAGCGGCGCACTGGCGTGAGCGTCTCCTTCTCCACCACGATCACGCGGGTGCCGAGCTCCGGCCGCCAGACATGGGCATCGAGAAAGCTGATCGGGCCCGCTGCGAAGCGTTCCGGCTCGATCACGAACGGCGAGACCACGAGCACCAGATGGCGCCGGGTCACGACATAGTCGTGCACCATGCCGAGCGGCTCGACCGGCAGGGCGTTGAAGTTGGCGAGCCGGCCTTGCGGGTCGATGCGGTAGAAGAGCAGCATCGGCCGGGGGAACGTGGCGCAGCCGATGTTCCAGCAGGTGCCGTCCGCCTCGACCTTCGGATGCGCCGAGAAGGGCGCGCCGGCGAGGTCCTGGCGCCACGCGACGAAGTCGCCGGCCGCCAGCGTCTCAGGATCGAATTCCATCGCCGAGCCCCCCTCCCAGAGCGCCATGAGCCGCCCCCCGTGGGCGAGCACGGAGGTATTGGCGGCATTCATGTCGTCGGGCGCCATGAAGGGGGCGACGTCGGGCGGAAGGGTGCCGAAGGCGGGCAGGAGGCGCTTGCCTGCGGCCGTCTCCCGCCGGCGCTTGGGCGTGTCCAGGATGCGGGCGCGGTGGCTCACGCCGTCTCCGCTGAAGGTGAAGGCCTGCACCATGCCGTCGCCATCGAACCAGTGGCCGTAGCGGTGGCCGAAGCGGTCGTGCTCGGCCGGGCCGTTGCGCCAGAGCACGCCGGTGAGCGCGGGCGGCAGGCGGCCGGAGAGGGTTGTGAGCGGCGCGGCGAGCTCTACGGCCTGAGCCGTGGCGAATGCGAGCCGGCGCTGCGCGGCGGTCAGCTCCGGCGCGGTGTCGGCTGAATCGGCCGCCGCAGGCCCTGCTCTGCCGGCCGCCAACGCGACCGGCAGAGCGCCCAGCGCCCGCAGCACGGCGCGGCGGGAAAGGACGCCCGTCATTGTCCGGCCCCCTGCCCACCGGCATCGGAATAGGCGATCGGCACCGAGACGGAGGGCATGGCCTCCCCCTCGCCCACGGTCACCGCGGCGTCCGCGAAGCTGGGCGGCCCCATGAAGCCCACGGCGCCGTTGGAGAAGCCGTAGCCTTCGGTCGGCATCCCCAAGAAGTTCTGGGCGAGCTCGCCGTCGCCGTCGGCGTCGTGGAACACCGCGACTGCATACGCGCCCGGCGCCACATCCGCGAACACCACGCGCACGGTGCCGGAGGCGGCGGGGCGCATGATCGCGCCCACCACGCCGGCATCGCCAGGGAACTTCGCGCCCTCCATCTGCCGGTGCAGCGCGACGCGGACGTCACCGTGTGCCGAGCGCAGGCCCTCGATACGGACCTCCAGGTCCGCCGCCTGGGTCCCGAACGCGAGCGAGGCTGCGCAGGCAAGCGTAGCCGCCAGTGCGGCGCCCTTGATGGATGCGGTTCGAATGGTCATCACATATCCTCCAAAGCGTTGGGTTGGCTGACCGGGGCAGGGTGAGCAGGCCCGCGTCGCGCGTCACCGTCCGATACGCGAGAGCCACAGGATTATTCGCGAATTGCAGGATTCGCCGTTCACGCTTCGCGAAATGCGCCGCTCGCTGGCCGGTCAGGCGGTGGCGCTGGTCGCTCTGGTGGCGCTCTTCGCCTTCATCGGCCCGTTCGGCACCTACGACTCGCTCGGCGTCTCCGGCCGCATCGGCTATTGGGCGGTGGCGATGGGCGGCAACTGGCTCGTCTGCGGCAGCATCATGATGCTGGCCCTGGTCACCGCCGGCGGCCACTCGGTGCAGCGGCGCGTGCTGGTGGCGGCAGCAACGGCCCCGGTCGCCGCCGCGCCCGGCACCGGCGTGGTGTTCGCCGCCGAGGCGCTGTTCCGGCCCGGCTATGCCGAGCCGGTCGGCGTGCCGATGATCTATCTCTCGGTCGCCGTGCTGATGCTGGTGATCGGGCTCGGGGTGGTCGCCGTCATGGAAGTCCGTCGCGGGCTGGCGGAGCGGAGCGTCGCGGGCCCTATTCAGGAAGGGGCAGGCGAGCCAGGCACCAGCGCCGGCCCCGCACCCGGCGCCCGATTCCTCGACCGCCTGCCCGAGAAACTCGGCCGTGATCTCGTCTACCTCAAGACCGCCGACCACTACGTCGAGGCTTTCACCACCGCAGGCTCCACCCTGGTGCTGATGCGTTTCGTTGACGCCGTCGCCGAGCTCGACGGCGCGGGCGGGCTCAGGGTGCACCGCTCCTACTGGGTCGCGCGCCACCATGTGGAAGGCGCCGCGCGCCAGGACGGCCGCACCACGCTGCGCCTCACCGGCGGCCACGAGGTGCCGGTGAGCCGCACCTACATGGCCGCCGTCCGCGCCGCCGGCCTGGTGTGAGTGGAGCGTCCTCCGATGAAGCAGCGGTGCGACGCCCCGACCCTCTCCTCCCCCGGGGGAGGAGAGGGAGACAAGGTTGGCGCCGCCTACGTTCCCCCTCCGCCCTGCCGGGCCGTCAGGCCCGGACGGCGCGACTGCGCCGCGCGCCGAATGGCGCGGAGCCAAGCGAACGGAGTGGGCGCCCGGCGATTGAGGGAAATGAATAAATTGGGAGAGGGACAGGGAGAGGTGGGGGAAACCGGTGCCGGCTGAGCGCAGGCACGGCAACAACGCAGTGCCCGGCGCCGAACAGCGGTGGGAAGCGCGGGTCCGCGACGGGCTCGATGCGTTCACGGCGGGACGCGTGGACGAGGCCTACGCTGCATGGCGCTCCGCCGCCGCGATCGCCAGGGCGTTCGCCGCGGACGACCCGCGCCGGGCCGCGAGCCGGACCCACCTCGCCCTCTGCCACGCCGCGACCGGCAACGACGTAGTGGCGCGACGGGCCTTTCGCCGGGCGCGCCGGGCCTGGGAGGCGGCGGAGGACTGGGTCGCGCGGATGGCGCTGCCCCAGCGGGCGCGCAGCTCGGGGTTTCATCTGCGCCTGCGGGCCAAACACCCCGGCGGTTACGACGCCATCGGCCGCGCCGAGTTCGCCAAGCTGCTCGGTGCCGGCCGGGCGGCGGCGCTCGCGGGCGGCGCCCATCTCGCGCGCAATCCGGCGGCTCCGCTGGAGGAAGCCCAGGCGCAGCGCGCGGCCGGCCTTAGCTGGCGCGAAGCGAGCCAGGTGGCGATCTGGCGCGAGCTAGCAGCGCTCAGGGAGGAGGCGGGAGACGGAGCGGCGGCGCTTGACGCCCGGCAACGGGCCGACGGGATCGAGCGCGATCCGGTGAGCTTCGGGCCGGAGCGTCTCGCCACCGGAACTGCGGGCGAGACGACGAGCGACCTCAGGCGTCTCGAGGCGGCGGTCTATCTGACTCCGGTGGTTCTTCTTCGTCGTCGCTGACCGGCGGCCGGCGCCCGTGCCGTGCCCATTCCAACCACTCCCTGGCCCGCCTGGGCAGGCTCTCCAGCCCATCGGGAAGGAACATCACGGTGAGGATCAGGATGGCGCCGTAGAACAGCGGCCGCCATTCGTCGAGGCCGCGCAACCCCTGGTCGACGACCGTCAACACCACGACGCCGATGATGGGGCCGGCGATGGTTCGTGTGCCGCCGACGATGACCCACACCAGCACGAAGAGCATGATGTGCAGGTTGAACTGCACCGGGTTCACGGTGCCGAGATAGTGGCCGAGGAGCCCGCCGGCGAGCCCGGCGAAGGCCGATGCCAGCACCAGAGCGAAGGTCTTGTACCACCAGATGTGCACGCCGACCGATTCCGCCAGCACGTCCTTCCAGTGGATCGCGTGCAGCGTGAGGCCGAAGCGGGAGTGCTCCAGCCGGTAGAAGATGAAGATCGTGATGACCACGATCGCGAGGCACAGGAAGTAGTAGGCGATCGGGTCCGCCGCCACGTCGAACATGCCGAGGACGGGGAGCGGAATTTCGGGCGACGGAATGAACACGATGCCGCCGGGCCCGCCGAAGGGATCGCGAAAGCGGTTCCAGGTCAGCCGGATCGCCTCGCCGGCGGCGAACGAGCCGATCAGGAAGTAGAAGCCCTTCATCCGGAACAGCGGGAAGGCGAGCACCAGCGCCAGCAGGCCCGTGAAGGCCGCCGCCAGCGGCGCCGCCAGCCAGACCGAGAGGCCGGCCTCCTTGGTCGCGAGCGCGCTGCCGTAGGCGCCCACCCCCATCATCACCACGTGGGCGAGCGAGAACTCGCCGGCAAGCGTGAGGAACCGGTAGCTGATCGCCAGGATCACGTTGATCAGCAGGAAGATCAGGATGTCGATGCGGTAGATCGCGACCAGGAACGGCAGCGCGCAGAAGACGGCCAGCACGAGGGCCAGCCCGCCGCCTGTCGCGATGAGGCGGTTAGACCTTCTCACCTTTACCCAGCAGTCCGGCGGGCCGCACGATGAGCACGAGCAGCATCAGCAGCAGGCCGAGGATGCTCGCGATGGTCCCGTCGAGGTAGGTTGCGACGAAGGTGTGGAAGAAGGTGTAGAGCACCGCGGCCAGCACCGCGCCTTCGAGGCTGCCGATGCCGCCCACGACGATGACGATGAAGGCGGTCACGATCACCGGGCCGCCGATGTAGGGATAGACGCGGACCAGTGGCGCCATGATCGCGCCGGCGGCGCCCGCCATGCCGGCGCCGAGCCCCATGGCCAGCAGCGCCAGCTTGTTGATCGACATGCCCTGGAGCGCCGCCGCCTCGCGGTCCTGCGCACAGGCGCGGAGCGCCCAGCCGAGCCGTGTGCGCTTGAGAAAGAGCCAGAACCCGATCAGCAGCACGACCGCAATGCCGAAGGCGACGAGCCGCTGCCACGGCACCGAGACGCCGTCCATGCCGAAGAGCGGCGTTGCCCCGGGATAGAGCGGCGGGATGTGCTTCATCAGGCCGACGCCGAAAATGACCGCGGCGAGCACCTGGAGGATGAAGAGCACGCCGATGGACATGATCAGCCCGCCGAGCGGGTTGTCCCGCATCGGCTTGAACAGAAGCTGCTCGATGATCAGTCCGATGATGCCGACGATGATCATGGCCGCAACCACGGCAGCGAAGAAGGGCAGCTCGTGCTGGGCGTAGAGCCAGAACACGACGTAGGCGCCGGCCATGTAGAACTCGCCGTGGGCGAAGTTGATGACCCGCATGACGCCGAAGATGAGAACCAGGCCCACCGCCATCAGCGCGACGAAGCTGCTCTGCATCAGAGCGTTCACCAGCGTCTGAACGACAGTATCCACGGTCCCTCGTGCGGATCAGCGACGTATCAAGCCGCGGCCTGCCGGCGGAAAAGCCGCGCCGGGCCGAGCGGTGCATCCACTCGCCCGGTCACGAATACTACAAAGGAAAAGCCGGGGCTGCACTGCCCCGGCTCGCCTGTGCGGCGGTCCGTGCTGACGACGGACCCGCCGCGTCATAACGTGGTGGTTACCGC
>JAJDVB010000227.1 GCA_022826345.1 Alphaproteobacteria bacterium
TGGTGCTGGCCGATCTCGGCGCCCGCGTGATCAAGGTGGAGACGCCGGGCGGCGGCGACGATTCCCGCGCCTTCGGCCCCTTCGTGGGCGGAAAATCCGCCTACTTCATGTCGATCAACCGAGGCAAGGAGAGCATCTCCCTCAACCTCAAGGATGCGGGCGACCGCGCGGTCTTCGAGGAGCTGCTGGCGGACGCCGACGTGGTGATCGAGAACTTCCGCGCCGGCACCATGGAGCGGCTCGGCTACGGCTGGGAAGCGCTGCACGAGCGCTTCCCGCGGCTGATCTACGCGGCCTGCTCGGGCTTCGGCCACACCGGGCCCTACGCCGGCCGGCCGGCCTACGACGTGGTGGTGCAGGCCATGGGCGGCATCATGAGCCTGACCGGCCAGCCCGGCGGACCGCCCGCGCGAGTGGGCAGCTCCGTCGGGGATATCGTGGCCGGACTGTTCACGGCGATTGGGGTCAACGGCGCGCTCTATCGGCGCACCATGACGGGCGAGGGCGTGAAGCTCGACGTCTCCATGCTGGATTGCCAGGTGGCGATCCTGGAGAACGCGCTCGCGCGCTACTTCGCCTCCGGCGAGGTGCCGGGGCCGCTGGGCACGCGCCACCCCTCGATCACGCCGTTCCAGGCCTACGCGACGGCGGACGGCTACGTGGTCATCTCCGCCGGCAACAACGCGCTGTTCGCGACGCTTTGCAACGCGTTGGAGCGGCCCGAGCTCGCCGAGGACCCGCGCTTCGTCGACAACCCCGCGCGCAACGCCAACATCGACGCGCTGGAGCAGGAGTTCGAGGCGATTCTGACCGCGCACCCGACCGCGCATTGGCTCCGGGTGCTGGAGGCGGCGGGCGTGCCGTGCTCGCCGATCAACCGGGTGGATGACGTGCTCGCCGACCCGCAGGTGGCGGCGCGCAACATGGTGATCCGGGCCCAGGACCCGGTCGCAGGGGAGGTGCAGATGGCAGGCAACCCGATCAAGCTCTCGGGCTATTCCGACCCGACGGAACGGCCGCCCGCGCCGGAGCTCGACCAGCACCGGCAGGCGATCGTCGACGGAGACTCGTGATGCGCGCCGCGGCCTTTGACAGGGAAGGGTGGCGGCAGGGCATCACATTCAGGCGACTTCGGCCGTATTGCGCGGCCGCCGGCGCGCTGGCGCTGCTGGGCGTGCTGCTCGCGGCGGGCTCGTGCTCCTGGTTCGCGCTCCCCTCCTACGACGACGCCGAGGAGGTTCCCGGCCTCGATGCGCCGGTGGAGGTGGTCCGCGACGCCCATGCGATCCCCCACATCTATGCTCAATCGCCGAGAGACGGCGCCTTCGCCATGGGCTACGTCCACGCGCAGGACCGGCTCTGGCAGCTTGAGCTGCAGCGCAGGATCGGCCAGGCGCGGCTTGCGGCGGTGGTGGGCGAGCCCGGCATCGAGACCGACAGGTTCCTGCGCACGCTCGGTCTCTACCGCGTCGCCGAGCGCAACTTCGATAAGCTCGCGCCCGAGGCGCAGGCGATCTACGAGGCCTATGCCGCCGGCGTGAACGCCTATCTGGAGACCCGCTCCGAGATGCTGCCACCGGAGTTCGTGCTGCTCGGCCACGAGCCCGAGCCCTGGCGGCCCGCCGACAGTCTGGTCTGGCTCAAGATCATGGCCTGGGACCTGGGCGACAACTTCAGCGACGAGCTGCTGCGGGCGCGCCTTGCCGGCAAGCTCGACCGGGAACAGCTTCAGGACCTCTGGGCCCAGCATCCCGACGACCCGCCCATGGGCCCGCACGGCGAGGTGCCGGCCTTCGACCCCGCCGGCATCGATTTCGCGGCGCTCGACGCGGCGGTGGACGGCGCCGTGCCGGCGCTGCGCGCCTCCGGCCTCGGCTCCAACGCCTGGGTGCTGAGCGGTGCACACACGGAATCGGGCAAGCCGCTGCTGGCGAACGACCCGCACCTGCGCCTTGAGATCCCGAGCGTCTGGTACCTCGCGCACGTCTCGACGCCGGAGTTCGAGGTGGTGGGCGCGACGCTGCCGGGGCTGCCCTTCCCGCTGCTGGGCCGCAGCCGCAACCTTGCCTGGGGCTTCACCAACACCGGGCCGGACGTGCAGGACCTCTTCATCGAGCGGATTGATCCCGACGACCCCACGCGCTACCTCGCGCCGGAGGGGAGCCTTGAATTCGACGTCCGCACCGAGACCATCGAGGTGAGCGGCGGCGATCCCATCGAGCTCGCGGTGCGCGAGACGCGCCACGGGCCGGTGGTCTCCGACGTGCTGGAGGATACCGAGGAATACCTGGAGGCGGGCCACGTGCTCGCGTTCTCCTGGACCGCGCTGGCGGACGACGACAGGAGCGCCCAGGCGCTGGTGAACGCCACCGGGGCGGAAGACCGGGAGGCCTTCGTCGCGGCGCTACGCGATCTCGCCGTGCCGCAGCAAACCATCGTCTTCGCCGACGCGGACGGCAACATCGGCTACGTGGCGCCGGGCCACGTGCCGATCCGCGCCTCGGGCCAGGGGCACATGCCGGTGCCGGGCTGGACCGGTGAGCACGACTGGGTGGACCGCGTGCCCCTCGATGCGCTGCCGGGGGACAACAACCCGCCGTCGGGCCGCATCGTCACCGCCAACAACCGGATGGTCGCCCTCGACTATCCCCATTACCTGACGGACGACTGGACCCCGCCCTACCGCGCGCGCCGGATCGAGGCGCTGCTCGACGCCCGGCCCAAGCACGACGTGGCGAGCTTTACCGCGATCCAGCAGGACCTAGTCTCGCTCGCAGCCGCGCGGCTCACGCCGGTGTTGCTGGGACTGGCCGAACCCTCGAACGACACCATGCGCGCCGCGCTCGCCATGCTGGCGGAGTGGGACCACGGCATGCAGCCGGACCGCACGGAGCCGCTCATCTATATGGCGTGGGTCAGGGAGCTGATGCACGTGCTCTTCGCCGACGAGCTGGGCGAGGTGTTCGAGGACTACTGGAAGATCCGCCCGGAGGTGATCCACCGCGCGCTCGGCGAGCGCCAGGCGTGGTGCGACAACGTGACCACCGAGAACGCGCAGGAAACCTGCGCAGAGGCCGTGAGCCGGGCGCTCAAGGTCTCGCTCGAATACCTCGCCGTCACCTACGGCCACGACATGGACGACTGGCGCTGGGGCGAGGCCCACGCGGTCCACATGAAGAGCCGCATCCTGGGCGAGGTGCCG
>JAJDVB010000069.1 GCA_022826345.1 Alphaproteobacteria bacterium
CTTCCGCGAAACTGGGTGACGTAACTAATCTGCTTCATGGTCTGGCCTTTCGTTCCTCGTCGTTCGGCACGCCGATGCGCCCGGCTTCCATGGGACGGTTCGGTTCGAATGTTAGTGGAACGCTGTCAGCAAGACCATGTCCGCTGTTCGGCGCGGGAGTTGAACGCCGTTCGGTACCGCAGCCAATCAAGAAGGCTCGACTCTGGGGAAGGGCAGAGTTCGATGCTTGGCAACAACTGTAGATTATTCCCTCCGGACAGGCACGCCTTCCAAGAGGCCGTTGCGGTCCATGTCCTGCCAGGCGTCCATGAAGACCTTGTTCCACTGCGCGGTCATGGGGTGGTCCATCATGTCGCGATAGACCGTCCACATGGTGACGAGCTCGTCAGCGCCGTCGCGGAAAGCGGCGTACGCCGTCTCCACCGTGCGGACGAGGGCGGCCATGATGAAGGGCCGCTGCTCCCAACCTCCGAACACCTGGGCGCACTCGCGGATCAGCTTCGTCGGGTCGCCGCCCGACTCCTTGACCGGCTCGCAGAAGGGAAGGATGTGATCAACGCCCGCCTGGGCCGCGACGACGGCCTGGGGCAAGGAGAAGACGGTGGTGCAGCAGGTCTCCACGCCCTCTTCCCGGAGCGCGGCGAACACCTTCAGCGCGTTCACCGAGCACGGGATTTTCAGGACGATCTGATCGGAAAGATCGGTGAACGCCTTGCCGACTTCCGGAACTCGTCGAGCGAGTGCCCGTCGATCTCGACGACGATCGGCTTATCCGTGAGGTCGAGGTACTTCTTGATCACGTCGATGGCCCCGCCATGGGCCTTCGCGTACTGATTGTGCACGACCGTGTTGGTGACGATTCCGGCGATGCCGAGGGGCATCCACTCCTTGAGGTCATTCGGGTCACCGGCGAGCCAGATGGCGGGCCCTCGGCCCTGGCGACGAGCGGCCGGAACCAGACCGATGTCCGCTTCCTCGGCGATTGATGGAGCAAGGGGGACAGCGCTTACAGTCCTCATGATCACGTCCTCCTGGTCAAGTGCGATGACATCGCGGCAAACCGGCTGGGTTCAACCGACCAATCTGCGGCAGATTATAAGACCCGCGCGTTGGGTACCGCCTTCGCGATCTTGTCGATACCTTCCGTTATGAGCGACTTCTCGATCACCGAATATCCCAAACGAATGTGATTTCGATTGTTTCTTTCGTCGGAAAACGTGAACCCGCCTGTCTCGAAGAACACGCCCTCTGCATCTACTATTTGGCGAAGAATGCCAGCATCCGCGTTATCCGGCAGCCTGAGCCAGATACTCCCCCCGCCATAGTCAGGCTTGGTGGAGGCGCCCGGAAAATGCCTTTCGAGGGCTTCGTGCATCACCGCGCAGCGTTCCTTGTAGATGCCGGTGATCTTGGCAACGAACCGGTCGAAATAGCCACGTTGTAGAAATAGCGCGACGCTTCTCTGATTGTTGACCGGAGGGTGTCGCAGAATGTGGTGCCGCATCGCCCTCGCTTCACGGACGAATTCGCGATCGGCAACCAAGTAGCCGATACGTAATCCAGGCAATAGGGATTTTGAGAGGCTTCCCGTGTAGATGACATTGCCCCAGGCATCGAGGCTCTTGAGAGCACGCGGGGGCGTCTTGTTGAAGCTGATGTCGGATTCGTAATCGTCTTCGATGACGAACTGGCCGTTTCTCTTCGTGAAAGCGAGCAATTCAACCTTACGGTCGAGCGACATCGTAACGGTTGTCGGAAACTGGTGACTCGGTGTCACAAACAGGCATTTGCAACCGGAAACATCGCTGGAGAGAATGAGGCCCTTTTGGTCAATGGGAAACCGTCTTACCGAGATTCCCTCAATTTCCGCCATGTTGATCACATCCGGATAACCGGGATCCTCTACACCGAATATTTCGCCGGGCTTCAGGAGAAGCTTGATCGCAATATAGAGCGCCTGCTGGCCGCCAACCGTGACAAGGACTTCGTCGGGATGAGCGACGATGCCGCGCTTGGCAAGCACGCGTTGGATTAATTGCTCGATCAGCATCTCATCGTCGATTGCGGAGTAGTCGGTCGCCCAATTGGCGACCTCAATGACATTGACGGAATCGCGCACGCACTCGCGCCAGCTTGTGATGGGGAAGAGTGACGGGTCAGTCAGACCGCAGACGAACGGATAGCGATATCTGACCAGAACATCCGAAGGCTTCACAACGCGCGGAAGATTGAAGCTCCGTTCCCGGAAGAACGCCCCGTAGTCAAGGGTCGCTGGCGGTGGAGCAAGGTCGGCCGGTACGTCGGGCTTGAGCGCGTGCCCCGGTTGGGTCAGCACGTCCTGGTTGACGTAGTACCCCGAGCGGTTCCTGGCCTCGACGAACCCGTCTTGCTTCAGCGCCTCGTAAGCCAGCGTCACCGTCGTCACGCTCACGCCGAGGTCGGCGGACAGCTGGCGAATGGACGGGAGCGGTCGGTGCAGCGGGTATTGCCGGTTGACGATGCCGATCGCGATCTGACGCCGGATTTGCTTCTGCAGGCTCTCCGGCGCCTCGCGATCGATCACGATCATGTTCTCGTACATCGTCGTCAGGCCTCACGCTCCTCGGAGCGATTGCCGTTCACGTCACGGTTAGCGTGCGAACGACCACGCCATCAAGCGCGTCTCCGCATCCGCAGTCTCTGTACCCACAATATTCCTCAACTGTGTGCAGCCCTCTGTGCCCATAACGTTTCTCAACTGTATGTAGGTGCTCTTCGGATGGGACGTTAGGTTTTATCGCCAAGAAATTGATCGAGGTGCAGGGCGAGTGTTCAGCCGCCTTTCAGGCCGCGACATAAAGAGAAAGCACCCGTGCGCAGCGACGAGCAATATCTCGGAATAGAGCGCTCACTACAGCGTGCTTGGGCGAAGGGGACAGGGCTGATCGACGAAGAGTTCGAGCAGCCCATGATCGCCGTCGTCAATACCTATCAGGAGTTCTCGCCGGAGAACGTTCATCTCCGCCAAGTCGCAGAGGCGGTCAAGGCGGGAATTCGCATGGCAGGCGGAACGCCGTGCGAATTCAACACCTTTCACGTCACCGACAGTGAGACGTTTGCCTCAGTCGGCATGCGCTATGTGCTACCGAGCCGGGACCTCGTGGCGGACATGATCGAGCTCATGGTCGAGGGTCATCGCTTCGATGCGATGGTGCTGATCGGCTCGGGCGATAAGGTTATGCCGGGAATGGTAATGGCGGCGGCACGCATCGACATACCTGCCATCATGCTTTACGGCGGTCCTACGAAAGCCGGCACTTACAAGAACCAAAAGGTGTTTCTGGAGACGGTTTATGACGGCGTCGGCGAGCACCTCCTCGGAAAGATTACCGAAGAGAAATTAAAGGGTCTGGAAGATAATCACTTCCCGTTTTCCGGCGCCTGCGACACAGCGACGTCCGGCAATACCGCCGGTATCTATACAGAAGCGCTGGGTCTCTCACTGCCCAATTCCGGCGCGTGTCCTGTGGGAAGCAACTACCAGCTTCGCGCGGCTAAGTACACGGGGATGCGGATCATGGACCTGGTACGCGAAGACCTGCGTCCGTCGAGGATCCTGACGCGGGACGCGTTCGAAAACGCCATACGGGTCGGACTGGCGGTCGGTGGCTCCACCAACATGGTCCTTCACATGATCGCGATGGCAAAAGAAGCCGGTGTCGAGGTGAACTTCGACACCTGGGACCGCCTCAGTCGCGAGACCCCGACGCTGGTCAAGCTCGCACCCTCGGGGCCGTGGGGCGTGACGGATCTCGGCGAGGCAGGCGGCACGCCCGCCGTCATGAAGGCGTTGGGCGATCTCATTCACCCGCACACCTCCACCGTGAGTGGAAAGACGACCGGGGAATTGATTGCCCAAACGGAAATCCAGAACCCCGAGTGCATTCGCGGCAAGAACGATCCCGTCGAAGAAGACGGCTCGATCTACATCCTCAAGGGCAGCCTCGCCCCCGGCGGCGCGGTCGTGAAGGCCTCCGGCGTCAGCCGCGATATGTGGGAAGTCGTGCTGCCTGCGCGGGTCTTCGAAGACGAAGAGGGCGCAATCGGCGCACTCCGCCACAACGAAATCTCACCCGGCACGTGCGTCGTAATCCGCAACGAGGGCACGCGGGGCGGCCCCGGCATGCGTGAGATGCTGGGTGCCACCTCCGCGCTGATGGGGGCCGGCCTCGGCAACAGCTGCGCGCTCGTCACAGATGGGCGCTTCTCCGGCGCGACGCATGGCCCCGCCATCGGCTACGTGACCCCCGAGGCCGCCCGAGAAGGTCCGGTCGCCTTGGTGGAGGACGGCGATCTGATCCGTATCGATCTGCCGGGGCGCAGGCTGGACCTGGAGGTGGCGTCGGAGGTGCTCGATCAGCGCCGCCGAAACCACACGCCAATGCCGGCGCGAGTCTCGCGCGGCTATCTCAAGCACTACGCCGAGCACGTGGCGCCCGCCTCCGAAGGGGCGGTGATGTCGCGCTAGATTATGAACGCGTTGACCGAAATCGCCGTTGTCACCAATGCCGCCTCCACCGGCATCAGGATCGACCGCCCACAGTTGAAGTTGCTTGCCCGCCGCAGCGACCGGCCGGGCCTTGCTTATCTGGCTCTCTGGGCGCTGGCGCTGGCGCTGACCGGCACAGCGCTCTGGGTCGCCTTGGGTAGCGCGTACGTGTGGGGGGCCATCTTCGTTTTCGGCGTCGTCATGTCGGTGCCGGCTTACGCGCTCAGCCATGAGACGGCGCACGGAACCGCATTTCGCACGCGCTGGCTCAATGAGGCCGTCTTCTGGTTTACGTCGCTGCTCTACGGCGAGGAGCCGCTGCACCGGCGCTACACCCACACCAATCACCACACGTACACGTGGTACGTGGGTCTCGACAGCCAGATGCCCTTCGACACCCCGCTCACGTTCAAGGGCTGGCTTCACGATATCAGCGGCCTGTCAATTCACAGGTTCCAGTTCCGGGTGCTCTGGCAGCTCACGACCAAACGGTACACGCCGCTTATGCGGGAGGTATCGCCGGCGGCGGAGCTGCCGAAGATGACCCGCAACGCGCGTCTCTTTTGCCTCATCTACCTCGGTGTCATCGCCCTGATCGCCTCCGGCTACGGCTGGCCGTTGCTCTGGTTCTACGTGCTGCCGCGGCTCATCGGCGGCCCGGTCATGCTGATGTTCAACATCATCCAGCACGCCGAGATGCAAGAGAACTCGTCCTCAATCGTCGACAGCACACGGACGTTTCGGACGAACTGGGTGGGGCGCTTCCTCTATCTCAACATGAACAACCACGTGGAGCATCACCTCTATCCGCAGGTGCCGTTCTACTCGCTCCCCAAGCTTCACGAGGCCGTGGCCGGCAGGACCCCGGAGCCCGATCCGGGCTTCTGGCTCACCAATCTCGATCTTCTTTGGGTCGTCACCCGGCGCTCGCTCGGGCGCAGCACCAAGGCCGCCTGGATACGCCAGGCGCCGCACATGGTGAGCGCCAGCGGTGCCTCTGTGAATATCTCGAAGGCGACGATGCAGTGACGCGCAAGCGCATCTACACCTACGGCGGCAAGCCGGCCCGGCGCAACTTCACCGTGGCCGATCTGATCGCGCTCAAGGGCACGTTCAAGCTTTGCCAGACCTGCCCGGCGACGGAAGAGGAAGCAGCGGCCTGCGAAGCCGTCGGCATCGACGTGCTGAACACATCGGACGCGGACCTTCCCGCGGTGCGGGCCGGCGCGCCCGAGACCTTCATCATCGCCGACCTGCCGATGACGGCGCACCGGACGGCGGACGACATCCTGCGCGCCGCCGTGAAGGCGGCGGAAGCCGGTGCGGACGCGGTCTACACGCCGCGCAGCCTGCGCACGGTCGAGATGCTGGCCAGGGAGGGGCTCGCCGTCCAGGGCCATCTCGGCCTGGTGCCACGGCTCTCGACCCAGCGCGGAGGCTTGCGAATCGTCGGCAAGACGGCGGACGAGGCGATCGAGCTCGCCGATGATTTTCGCCGGCTCGAGGACGCCGGCGCCTACGCGGCCGAGGTCGAATGCGTGGCGGCCGAGGCGCTCGCAGCGATCAACCCGCTGACACGGCTGGTCACCCATTCCATCGGCGCCGGTTCCGCCGGCGACGTCATCTTCATGTTCCTCGTGGACATCTGCGGCGAATCCGAACGGCCCCCCGGTCACGCCAAGGCCTTCGCCGACCTCAATTCGATCCGCGCACACCTCGCCGTCGAACGGCGGCGCGCTCTGAGCGAATACCGGCAAGCAGTCGTGACCGGTGCTTATCCCTGCGCCGCGACCTCGGTCTCGATGCCGCCGGACGAACACCAGAAACTTCTCGAGGCGCTGGATGCGCGCCCGCTCTTCAACACCTAGGAGAGCAACGATGGCCGACTGGGTCCGCGCCTGCTCCTGCGACGACATCGAGGACGAGGACCTCATCCGCTGGGACCACGACGGCCGTACCTACGCAATCTACAAGACCGAGGACGGCTTTTATTGCACCGATGGCATGTGCACGCACGAGGAGGAGCACCTCGAGGAGGGGCTTCTGACCGGTCATGTCATCGAGTGCCCCCTTCACCAGGGTCGCTTCGATATCAGGACGGGCGAGGTGATTTCGCCGCCGCCCTTCGACGATCTCAACACCTATCCGGTGAAGACGGAGGACGGCGAGGTCTACGTGAAGCTCTAGCAGGCTGCTGAAAAACTCTCTGGCGTTGGTGGGATTGGCGTGATTCGCTGATTGGGTAGCGAATCGGGGCGATGGCGCGATGCGGGGCACGGACGAGCGCAGCGGCAGTTTGTTCAGCTATGTAGATCTGGAGGC
>JAJDVB010000189.1 GCA_022826345.1 Alphaproteobacteria bacterium
CGCCCTCGGATACCATCGCCGGCGACGGTTGCAGCATGAGCACGCGGCCGCCCCGAAGAGGACGCGGCCATGCGCTACGACGAATGCTACAAGTCGATCTTCTCCCACAGGATATCCGTCGAGCACCTGCTCCGCTTCGTCGAGGGCATGATCGACGACGGCCCGGAGTGGATCGCGGCCTTCGACCCCGAGACCCTGGAGCCGGTGCCCACCGAGCGCATCGACGACACCCTGCACCGCCACCTGAGCGACCTGATCTGGCGCGTGCGTCTGCGCGACGGCGGCGAGGACGATTGGGCCTACCTCTTCGTGCTGATCGAGTTCCAGTCTGCGGTGGACCACCTGATGGCGCTGCGGGTTCGGACCTACGTGGACCTGCTCTATCGCGGTCTCTGGGCGGGTCGCCGCTTCGGCGCGTCCGACCGTCTGCCGCCGGTGCTTCCCGTGGTGCTCTACAACGGGAAATCTCCATGGACGGCTGCGGCGAGCGTCGAGGAGCTGGTTGCGCCGGAGGCCCGCCCCCCGAGCCGCATCGCCTCCGTGCCGACGTATGCAGGCTCGGGCTACGTGACGCTTGACGTTGGCCGGGTTGAAGCCGGAGATTCCCCACCAGTCGACGTGCTCTCACTTGTGATCGGCATTGAGCGGATGTCGTCGTATAGTGAGGGATACGCGACGCTGCGCGAGGCGTTCTCCGCCCTTCGCGGCACCGAGCACCGGCAGTTGCGCCGGACGCTTTATGACTGGTTCACCTTGCTCGCCGGGCAGGGTGCCGAAGGCGCTTTGATCGAGGAGTTCGAGGAGATGGAACGGATTCCTGAAGAAGGAGAGATGCGGACGCCGGTCCAGGACCGCGTGCGCGCATGGCGAGAAGCCGACCGTGAGCAGGGCCGCGAACAGGGCCGCGCCGAGGGCGTCGAGAAGGGCCGCGCCGAGGGCGTCGAGAAAGGTCTCGCCGAAGGCGTCGAGAAGGGCCGCGCCGAGGGCGTCGAACATGAACGCCTGCTGTTGCGGCGCCTCATCGAGCGTAAGTTCGGCGATGACATCGCCGAACGTGCCGCGTCCCTGTTGGCCGGGATCGGGGAGCCGGGGCGGCTGACCGACGTCGGCGAGTGGATCATCGACTGCGCCACGGGCGACGAGCTGATCGCGCGGCTGGAGAACGCAGACTGACGCGAGCCGCCGTCCCTTCGCTAGACTTGGCGAGGGGTCGATACCGCCTCACGCCGCGCTGAGCGGAGCCGCTCATATTCTCTCTCTCCCATTCCGGCCATCAGCGCGGCGAACAGGAGGATTCGGCCGGTACGGGCGCAGAGGCGGCGCTCGCATCATCGAGCCTCGCTTCGGCCGCCCTGTTCAGGCCCGGCATGGGTGCCGATGCTGTCTGCCACCGGCGCGCAGAATGAGGACACCGATCCGCCGCTCATGCACTGCGAATGCCGAAGCCGAGGTCGCGAACGGCCTTGCGGAACGCCGCCTCGGCCCTCGTCTGGACCACCAGGTGCTTTTTCCCCGCGCGCAGGCAGAGCTTCGCCAGGCGCTCGTCGCCTGCGATCCTGGCGGCGGTATCCTCGTCGGCGCACTCGATCAGCAGCGCCGTGCCGCGCGCCTTCAGCGCATCCGCGCCGCGCTCGACGTTGCGCAGGAAGCCCTCGACCCTCTCGGGCAGGGGCTGCTCGTCCCGTGCCGCCAGGAACGCGCGCAGGCCGTCGCCATCGTGCCCGCTCTCGAACGCCGCCAGCGTCCTGTCGCGCGCCAGGCGCCAGACGCCCTCCGCCTCGGCCTCCGCGAACGTCTCCAGCATCAGCCTCTCGTCCGCCGACAATGCCCCGCCGGCGCACACCCTCAGGTCGGGAAAGACCGTCAGGGACGTACGCTCCAGAAACGCGCCCGGCTCGTAGGTGTCGGCGAGCCCCAGGCAGTAGGCGCCGAGCGCGTTCAGTCGGAAATATTGCAGCCCGTCATAGCGGCTGAGCCAGGCCAGCTCGTCGCTCCCCGGCAGCCCCGTGAAATCCACCCGCGCTCCCTTGGGGTGGATATAGGCGACGTCGATCAGGCCCAGCGTCGCGGCGTACTCGAACAACACGCAGAGAAGGTAGCGGCCCTGCAGAACGTCCCAGCCATGACAGCCATCATAGCCAAGGCTGTCGTAGTGAGAATCGAAGAGGTAGAGCTTCCACGGATCGCGCGTGATGCCGAAGTCGAAGGACGCCGCCTGCATGAAGCGCGAGAACTCGTCGAAGCGCACCCAGCGGCCCAACGGACATTGCTCCAGCGCCTCGGCCACCACCGGGCGGCGTGTCGAGACCGCAGTCAGCGCGCGCTTGCCCTTGCCGCGGCTCTGGCCCTTGATGGCGTCGATGCGGCTGAACTCGTCGAGCAGGTCGTTCCTGATCCAGCGTTGCCAGAGATGGCGCAGCGTCTCCGCTGCGGGGGCGCCCAGCGCTGCATGGCCCTTCTTCGTCAGCGCCAGCTTCGAGCCCCTGAGCTCGGCCAGCTTGCCCGCCTGCACCAGCCACGGCCAGGCGTGCGCCTTGATGGGGCCGACCGCCTGCTCCCAGCTCTCCCGCTTCTCGGCAAGGTCGTAGAAGTCGCCCCCATCCAGCTCCCCGGCGATGGCCGCCGCCGAGGCCGCCGAGGCCCGCCGCGTCTTCGCGCTCACCGCGACCCGGCCGAGATCGATCAGGCGCAGCGCGGCGACCAGGTCCCTGTGCGCCGCGCGCTCCATGTCGCGCCGAACCAGCGCGACGCGGTTGAATGTCGGCTCTTCTCCCTTGGGCACGTAGCCGCGCCGTCGCCGGTCGACCGCCTCCGGCAGCTCGTCCTCGCCAGCGAGCGTCGCCTCGGGTGGCGCGGGCACGAACGCACGCAGGCGCTCCGCCAGATCGGGCGGGATGAACGGTGCCGAGCCCACGTGACCGCCGCGGAAATGAAGAAAGAGGCGTAAGGGCAATGCACCGGGGGCGCCGATCCCGTCGAAGCCCGCAGGAAAAGCGTCGTACTTGGCCTCGAACCGCGCGGCATCGAAGCCCTCGGCATCGTGCAGCGCCTCGCCCACCGCCAGTCGTTGAACCTCGTCGAGACCGTCCCAAAGGCGGCCAAGCGAGGCCCCGCTGAGACGGCCCTCGATGGCCGCGATCATGTCGGCCTTGCGCGTGGGCCGCGGCTTCGGCACCGAGAGCCAGTTCACCATGACCGTGAGGTCGCGGTTGTTCAGCGCTGCAAGCGCCTTTGCCAGGGTGGAGGTCCAGTCATCGGCGATACGGACCACCGGCCAGTTATCCCTCGTTGATGCCGATGCGGCCTTGACGGTCGGTCCGGCCACGCTCACGGCATGATATCGGCGGCGATGCTGGCCGCCACCAGCGCCGCTGACTCCTTCACCGAGTCCCGCGCCAGGTGCGCATACCGCGCGGTGCTCTGCAGCTTCCTGTGCCCGAGAAGCTTGCCGATCATCGTGAGGTCATGGCCCAGCGCCAGGGCGCGCGAGGCGAAGCTGTGACGCAGGTCATGAATGCGCACGTCGTCGAGACCGGCGTGCTCTCTCACCTTGTACCAGTAGTAGGTGAGCTGCATCTGCCGCTTGCCCGCCTCCGGGCCTGCGATCACCCAGGGGTTGCCCGCAAGACGCGGCAGCCCGGCCAGCACACGCGCCGCCGCCGGCGACAGCGGAACGATGCGCGGACCGGTCTTGCTATCGGCCAACCTGATCTCGTTCCGCTCCAGCGCCACGTCGCTCCAGCGAAGCGTCAGCACCTCGCCCGACCGGCACCCCGTCAGCGTCAGCAGCCGGAACGCCGCCGCGACGTGAACGGGCAGCCGCCCCTCGGCTTCCAGATCGTCCAGGGTCTGGCCGAGACGGCGGAACTCGTCTTCGGTCAGGAAGCGCTCGGGCCGCCGCGTCCGATAGGGCTTCACGAAGCGGCAGGGGTTGCTGCCGCCCGGCAGAAGCCCCCACGCCTGCGCACGGTTCAGCATCCGCGACAGCGCCCCCACGGCGTCGTTCGCCGCCGTCGGCCTCTTGCGCAGGCGATACTGAAGCTCGGCGACGTGCGTGCGGTCGAGCTCCGTGATCGGCAGCTTGCCCAGCCTCGGCAGGATGTTCCGCTCGATCGTCCGGCGGTAGCCCAGGGCGGTGGCCGGCTTGCAGTGAACCGCCACGTGCTCGCGGAGGTACCTCTCCGCCAGCTCCGCCACCGTCGGCCCACCCTCTGCATCGGGTTTCCCGCCCCGCTCGTCGCCGGTCTCCATGCGGGTGAGGATCACGGCCGCCTGCCGGCGGGCCTCGTCCACGGACAGGGTGCCGTGGCGGCCGACGGCGATCCGCTTCGAGCCGCGCCGGCCTCTGCGCTGGACCACGTAGGTCTTGGACCCGTTGGGATAGACCCGGACCCCGAAGCCCGGCAGGTCCCGGTCCCAGCACATGATCTCCCTGTCCTCCGGGGTCAGTGCGTCGACCACACGGTTGGACAGCGATCTCTTCTCCAGTCGCGGCATGTCCCGTTCTCCTACGCCGCCTCGACCGGCGTCATGCCGTCGGCACCGGCATGGGCGGCGGCGGCCTCCATGCGCAGGATGTCGTCCTCGATGCTGCCGCCCACGCGGGCGGCAGCGACCTTCTCGGCCTCCTGCGAGAGATGCGCATACCGCGCCGTGCTGCTCACGTCCGTGTGGCCGAGAAGGCGGCCAATCATCGGAAGCTGAAGACCGAGAGCCAGCGCGCGCGAGGCAAAGCTGTGACGCAGGTCATGAATGCGCACGTCCTCGACCTTCGCGCGCGCCCGTACCCGGTGCCAGTGGCTGGTCAGCGTCGCCAGATGGCGGTTGGGCTTGCTCCCCGTGATCACCCAGGGGCTGCGCCTCACCCGCTTGATCCCCGCCAGCACCTCAAGCACCGCAGGCGTCAGCGGCACCATCCGCGCTCCGGTCTTCGCGTCGCGCAGGCGAATCTCACCGGCCTTGCGGTCGATGTCGCTCCACCTGAGGGTCTGTATCTCCCCCAGCCGGCATCCCGTCAGCATCAGAAGCCGCAGCGCCGCCGCAGCCCGCGCAGACACCGGGCCCTCGGCCTCAAGCTCGCACAGCGCCTCGCCCACCCTGCGGTACTCGTCCTCCGTGAGGAAGCGCTCCCGCCGTCCCTCCTTGTAGCGCTGCACGAACCGGCAGGGGTTGCCGTCGCGTGGCCCGACACCCCACGCCTCCGCCAACGAGAACATCTTCGACAGAACCATCAGCGCCCGGTTCGCGGCACGCGGCGTCTCCCGCAGTTCGTAGTGCAGCGCCGCCACCTCGGCACGCCCCACCCCGTCCAGGGGCAGCGTGCCCAGCGCCGGCAGGATGTGGTTCCTCAGAGAGCCCTTGTAGAT
>JAJDVB010000120.1 GCA_022826345.1 Alphaproteobacteria bacterium
CCTGAGGCCGAGTTCGGACAACTCGGGGAGCGGTGTCATCGGGGCCTCCGTTCTGACAGCCGAATACACTGTCAGAACAATACCCGAAAACGACCGCAGACCACACACTTCGTTCAAATCTCACAATCTCGACGTACACCCTGCCCCTGTCCCGTCCTTGACGTAGGGACCTGACTCGCAATCGGACGATGAGGAATGCACAGGAAATGAAGACCGCTGTCTTGGCACCATCTACTGCGCCCTTTACCTTGACCAGACGTGGCTTCACCGCCGCGGTCGCATGTTCGATGCTCGTTCCGCCGAGCATCGGGCTCGCTCAGGATATGCCGCCGGGCTTCACTTTCTACGGCAGCGAGCCCGGCGATCCGCAAGCCTGGGCCGATGCGCTCAGGCTGGATCCGGAGAAATTCGCCCCTGGCCAGTTCGAATGGTGGTACGCCGACGGGCATCTCTCGAACGGCGTGACCTTCGTCGCCTCCTGGCACCTGGAGCTCGACGGGAGTGGCGTGCTTCAGCCCTACATCACTGTCAACTTCGCCACGGACGACGAAGTGCTCCTCGACCGCAAGATTCGGTTCGAGGCCTCGCAAGCGCGATACAGTCGCGCCATCTGCGACGTCGGGATCGGCCGGCACTTCATCCGCTCGCTGGACGGGTTGAACCGCTACGAGCTCTTCATCGACCCCAAGACCAACGGCGGCTACGGCCTTCACCTTCAACTGGACCGCAAGGTGCCGAGCTACAGCCCCGGACCCGATGACGGAAGCAACCCCGATGGGGCCTACTTCCGCTGGTTGTGTGCGGTCCCCAATGGCGCTCTGAGCGGCACGGTGACGGTCGACTCGGTGACACACGAAGTGGCGGGCTCGGGCTATCACGACCACAACTGGGGCAACGTGCCGATGTCGGTGCTGGTGAAGGACTGGCACTGGGCGCGGGGCGAGGCCGGCGGCTACACTGCCGTCGCCGCGTCGGTGCGGCTCAACAACGGCGTTGACTTGCGGAACGTCTACGTGGCGGACGAGACGGGGGTTCTGGTCGCCGAGCTGGGCCCGGCGGTCGGGTTTCAGGAGCTGGCGACGGCGGCGCAGCCCGACACCGGCAAGACGATCGGAAGCGACGTCGTTTTCACCGTCGAAGACAAGGGATCAGTGCGCTTCGCCAGCGAGAAGGCGATCTCGTCCTTCATTTTCGACAGCGACGCGAAGTTCCACTGGTGGTACACGCGCTTCGCCTCCGGTCTCGAGATCGACCTCGATCACGAGGGCCGGCGCGTAACTGCCAAGGGTCACGCGGTGCTGGAGCACATGGACTTCCGCGGCGAGGCCGTCACCGACGAGTAGGAGGCTGACCGCATTCCTCCTGCGTTGCGTGCTGGTTCAAAGGGATCGTCGAACATATGGGTAGCCGACGCGGAGAATCTCGGATCGAACCAGCGGCCGCTGCTCCGCGAGGCACGTCGCACGCCTGCTCCATGGCGTTACCGGGGACGAAGGCTCAGGATGCCAATGGCATCCTCCTCAAGGCGGGCACGATCGGTGAGCATGGGCAGATAGCGACCGTCGTGCCAGGGCTCGGCGAAGTCCTCGCAATGCGAGGACAGCGGGTTGCCCGACTGGCCCGTGCTGGCGATGAACACCGAGCGCTCGGAGTCTCCCAGGTCGTATACCGCGCGGTAGCCGGCGCCGTGGTTCCGAGCGAGGGGCGCCTCCGGATCGCTCGCGTCGGAGCCACCGGCTTTCTGTGTCCTTCTCGCCACCGCTCGGCAGCCTCAAACCACGATCCGATGGCGGGAACCTCACCGAGTACGCGGTGCTTCATATGCACCGCGTGGGCCTCGCCCAAGCGCCGCTCGCTCATGTTCCATCCGTAGCCGGCGGAGAGCAATGCCGGCGCGCCAAGGCCAGGGGCCAGACGAGCTATGCCTTCAGAGGCTCGACGATGATCCTGCCGCGGCCGCGCCTGAGCAGGTAACCACCGCGCGGAATCCTCACTGCTCCTGCCTCAACCAGAGGCCACAGCATGTCGATGATCTTGTCGGCGTTGGGGTCTCTCTCGTTCGACCTGTCTGAATGTGATGTCAACCATTCGGCGAATGCCTTGTCGCCGATCTCATTGCCTACGGATTTGCGCAACGCATTAAGCTTGCGAATCTCTCCCTTGGAGAGAGTACTTTCGTCGACCGAAGTCGTTTTTTCCTGGTCCATGATCGCGGTCTTTCTCGTAGCCAGTGAAGCTGCAGCACACACACTTGTAGCAGTACCGCTTGCAAATTCCTAACTGCCCTATTCGCAGACCGACATCCCGTTGTCGATCCGCCTCTTCAGAACATGGGAAGCACGAAAGACCACCGCGCGGCGCTATCGGCGCCATCTCCAGCGTACGAGGGTTGCGACCGAGACGCGCCGTCTTGTCACGCAGAGTGAAACTGCCGAAGCCGCTGAGCTTTACCGCTTCCCCGACCTCAAGCCGCGCCATAATCTCTTCGAATGCCGTGTCGACGAACGCCCTGCCGTCGCGCTGAGTCCATCCCGCCTCCTTGCTGACGGCCTTCGCCAGATCCGCCCGCGTCAAGGTAGCCATCGCCACCAATAGCTCCTTTGCCTACGCCGGATCACGATACGGCACGAAGAGCGCCCATCAAATGCAGCTTCTCGCCACCGTCACCCCAGACCCTGCTTGGCGTCGTGGAGAGGGCGAGCTCGGCCGTGACAAGGGGCGGCGGTTAAGCGTTCCGGCGAGGGCGCACCGTCAGGCAGCGACTTCGCTCCCCGCCGCTTTTCCGTATCTCACATTTCGTGCCCGTGCCGATGCGCCTCGAATAGTCAGAGCTTGTCTTGAGCGGGGCGGTGGGCGGGTGTCCCCGAGGAGGGGACGCCGCTGCCGCCGTGCCTGTCAACGAACCAGGGGACCGAACGATTCGGACAGCGACCAGGGCCAACAATCGAATCACAGACACTCACTCATCTCTTGGGGGGCGGCCTCAACGGCACGGCTACCCCCCCCTTCGGTCAACGCCTCAGAACCGCATATTGAGAGTGAGGAAGAAGGTGCGTCCCCAGCCAGCTGCGGTGGGCCCGTCGGTCGCGGAGGGGTTCGCGGTATTCGTGGAGAGCTTCGCGTCGGTGACATTGTACACGCCCGCGGTTATCCGCGTGCTCTTGAGCCCTAGCGGCTGTCTCCAGTCTAGCGTCAGGTCGTGGCCGGTCCAGGACTTGAACCGTCCATCGCCCTGCCGGTTCTCGATCTCGTCGCGGTAGTTGACGGCCCAGAAGGCGGTAAGGTCGCCGCGCCCGGCCGAGGTCACGATGCGCACGGCGTTGCGCGGGAGCGGGTTGGGCCGCTCCTCGCCTGCGATGCGCTCCTCGCTGTTGGTAACGTAGCGCCAAAACCCGCGCAATGCGACGAAGCCCCAGCCGGTCTCCGCGCGGGCTCCGAACCGGGTGTTCACTCCCGAGACTTCGGTCTCCAGGATGTTCGCGAAGCTCTCGTGGATGGTGATGTCACCGGCTGCGCGCTCGATGCAGCTACTGCCGCCGCCCGGTGGGCACTCGGGGTGGTTCAGCATCGCCCAGGTTGCGTCTCGCCGACCCGGCAGATCGGAGGTCGTGAGCCAGTACCAGTCGGCGACGAGGTAGAACGGCCCCCTGCGGGCCTCCGCCCCGATCGAGCGACGGTGCGATCGCGAGGGCTCGAGCTCGGGATTGCCGCTGGTCTCGCGCGTCACTTGCCGGTAGTTCGAGGCGTCGCAGGTGCGAGGCGCAGGGCCGCTTTGCGGTACGCAGCGCACGTAGGGGTGGTCCTGCGCCGCGGTGCTGTGCAGGTGGTGCATCGACGGTGCGTCGTCGCCTGCACTCCATGACCCGCGCAGCGCCACGATGTCGTTCGGGCGGTACTCGGCCCCGAGCCGCCATGCGCGTAGCGCGCCGACGTCATCGTATTCGTCGGCCCGGGCGCCCGCTCTCACCTCCACCGTCTCGGCGAATGGCATCGACGCCTCGGCGAAAACCCCCGCCGTTTCGCGCTTGCCCGCATAGCTCGTGCCCCCTGATCCGAGCACCGCGTTGACGTCGCGGATGCGCCCGTCGCTCGACCGGAAGGTGAGAAGGCTGTGAGCCTCCACTTCGGCGAGCTCGGCACCCGCAGTCCATGCCGAGCTTCGCCCCCCGATTTCCGGACCTGCGCCCTCAAGCGCGAAACGAGCACCCAGATACCTTCCGCCGAAGTCGTTCTCCTGGCGCAGGCTGCTCCTCTCGATGGCCCGAAGGTGCTCCGGGTCCGTCGACAGTGGATCGGTCAGGTCGTACCTTTCCGCTTCGATCTCCTCCCTGATGATCTCGGCATCCACGAAAGTAGCGCCCTCTACCGAGCCGTCGAGCTTCCAGGCGCTGACTTCCGCGTCGTAGCCCAGGCCGCCGGCGAGCCGGCCTTCGACGCTCGCCGAGACGTCGTACTCTTCGGCGCTCGTCCTCCAGTCCCGGTTGCCGTGTCCGATGAAGCGGTGCCCGACCGAAAACACGTCCTCTGTCGTCGCCTCGAACTCAGGATCGGCGCTGCGCGCCGCCTCATTGATTGCGTCAAGCAGCGTGAGACCCGGGGTGACGGCGAAGATGTCGATCGACGGTGCGTAGCGGAACGCCGAGCGTCCGAGCGTGGCGTTGGCGTCGACGTGGAGCTCAGCGCTCGCTCCAAGAGGGTGGTCGAGGCTCAGGATTGCGTTCCTCTGGTCGTAGCGCTCGGTGTCCCACCAGAAGTCGCCATAGCGAAACCCGCAGCCCTTGTCGCCCGAATCGATCCCCGGCGGGTTGCTGAGCGGGCCGGTGTAGCCGTGCGCCGGGTCGCATGCGCCGAGCGCCACGGCTCTCAGTTCTTCCGCGCTCGTGTCGAAGATGTAGACGGTGTTGCCGCCGACGCTCACGTTCCTCGCCTCTGCGAAGCTCCCGCCCTCTTTCCACTCCGAACTGCTGTGCTCGCGGGTACTGCCGGCGATCTCCTCGCGGTCGAGGACGTCAACGCCGATGGTCATGTGTCCCCCGGCGCCGATCGCGCCGCCCCATACGACGCTGCCCTGGCGCGCGTCGCCGCCGTCTCGGCTCGGCATCCGGGCAACCGTGCGCACGTCGAAGCCGTCCAGATCCTTCCTCAGCACGAGGTTGAACGCGCCACGTACCGCAGCATGCCCACCGATCGTCCCCAGGCTCTCGGCTCTCAGCACCTCGATGCGCTCGACCGCCGAAAGCGGGAGGGTGTCCAGATTGTGCGCGGTCGTTGCATAGGGCCGCCCGTTCACCATGATGAGCAGGTCGCGCCCGCCGGTGAAGAAGTAGCGGATGATGCCCGTGTCGAGCATCTCGCCGAACGTCTGGGCGCCTGAGCGCTCAATGAAGCTGCGGTCGTACTCGGCGATGATCTGCGGGGTGGGTGCCAGCGCGCCGGCACGAACCTCACCCGCCGCGAGCACGGCGGCCACGGCGAGCACTGCGAGGACTATTCGCATCGTAGGATCTCCCATTCGTTTGTCATGACGTTCAACGCCTCCCTCGCCGCGCCGGTCAGCGGTAGAACTCGACGTAGAACCGCACCTTCCCGATCGGCTCGACCTCGTGCTCGATCTCCGGCTCTACGATGCCGGGATGGTCAGTGTCCAGAATCAACTCTTCCGCCGGTAGCTGAAAGATACGATAGAGAAGCCTCCCCTCGAGAACCACGATCCGGCCCCAAGTCCCTGCTCTCGTACGATGCGATCTCGTGAGGGCCGACGGCACCGTCTCCTCTGTGAACTCCGGGGTACGCCGGTAAGGCCGGACAGCGACAGGAAGGGATCTCATCGGCCAAACCACCGCTCACGGAGACGGCAATGCCCGCAAAATTCCGCCTCCATCGGGATCGCCCGCCGCAGTATCGCCGTCGGGTCACTGCCCCACCACATTCCTTGCACCCGCTTCCAGAAGCGGTCCGGGTTCATGTCCATCGGCGGTTCCATCTGCGCCGGCGTGAGTTTCGCCCGCTTGCGGGCCTCCCGAGGGCTCACGTGCCCACGAACGACAGCCGAGCCTCCGCTGCTGGCATGGGCCAGCGCCTTGTCGAGGGAGTGCATCAGCTTGTCTGCGCCAAGGGTACCACCGAATTGCTCTTGATCGCCGGCCAGGACACGCCTAACGCAGTATCCATGAAGGATCGCGGGCGTTACCGCATTCCATCCACCAGCATCCTGCTTGCGTTCGAGAGCGCCGCGCGGCTCGGCAACTTCTCGCAGGCAGGGTTGGAGCTGGCGACCTCGCAATCGGCGATGAGCCGATACATCGCGAGGCTCGAAACGGACCTCTCGGTGCGGCTTTTCGAGCGCTCCCGCACGGGCGTGACCCTGACCGAGGCGGGGCGGCGCTTTCACGCGGCCGTCGTTGTCGGCCTCGCGGCCCTACACGACGGGACCGAGGAAGTAGGTGCTCTCTCGGGCAGCGGCCCGCCGGAGGTGACGATCGCCTGCCCGGAGGAGGTTTCGCATCTCTTCGTGATGCAGCGGTACGATGCACTGAAGGCCGCGCTCGGGGAGCGGGTCCGGGTCCGTATCCTCGCCCACGCAGAGGCCCCGGCCTCCCTTCCGTCCGAGCCCTGCGCCGACGTGATCCTGACCTGTGACGGCGAGATTGCCCCCTCCAAACACCGCGTGGCGATCGCAAGGGAGGCGCTGGCCGCCTTCTGCTCACCGGCGTACGCCGCAGTTCATGCGCAGGTTCTGAACGGGCCGGTGGCGGAATGGGGCGGCCTGACCCTTCTGGCTCTCACGGGCCCCAACGCGGCCGGGGCATCCTGGGACCGCTGGTTCGAGGTCTCGGGCCGCCCGACTGCGGGACCGCAGTACAAGATCGTCGAGAGCCACGCCCATGCGCTGGAAGCCGCCGTCGCCGGTCGCGGCATCGCGCTCGGCTGGCGTCACCTGATCGGATGGCACGTGGAGGCCGGCACACTGGTCATGCAGGCCGGCGGATTTGTCGAGACCGGTCGGTTCTTCCATGCAGCGCTCACGACAAAGGGACGGCAAAGACCCCTGGCCCGTGCGTGCCTCGCTTTCTTCGGTGGGGCGGCGAAGCACCGGGTTGGGGGCTGGCCCGAACCATGAGCATCTGGCGGTCGAAGACGCGGACGACGGGCCGCGACGGTCGGGCACCCGCAGTTTTCGATCTGAGGCCCGGTGGCTGAGTGTTGCCGAAGACGCACGGACAGGACGACTCTGCGGAGGGGCCGTATACTGAGGCGCATCGCTGCGGCGCGGGCGGAGACGTGGGTGGCGCGGTGCGGAGGGTGGTTTCGATGCGAACCAAGCTGACGGGCGCACTGGTCGCCATTGCACTGCCGTTCTTCCTGGGCGCCTGTTCCGTGTTTGGCGGCAAGGCTGCCGAGGAACCCGCGTACGGTATCGTGCTTGCCGACAGCGACATCGAGATCCGCGAATACGAGGGCCATGCGATCGCGTGGACCGCTGCGGCGGGCCCGTTCGACGAGGCGGTCGGCGCCGGCTTCCGGCGGCTGTTCGACTACATCACGGGGGCCAATGCGGGCGGCTCAGATATCGCGATGACCGCGCCGGTGCTAACCGCGCCGGCGGAGATGAAGGCCGGCGCGGCCGTCCTGGAGCCGGCCCTCGGCGCCGATGACGGGGAGAGTCCGGAGGCGTTGGCCGGCCCCGGCATCGGCGGCTGGCGGATCGGCTTCGTCCTGCCGGACGGGTACACGGCCGCGACGGCGCCGGTGCCGGAGGACGGCGGCGTCGCGGTCAGGGACTTAGGCGCGCGCTGTGTTGCGAGCATCCGCTTCAGCGGCATGCTGGACAACAAGGCGGGCGAGGTGGAGCGACAGCGGCTTGAGCGCTGGATCGAAGCGCGCGATCTGGAGCACGCGGGGGACTGGCGTATGGCGGGCTACAACCCGCCCTGGACGATCCCGATGTTCCGCAGGAACGAGGTCATGGTGACCTTGGCATCGTGCTGAACCGCAGGGACGCCGGAGCGGAAGCGCACGACACGCGCATGCCCGCCTCGCGCAACCGGGAGCGGGCGGCGCAATTCGCACCCGGGCAGCCTTGACCGCCGGCCGGCAGCGGCCGTCCGTGGAGCGGGAGGTCCTGGCCGGCCTGGTGGAGCGCGTCACCTACCACAACCCCGAGAACGGCTTCTGCGTTCTCAGGACGAAGGTCAGGGGCCATCGCGACCTTGTCTCGGTGGTGGGCCACACCGCGATGGTGGGGGCCGGGGAGTGGAGCACGGCGTCAGGCGAATAGGTCAACGACCGCACCCACGGGCACCAGTTCAAGGCGTGCTTCATCCATTCCTCCCGGAGCGCGCGCCAAAGATGATCGCTCAACAGCTTGACCACAAGGTGGTCAGGCAGCGTTCGCTCGCGGACTGTATCCAATGTCGCCCGTCAGCGCGCCCAGGGAGTATCGCGGCGGCCAATGTGGGGGTCGAGGCATTTAAGACGGATCGGGGTTTCTGCAGCGGTCCGGGTCTGTGCCAACCCGCTCGCCGGCAAGGCGTTGCCTGGGCGCCTTCATCCGTGCGTCGGTCTGGCGCACCTCAAAAATCACCTGGCGCGGATCGGGAAAGACTCGCCCTCCGGCAGGATGCTGCGTTCTCGCCATGCGCGCCGTCGAACGCCGTCCGGCAAGTCTTCGAGATCAGCGGATTCGACAAGGTCGTGGAGATCCACCCGACACGGGCCGACTCGCTGGCGTTCCTCGAGCGCTGACGCGCCGGGGCCCGTCCTCATCATTGTCGATCAATATTCCCTTCAGTGCGGGCGCCGATTTCAGGAGGTCCTCCAGCGTGTACCGGTCCAGGACGTCGAGGAACGCCTGCAGGGCCAATTCCAACGCACGGGTCAGCTCGCAGAATCCTGCGATCGGACAGGCGCACTTCTCTTTGCCTGCGAAGCACTCCGCCAGCTCGAAGTTGGGCTCGAACTCGCGATAAACGTCGCCGAGGTTGATCCCGCTCACCGGTCTCGCCATCTCCAGGCCGCCGCCCTCGCCTCTGATCGTCGTAATGAAGCCGCTTTCGCCCAGGTGATGGATCACCTTCGTGAGGTGGCTCTCAGAGACGCCATAGGCGTCGGCGATCTCCCGGGTCGTGCAGCGGCGGCGGCCGTTGAGAGCCAGGTACATGAGTACCCGCACCGCATAGTCGCTGTATCGCGTGAGCTGCATGCTCCCGACCTTATCGGCAAGTCGGCGGCGCCTACGGCTTGGCGCGGAATAGACCGGACACAATTGTATCCGCTGCGGCCGCCTGCACGGGCGCAAGCATCGCCTGTTGCTTGTTCGCCGGCAAGGTTCAGGGTCGCGCAGGCGGGAGAAAGACCACCAGGATCTGATCGCCTAGCCACCGGCGCCGAGTGAGGCAGCGGACGCCGCTGCCTGCTTGAGTGAACGGGCTCGGGGACGGCGGGGGATCTCGGATCCCTCGCCGTCCCGTCGTCCGAGGCGCTACGCAGACTCGAGCTGATCGCCGATCGGCAGCCGGCGGATGCGCTTGCCGGTCGCCTGGTAGATCGCGTTGACCAGCGCCGGCGTATAGGGCGGCACGCCGGGCTCGCCCACGCCGCAGGGCTTCAGGTGCGTGAAGTCCTCGACGATGTGCACGCGCACATCGAGAGGCGCATCGTCCATGCGAGTGATGGTGTAGTCGTGGAAGTTGCTCTGGTCGACCGCCCCCTGCGTGGTGGTGATCTGCCCGTGCATCGCGACCGAGTGGCCGTAGATGGCGGCACCCTCCATCTGCTTCTTCACCCCTTCGGGATTGACGTAGCGGCCGCAGTCGATGGCCATGTCAACCTGCGGGATGTGGAGCGAGCCGTCGTCCCGCACCACGACGTGCACGGCCGTGCCCACGTAGCTGTGGAAGCTGCGGTGACACGCGATGCCTAAGCCGTGGCCTGGCGGCATCGCCTTGCCGTAGCCTGACTTCTCCGCCACCACGCGAAGCGCGTTGGAGAGCCGCTTCGGCATGATCGGCCAGTCCTCGATCGAATCGCCATAGTTCCAGTGGCCTTCCACGCCGTCCGCCGTGAGGTCCATGACGTCCGCATCGCCGATGAGCTCCAGCAGGAACTCGACCGGATCGCGCCCGGCGGCCTCCGCCAGCTCGTTCGCGAAGCAGTTCATCGCGAAGGCGTGCTGGATGTTGTTGACCGAGCGGTACCAGCCGACCCGGATCATGGCGTCGGTCTCGCCGTTCTCGATGCGGAGGTTCGGCACCTGGTTATAGGGGGTATCGATAAGCCCGAGCCCGAACTCAAGAGGATGGCCGGTTCGTTGCACCGGATTCCAGAGCGAGATGAGCGAGGGCCACGCGCCGGAGTGATGCCACGCCGTGACGTTACCCG
>JAJDVB010000226.1 GCA_022826345.1 Alphaproteobacteria bacterium
TGGTGCGCCTCAACATCATGCACCGCCGATGCATCCTCAACATCAAGGACCCGCCCAAAACCCCGCCAAACGATGACAGGCAAATCGAACTCCAACTTACCTCTGCCTAAACCGGACAGCAGTGGACTTGATCCGGGCATCCAGTCGCAGAAGGCGCACTCCGTGCGCCCTCGTGGATGGCCGGGACACCCCCGGACTTGTTCCGGGGGCCGGCCATGACGTGTTGGAGGCGTCGGGCTCATGGACAATAGCCTATCGGACCGAACTCCAGCGGCCCGGTTCCCTCAGTCCACTCGGCAGGTGATGCGCCAGTCGATGGCGCCGGCCTTGTCGCGCCGCGCGTAGCTCACGCGGGATTTCTTGAGCTCGGCGCTCGCAATCTCGACCAGGCCGTCCTTGAGCTGGGGCGGCAACGTCTCGAGATCGAGGGTGACGGTGATCGGCTGCCGGCGCTTGCGCGCCTTCGCGGCCCGGCCGGCGCGCGCCGCCCTGCGCTGGCGCGGCGTCTCGTCTTCGTCCTCGCCACCCTCGCCGTTCTTGCTGCCCCAGATCGAGTCCCAGCCGCTGCGGTAGGCCGGCGTCCTCACGCTGGAGAAGTAGCCGTAGTGAACGTCGACCTTGCCGCCGGCTGCCTCCCGCGCGGACTTGCCGGCGTCCGTGCCGGACTCCTTGGCGCCGTCCGACGACTTCGCCTCGGTGGATGCCGATTCGGAGGACGTGCTCCCGGCGTCGTCCTTGGCCTTGGCGTCGGCGCCCTTGCTCTCGCTCTTGCTCTCGGCCTTGGGCGCTGACTCGGTCTTCGCCTTCGATGCCTTCTTGCTGCTCTTGGCTTCGCTCATCTCTCTCGCTCGACGACGTCTCCATATCGCGGCCCTGGAGGGGCGCAAAGGCCGGGATATAAGAGCAACGCCGGCCTCTATCAAGACCGGCGTTTGCCTGGCGGAGGGACGGGATGCGCGGCCCGGCGTCTACTCGGCGGCAGCCTGCTGGCGCTGGCGGACACCAGGCTCCTTGTGGAGGGCGCCGTCCTTCATGATCATGACGATGCGGTCGGTGTCCTGCAGGATGCGAACGTCGGCAAGCGGATCGCCGTCCACCATGATCAGGTCGGCGAGATAGCCCTCTTCGACCAGGCCCACGGCATCGCCGAAGCACTCGCCGCCGTAGCGCGTCGCCATGGTGAGCAGGTCGATGGCCGAGAAGCCCATGAGCTCCTGCCAGAGCTCCAGGTCGCGGGCGTCGCGGCCCACCGGGTTCCACTCGAAACCGTAATCGCCGAAGGGCAGCACCCGCACGCCGCGCCGGTGCAGCTCCTTGGTGACCGCGATGGCGCCGTCGAGCTCGCGCTTGAAGCCCCATTCCTCGGCCTTCTCCTGCGGCATGCCGTAGTCAGCCATCTCGTAGAGGGTGGTGTAGGTGAGGCCGATGGCGGGGTTGACGAAGAAGCGGTCCCTGTTGGCCTCCAGCAGGTCCAGCGCCTCCTCGTCGCAGAAGTTGGCGTGGTAGATCAGGTCGATCCCGTGCCTCACGCAGCGCTTCACCGCCTCGGCCGTGCGCGCGTGCGCGATCACGCGCCGCTTGTGGATGTGGGCGATGCTGGTGCAGGCGACGATCTCGTCCTCCTGCATCACGGTCATGTCGCCGGTGGCGGTGTCGTGGACGAAGAAGTCGCCGGAGATCATCAGCTTGAGGCTGTCCGCGCCCTCGCGAATCATCAGGCGGGAGAACTTGCGGATCTCCTCTGGCCCGTCGCACACCACCGCGAAGCCCTCGTGGTACATGTGGTACTGGCGCAAGTCGCCGAGCCCGCCGGTGACGGTGATCTCGGGCGTGGCCGCGCGCATCCGGGGGCCGGGGATGCCGCCGGCGTCGATCTCGTTGCGGGTCGCGATGTCGAGCCGGGCCTTGGCCGACGAGCCGTTGACCGAGGCGGTGAAGCCCGCGTCCAGCATCGCCTTCACGTTGTGCATGGTGCGGTAGACGTGCTCCTCCACCGGGAGCTCGCCGGTGCTGTAAAAATCCGCGCCCATGTTGGGGTAGGTCGGGTGCCCGTGACAGTTGACCAGGCCCGGCATCAGCACAGCACCGCCGCCGTCGATCACCCGGTCGGCCGCCGTGCCACTGGGGAAGCCGCCGGCCGCCACCTTGGCGATGCGGTTGCCCTGCACCAGCACCTCGCCCGCGAAGGGCTCGCGGCCGGAGCCGTCGAAGATCGTCACATCGGTGATGAGAATCCGCGCCATCTTGCACCCCCCTCTTCTCTTCCACCCGCACTGCAGCGCGGCGGCGACGGCGGGCGCTTCTCTTGATTCTTCTCGCGGCGCCGGGCAGTCGTGCGCCCATCGTAGCACGGACCGCAAAGTCGCCGGCCCTGCTTGGAGGCGATTGGCAAATGTGGAACACTCCGGCGCCCAGGCGGGAGGGGGACGCAGGCCATGATGGACGATCGCGCGCCGGACGAGACCATCAACGTCACCGTCGACGGCTACAACGTCGTGGCCTACAGCTTCGGCTCCGGCGACGAGGTGCTGTTCTGCGTCAACGGTGGGCCGGGGCTGCCCTGCGACTATGTGCGGGACGCCCATTCCTGGCTCGCGGACAAGGGCTACCGGGTCGTAGCCTTCGACCAGCTCGGCACCGGCAAGTCCGACCGGCCCGACGACGCCTCGCTCTGGACCATCGAGCGCTACGTCGAGGAGACGGAGACCGTGCGCACCGCCCTCGGGCTCGGCCCCGTCCATTACTACGGGCAATCCTGGGGCACCTGGCTCGGCCAAGAGTGGGCGCTGGCCTATCCCGAGAGCTTCAAGACGATCACGCTCGCCAACGGCGCGGGCGACATCCCGCATCTGGTGAGCGAGCTGCACCGGCTGCGCCATGCCCTCGGCCACGAGACCGAGGCGATGATGCAGCGCCACGAGGCCGAAGGCACCATCGACCACCCCACCTATCAGGCCGCGATCACCATCCTCAACTACCGCCACGTCTGCCGGCTCGATACGTGGCCGCCTCCGGTCATCCGCTCCCTCGGCGACTGGAACATGGGGCCCTACAAGGCGATCCAGGGGCCAAACGAATTCTGCTACACCGGCAGCATCAAGGACAAGAACTGGCTGCCCGAGCTGCATCGCATCCACCAGCCGGCGCTGGTGCTCTGCGGCCAGCACGACGAGCTGACGCCGGCGTGCTCCATGAAGATTCACGCGGCGCTGCCCAATTCCCGGATCAAGGTGTTCCCGAACTCCTCCCACCTGCCGATGTACGAGGAGCCGGAGGCCTATTTCGAAACCCTGCTGGGTTTTCTGGACGCCCACCGCGGCTAGCGCCCGCGTGGACGCCGATCCAAGACGAAGGAACACGACCATGAATGCGAGCGAGAAGCGCGCCGCGCTCGCCGGCGCGATCCGGGACGGCCAGTTCGTTGTCGCCCCCGGCGTCTACGACATGATCTCCGCCAAGGTGGCCGACGGCATGGATTTCCGGGCGCTCTACATGACCGGCTATGGTGTCGCGGCCTCCCACCTCGGGCTCCCCGATGCCGGCATCGCGAGCTACGCGGACGTGGTGTCGCGCGTGCGCACCATCGCAGGTGGCACGGACTCGCCCTTGATCTGCGACGCGGACACAGGCTTCGGCGGCCTTCTCAATGTCCGACACACCGTGCAGGGCTATGAGGACGCGGGCTGCAGCGCGATCCAGCTGGAGGACCAGGAAATCCCCAAGAAGTGCGGCCACACGCCGGGGCGCCGCGTGGTCCCCACAGAAGACATGGTGGAGAAGATCAGGGTCGCCGCCGACGCGCGCAGCGATCCCAACTTCCTGATCATCGCGCGCACCGACGCGCGCACCAGCCTTGGGCTCGACGAGGCGCTCGCGCGGGGCCAGGCCTTCGCCGATGCCGGCGCCGACGTGATCTTCATCGAGGCGCCGGAGAACGAGGACGAAATCGCCCGGATCGGCGAGACCTTCGACAAGCCGCTGCTCGCCAACATGGTGGACAGCGGCAAGACCCCGATCGTGCCAGCGGATCGCCTCTCGGAACTCGGCTTCAACATCGCGATCTATCCCGCCATCGGCATGCTGCCGGCGGCCGGCGCCATGAAGAGCGCCTTCGCGTCCCTCCTGCGCGACGGCTCGACCGCCAACGTCGATGCGCCGATGATCTCGCTGCCCGAGATGCATGCGCTCATGGGCTTCGAGGACGTCTGGGCCTTCGAGCGCCGCTGGGCCCGGCCCGAGGCCGAGGCGGCGGAATAGACGGCAGCGGTCGCCGGGCTACTCCTGTTCTGCCCACGGGTCCTCGACCCGCGGCCAGTAAGGCTTCGCCAGCTTGGTGTAGGGGATCGCCGCAAAGTCGGGCGCGATGGCGCCGGGCGCGGCGACGTAGAGGATTTCCTTCGCGATGGGCGCGAAGCCGGCATGGAAGTGCTGGGTGGACTTCACCACCACGATCTTCTTGCCCGCCGGATCGAGCCCGACCGCGGCGAACGCATCGGGATGGAAGACCTGCGTGCGCACCGTGTTCAGCACGAGGTCGAGGCCGCTTTCTGCGCGCACCCACACGGCATCGCCGATCCTGTTGCGGGCCGCGCCGAAGGTTTGCGCGGCGCCGGTGACGATCCGCTCGACCGTGACGGCGAGGTCCACCGGATCGCCCGAATCCGGGCCGCACTTGCCGCCAATCCGTAGCCGGAGCGTGGCCCCCTCCCCTGCCTCCATGCAAAAGCGCACCGCCACCGGGTCCCAGTAGAGGCCGCTCGCCGCGTTGCCGACTCCGCGCGCGAGCAGGCGCTCCAGGATGAAGGTGGAATCGCTGGGCGCGCCGCCGCCGGCATTGTCCGAGACGTCCGCCAGCACCACCGGCCCGCCGTCGACGGCCAACGCCCGGTCGATGGCTTCATCAATCCCGACAGCCGTTGGCCGCGTCTCCTCGCGCATGGCCCAGAGCCGGGCGCCGAGATCGGCGGCCAGCGCCGCCGCCTTTCCGGCATCGCCATCGGCCACCACCAGCGTCTTGGCACCCACCTCCGCCACGTCGCCCCAGGGAAAGCCGTGACCGAAGGAGACGGCGAGGATTCCATCGCTGCCTTCGCGCACCTTCATGCTGTTGACGAAGGTCCGCATCGGCTCATCCGTGGTGCGCCACATGCTGATCATGCGGCAGTCGTGCGCAGCCATCACCGGCCGGGTGCGCCCGTGGGCCGCGTCGTGGCAGAGCCGGAACAGGTCCTCCGCCCGCTCGCCGATGTCGATGTGGGGATATTCCTTGTAGGTGACGAGCGCCGTCGCGGCCTCCAGCATCAGCGGCGTGATGTGGCAGTGGAGGTCGAGCTCGCCGCCGATCACCGTGTCCGGGCCCACCACCGCGCGCAGGCCGGCCAGCAGGTCGCCCTCGCAGTCGTCGTAGCCCTCCGCCACCATGGCACCGTGCATGTTGACCAGCACCAGGTCGAGCGGCAGCGCGGCTTGCGCCTGCTCTAGTATGCGATCGCGATAGCCCTCATAGACGCGGCGGATCGTTCGCCCCGCCGGCTGGGCGAAGGCGCAGAGCCCCTCGACGACCTCATGCCCCTCCGCCTCGGCGCGCTCACGCCAGATGTGCAGCGGAAGGCTGAAGGGATTGGGCGCATGGCGCGTCGCATCGCCGTCGAAGACGGCCGTGTCCCGATAGGTCTGCTCGCCCGTCGGCAGCGACGAGAAGGTGTTGGTCTCAGTCCCGAGACACGCAATGAACACGCGCATGGCCGATTCCCTTCCATGACCACTCGGGCGGTAAGGCCCGTGCCACCGCACAATGGATCCCACCCGGTGCCGGAAGGCTAACTCGTGCGACCCGAACCTTCCATGCACGCGGCGCAGGCGGCGCTGCCTCGGGCATGGCAGGCGGACCACCTAACCCTATGATTATTTTATTAATATGCATTATTGTAATGTCTCCATTACCCGTTTGCGTATCCAGCCTAGTACTACAGTTGCGTTTACAGTCGTTTCTTGTAGTGATACCAAACGCGCTCCAAATTGACTCATTATCTCAATATGTTGTGGTGATGGACGGGACAACCTCCATAGACTGTGGTGATCGAGTCTCACCGTCGGAGGATGATGATGAGTGCGGCAACGCCGATAATCTGGCCGGAAC
>JAJDVB010000222.1 GCA_022826345.1 Alphaproteobacteria bacterium
GTCGAACCCCATGACCGACATGTCCCGGGGCAAGAGTAGGCCGCTCCGCTGAAGCTCGAACATCGCTCCGAGCGCGACGAGATCGGTGACGCAAAGCAGCGCCGTGGGCCGCCGGTCCCACGCCAGGGCCTGCTTCGCGGCAACGACGCCGCCCCCGACGCTCAGTTCCGTCTCTATAATTCGCAGCGAACGCACGCGCGCGACGGATTCCGCGCCGCGAATCCTGAAACGGGCTCGATCGTTCTGCGCCGTGGGCCCGGAGACCAGGGCGACATCCGTGTGGCCGAGGTCGAGCAGATGCTGCATGGCCTGGCGCCCGAGCTCGGTGTTGTCGTAGCCGATGGTCGGCATCGAGGCGGAGGCCTCATAGATCGACGTTGCGACCACGGGCGCTCCGAACCGCTTGGCCAGACCGGTGAGTTCGGGCTCATGATCCAGCCCGGTAACGATCAGCGCCCTGGCGCCCATTTCGAGCAGTGATCGGGCGCGCTCGAGTTCCACGCGGCGGTCCATGCCGGTCGTGGCGATGAGCAGGCGATAGCCGTTGGCGTCCAGCCCGGCCTCCAGCGCCTCCAGGAACGCCGCGAAGATCGCGTGATTGATGGTGGGAATCACCGCGCCAATCGTGTTGGTGCCACCTGCGTTGAGCGCGCGCGCCAACGGGTCGGGCGCGAATTCGAGTTTGGCGAAGACCCGCAGCACGTCCTCGCGGGTTTCCGGTGAAACGGATGGCGACTCATTCAGGACCCGCGATGCGGTGGCGACCGAGACCCCGGCCTCGCGCGCAACATCTCGAAGCGTGACTCTGCGGGAGGACTGCTTGCTCCCCAGCGATCGGCGTTCGGGCATTCCGGCTTCCGGTACGTATTGTGCTGCGGGCGCCATTTGCCGCTTCGGCAAGAAGACCCTGCTACGCGCCGGGCCCAGAGGCGCCTGCTGCAATTGTGTCGTTCGGGCTGGCGCTAGGCCCGGCTGCGCCGTGCGTACACCCGCAGTATATCTCAAAGTCCCCAAAATCTGTCGTCCGGCGATAAATCGGTCAAGCGTAAGGGCGCAGCGCATGACCGCGATGCCGGCCAGGATTTCTTGCCCCGCGGCGGCGCACTGCAGCGGCTGAGCGCGCTTAGAATCTCGAATTGGTCTTCCCTGTAACCGGTCACATGCGCTATGGTTGGTCGGCGTAACCGGTTACAAGGCATAAAACCGGACTCCAAGGATCAATGGGGAGGATGTCCACGTGCGCTCCACCGCGAGCCCACCATCCGGGAGCGGAGCGTCAACATGAATGCACGATCGGATACTCACGAGCCCATTGCCGAGACCGGACTCTCAACGACCGCAAATCGAAAGGAGTGCTCGACATGAAACGCACCGGCTTCATGGCAGTCGTCGCGGCGGGTGTGGCGATGCTGTTCGCATCGTCGGCATCCGCCCTCGATAAGATCACGGTGGCCTACTTCCTCGAGTGGCCGACCGCGAACCAGGTCGCGCAGCTCGAGAAGACCTATGACGAGGCGATGGGCGTCGAGGTCGAATGGCGCGCCTTCGGCAACGGCAACGAGATGAGCCAGGCGATGGTCTCTGGCGACGTGCAAATCGCCTATTCCCAGGGGCTGGTTCCGTGGGTGGTCGCGGTCACCAACGGCCTCCCGCTCAAGCTGGTCGGCGTGGCGGTGAGCTATGCGGAGGCCGACAACTGCGTCGTCCACGCCGACACCGGCATCACGCAGGCGAACGCGAGCGAGCTGGAGGGCAAGCAGATCGCCACGCCGATCGGCAACGTCACCCACTACAAGCTCTTGCGCACGCTGGATCACCTGGGTGTCGACGCTTCGAAGGTCGACATGGTGCAGATGAACGGCGCCGACGCGTCGGTCGCGCTTGCGCGCGGAGACGTTGCCGCCGCCTGCGCTTTCGGCGGCCCGCTCCAGCGGATGAAGGAGTACGGCGACGAGCTGATGACTCCGGCAGAGCAGGAGGCCATCGGCATTCGCGTCTTCGACGTGGTCTCGGTGACCGAGAGCTTCGCCAACGACCATCCCGACTTGCTGCGGAAGTTCATGGAGGTCACCGATCAGGCGAACGCGGCCTACAACGCGGATTCGGCGCCGTTCGTGGAGACCATCTCCAAGGCGGCCGGCATGGATCTCGCGGCGACCGAAGACATGCTCGGCATGTTCTCGTTCCCGTCTGCGGAGGCGCAGAAGTCGGAGGCTTGGATGGGCGGCACCGTGCAGGCCTTCACCAAGGAAGTGGCGGACTTCTTCGTCCAGCAGGGTCAGCTTGACAGCGCTCTCGACAGCTACGACTTCGCGATCGACGACAGCTTCCTCTAAGCGCGACCGAGCGCGACTGCGGCTCGCGGGCCGCAGGTGCACAACTCCTCCCTGCCTCCCCAATACTTTGGGAGGCAGGGAGGGCATTTCGTTGCCGATAGCCGGTCCTCGCGCAAAGCGGGGGTCAGTGCCGTGTGCTCGTGGCGCGGGTAGCCTGCGGCTGTTACGGTCCAAGCCCTTTGGGACCCGCGAAGAAGGGAGCATGATGGACGGGCTGGTCATCGACAACGTCTCGATGGTCTTCACCTTGCCCAATGGCGGCAAGGTCCACGCCCTCCAGGACGTTTCGCTGCACCTGAAGCCCGGCGAGCTGATGGCGGTTCTGGGTCCCTCGGGGTGCGGCAAGACCACGCTGCTCAACATCGTTGGCGGCTTTCTGGCGCCGACCGCAGGCCAGGCGCTTCTCAACGGTCACCAAGTGACTGGCCCGCACAAGGAGCGCGGCGTGGTGTTCCAGCAGGGCGCGCTCTTCGAGTGGATGACGGTCGCCCAGAACGTGAGCTTCGGCCCGCGCATGTGCGGCGTGCCCCGCGCCGAGACCAAGCAGATCGTACGCCGCCTGCTCGACACCGTGGCGCTGCAGGGGTTCGCCGACAAACCGGTCTATCAGCTCTCAGGCGGCATGCAGCAGCGCGTCGCGCTGGCGCGATGCCTCGCCAATGACCCAGACGTAATCCTGATGGACGAGCCGCTCGGCGCGCTTGACGCGCTGACGCGGGAGAAGATGCAGGGCCTCGTGCTCAAGCTCTGGAAGGAGACCGGCAAGACCGTCATCCTGATCACTCATTCCGTCGAGGAGGCGCTCTTCCTCGGCGAGCGCCTGGTGGTCATGGCGCCGCGTCCCGGCCGCATACACAAGGAGTACACCCTCCCCTTCGCCGAGCAGGGAGTGGAGGGGGATGCGCGCGCAATCAAGGCCCGGCCCGACTTCATCGAAGCCCGCGAGGAGATCCTCTCCATGATCTGGGAGATGGAGGAGGAGATCATGGGCGGCGCGGACGGGCGCTGAAGAGACGATCATGGCGGAGCGCAAGCAGGCATCGCGCTGGTCCATCTGGCTCGGCATCGCGGACAGCAGCTTCACCCGGCAGAAGACCATCAAGTTCGGCGATGCGTCTGCGGTGAACTCGGGCCGCCTGTGGTCGGTGCTCACCCTGATCCTGCTGATCCTGGCCTGGTGGATCGCGACCATCTCGGGCTTCATCGATCCCCTCTTCTGGCCGCCGCTGGAGGGCAGCCTCTATCCCTGGGACAACCCCAACCGGGCCCGGCCGGGAGTGGTCGACCGCTTCGTCAGCCTGTTCGTGGATGGCTACCGCAACATCTCGCTCTGGGAGCATGTCGGCACTTCGGTCAAGCGCGTGCTCCTCGGCGTGATCTTCGGCGCCCTGGTGGGCATCCCGCTCGGCTTCGCCATGGGCCTGAACTCGGTGGCGCGCGGGCTCTTCGACCCGATCGTCGAGTTCGTCCGCCCGATTCCGCCGCTCGCCCTGATCCCTCTCGTGATCCTGTGGCTGGGGATCGACGAAGTGGCCAAGATTTTCCTGCTCTTCCTGGCCGCGCTCTTCATCATGCTGATCGCCGCCCGCGCAGGGGTGAGCTCGGTGCAGATCTCCAAGGTCCACGCGGCCTACTCTCTGGGCGCCTCCAAGTTCCAAGTGCTGCGCCACGTCATCTTGCCCAACGCATTGCCCGAAATCTTCACGGGCCTGCGGATCTCCATGGGGGTGTGCTGGGGGACGCTGGTCGCCGCCGAGCTGGTGGCGGCGGATCAGGGGGTCGGCTCGATGATGATGATCGCGAAGAACTTTCTCCAGACCGACGTGGTGGTGATCGGCATCATCATCATCGGCGCGATCGGCTTCGCCATCGAGATGTTCATGCGCTTGCTCGAATCGTGGTTGATCCCCTGGAAGGGGAAGGGTTGAGCCCGCGCCCCTGCCGGGGAGCGGGATGGTGGCACGGCGGCCAAGCATCGCCGCCGCGCAGCAATGAAGGGAACGGGAACGTATCGCGATGAAAATGACCACTGAAGAGGCCTTCGTGAAGGTCCTGCAACGGCACGGCATCGAGCATGTGTTCGGTATCATCGGCTCTGCCTTCATGCCGATATCGGACCTGTTTCCGAAGGCCGGGATCACTTTCTGGGACGTGGCCCACGAGAGCAACGCGGGCTTCATGTGCGACGGCTACACGCGGGCCACCGGCAAGATCGCCATGTGCATCGGCCAGAACGGCCCCGGCATCACCAATCTCGTGACCCCGGTGAAGACCGCCTACTGGAACCACACACCGCTACTGCTGGTGACGCCGCAAGCGGCCAACAAAACCATCGGCCAGGGCGGCTTCCAGGAAGTGCCGCAGATGGCGCTGTTCGAGGAGATGGTCTGCTACCAGGAGGAGGTGCGCGATGCCTCCCGCATGGCGGAGGTCCTCAATCGGGTGATCGAGAACGCGGTACGCCAGTCGGCACCGGCGCAGATCAACGTGCCGCGCGATCTCTGGACCCAGGAGGTCGATATCGAGTTGCCGCCGGTCGTGCACCTGGAGCGCCCGGCGGGCGGTGAGGATTCTATCGCGGAGGCGGCGCGGCTGCTCTCAGAAGCCAGCTTCCCAGTCATTCTCTCGGGTGGTGGCGTGGTGATCGGGGGGGCGATCGACGAATGTCGGGCTTTGGCCGAGCGCCTCGATGCCCCGGTCTGCTCCGGCTATCAGCACAACGACAGCTTCCCCGGCTCGCATCCGCTTGCCGTGGGCCCCCTCGGCTACAACGGCTCCAAGGCGGCGATGGAGCTGATCGCGCAGGCAGACGTGGTACTGGCTCTCGGCACCCGTCTCAACCCGTTCTCCACGCTGCCGGGCTACGGCATCGACTACTGGCCGAAGGACGCGGCGATCATCCAGGTGGAGCTGAACCCCGACCGCATCGGGCTCACCAAAAAGGTCACGGTCGGCATCTGCGGCGATGCAAAGAAGGTGGCGCGGCAGCTTTGCGACTGGCTTTCCAGCACGGCCGGCGACGCGGGCCGCGAGCAGCGCCGGGCGGCGATCCACCAGACCCGCTCCGCGTGGCTGCAGACTCTCGCCAGCATGGACCACGAAGACGACGACCCGGGCACTACCTGGAACGTGGACGCGCGGACGCGCGAGCCGGACCGGATGTCGGCGCGGATGGCGTGGCGCGCCATTCAGGACGGCTTGCCGAAGGACGCCATCATCTCGTCCGACATCGGCAACAACTGCGCCATCGGCAACGCCTATCCAACCTTCGAGGAGGGCCGCAAGTACCTCGCACCCGGCCTCTTCGGCCCCTGCGGCTACGGCTTCCCCGCCATCCTCGGCGCCAAGATCGGCTGCCCGGACGTGCCTGTCGTCGGTTTCGCCGGCGACGGCGCCTTCGGCATCTCCATGAACGAGATGGTCTCCGTCGGGCGCGAAGGGTGGCCCGCGATCACCATGGTGGTCTTCCGTAACTACCAGTGGGGCGCGGAGAAACGCAACTCGATCCTCTGGTACGACAACAACTTCGTCGGCACCGAGCTGAACCCCGACCTGAGCTTCGCCAGGGTCGCGGACGCCTGCGGGCTGAAGGGGGTCGCGGTGAGCACGATGGAGGAGCTGACGATGGCACTCCGAGAATCGTGCGACGCCCAGGCCAACGGCGTCACCACCTTCATCGAGGTGATCCTCAATCAGGAGCTGGGCGAGCCCTTCCGCCGGGATGCGATGAAGAAGCCCAACGTCGTGGCGGGTATCGAGGGTGCCGACATGCGCCCCCAATAGTGGACATCGTCGAGCGCCTGATCGCGCAAGCCAAGCAACGTCGGTGCACCGTCGTCCTGCCCGAGGGCGATGACCCGAGAATCCTCCAGGCGGCGCGGCACCTGCACGACGAGGGCATCGCCCGGCCCATCCTGATTGGCGCGCGGGCGGTGCTGGAGGAGGCCGCCGCAAGGGCCGGTGTTTCGCTCGATGCAATTGAGAGCTTGGAGCCAGCGCAAAGCGCCGCGCTCGACGCCTACGCGGCACTCTATCTCCAAGGCCGGCCCAAGGCGAACGAGCGGGTGGCGAAGCGGCTGCTCGCGAAACCGCTGTTCTACGCGGCGATGGCGGTGAAGGCGGGCGATGCCAATGCACTCGTGACCGGCGCGAGTCAGCCCACGGCGCGGGTCATCGAGGCCGGGCTGATGTCGGTGGGGCTCGCTGACGGCATCGCGACGCCGTCAAGCTTCTTCATCATGGTCCCGCGCGGCGGCGGAGAGCCGCTGGTCTTCGCCGACTGCGCGGTCAACGTAGAGCCGGATGAGCAGGCGCTGGCGGACATCGCCATCGCATCCGCCGCCAGCGCCGAGCGGTTGCTCGGGATTGGTGCGCGGGTAGCGATGCTCTCATTCTCCACCCACGGCAGCGCCAGGCACGAACGGGTCGAGAAAGTACGCCGCGCCGTGGAGATCGTGCAGGCACGGGCGCCCGAGATTGCCATCGACGGCGAGCTTCAGGCGGATGCCGCGCTCGTTCCACGTATTGCTGCTCTCAAAACCAAGAGCCCGAGCGATGTCGCGGGCAGAGCCAACGTGCTCGTCTTCCCGGACCTCGACGCCGGCAACATCGGCTACAAGCTGTGTGAGCACCTCGGCGGCATGCGCGCGATTGGACCCTTCCTGCAGGGCTTCGCGTGCCCGCTGTGCGATCTCTCGCGCGGAGCGACGGTGGACGACATCGTGGCCGCTGCGGCGATCACCGCGGCGATGGCTTGACCGCTTACCCCCGCTCGTCGATCGATACGTAGTCCCGCGCCTCGGGCCCGGTATAGAGCAGGCGCGGGCGGATCAGGATGTTGTTCTCCAGCTGCTCCATCGCTTGCACGGTCCACCCCGGTATCCGGCCGATGGCGAAGATCGGCACGAACAGGTCCTCCGGGATCCCGTGCAGGTAGTAGACGACGCCCGCGTAGAAATCGACGTTCACGTTGACGCCGTGCCGCGCGTAGGGCCGCATCGCCTCGACCAACGCTTCGAGGATCGCGTGCCAGTGCGGCTCTCCCATCTCTTCGGAGAGCCGCCTCACGCCCTCGCGCATGTGCCGGGCCCGCGGGTCCTCGGCCCGGTAGACCCGGTGGCCGAAGCCCATGATCGGCTCGCGCGCCTTCCGCTTCGCCTTGACGTAAGCCGCCGCCTCGGCCGGATCGCCGATCTCCTTGGCCATTCGCATGACGTTCTCGGCCGCGCCGCCGTGCGCAGGGCCGGAGAGCGCGGCCACCGCCGCGGTGATGCCGGCGTGCAGGTTGGCATCGGTGCTGACCACGACACGCGCAGTGAACGAGGAGGCGTTGGAGCCGTGTTCGGCGTGCAGGACCATGTCGGTGTCCATCAACGCGCAAGCGTCCTCGCTCGGCGCCTCGCCCTTGAGCATGTAGAGGAAGTTCGCGGCATGACCGAGGTCGGCGCTTGCCTGCACCGGCTCGCGGCCCTGGCGGATGTGATGGTGCGCGGTAACGATCATCGGCACCTGCGAGGTGAGGCGGATGCCCTTGCGCCGGGTCGCTTCCAGCGAATTGTCGCCGGTCTCGGGATCATAGGCGGCGAGCGCGGAGACCGCGGTCCGCAGCACGTCCATGGGATGCGAATCCTTCACTGCGCCGATGATGTCGTGGATTGCACCGGGCAGCGTGCGTGCCTCCTTCAACGCGCCGTCGAAGGCGCCGAGCTCGGCGCGCGTCGGAAGTTCACCGTGCAGTAGGAGGTACGCGGTCTCCTCGAACGTCGAGTGCTGGGCAAGATCGTGAATGGAATAGCCGCGATAGCGGAGTTCGCCAGCCCGGCCGTCGATCAGCGTGGTGGGCGAGCGGTCGAAACACAGGTCCTTCAGGCCGCGATGCACCTCGGGCTGGTTCGCATCCGTCATGACTTTCTCGCCTTTCGCCAGTTGGGAAATCGAATCGTAGCCGACGGGACCGGCCAGGCAATCGCCCGCTCAGCCAAGCCTTGTCTGAAGCGCCCGTCCGACCCCCGAAGGCGTGTCGAGCACTTCGACGCCCGCCGCTTCGAACGCCTTGCGCTTCGATGCGTAGGTGCCCTTGTCGCCCATCACGATCGCGCCCGCGTGTCCCATCTTCTTGCCCGGCGGCGATGCGGCGCCCGCAACGAAGGCGACGACCGGCTTCGACATGGCGCGCGCGTACTCCGCCGCGTCCTCCTCCATCGTCCCGCCGATCTCGCCGATCACCACGACCGCGTCGGTGCGCTCGTCGGTGTCCAGCACCTCCAGCGCGTCGCGGGCGGTCGTTCCGACGATCGGGTCGCCACCGATGCCGATGAAAGCGGACTGACCGAACCCCGCCTGCACCAGGTTGAGACAGATCAGCGTGCCGAGGCTGCCGCTGCGAGAGATCACCCCCACGCGGCCGGGCTGGAAGACGTCGGTCTCGAACGCAGGCATGAAGCCGACGGAGCACTCGCCCGGCGTAACCAGGCCGGCGGTGTTGGGGCCGAGGACGGCGACGCCATTCGCCCGCGCCATCGCCAGCAACTCCATCACGTCCTGCACCGGAACGTGCTCGGTGAGGATGACGAGACGTCCGCATCCCGCTTTGATCGCATCCTGCGCCGCTGCCTTCACGCCGAGCGACGGGATGAACAAAACGGACATCTCGAAGCTGGTCTCGCGCATCGCCTCGCCGGCGCTCGCGTAAACCGGCACGCCGCAATGCCGGGTGCCGGCCTTCTTCGGGTTGACCCCGGCCACGATGCGCGTGCCATACGCCTGCATCCGCTCGGTCCAGTATGTGCCCTGCTTGCCGGTGATTCCCTGAACGAGCACGCGGTCTGCGCCCCGCACGATCATTGGGAGGCTCCCGCGTCGCGGGCCGCCTCGATCGCGGCGACGATGGCTGCGTCCATCGTCTCGAAGGGGATCACGCCGAGCCGTTCGCGCAGCATCGCCTGCGCCTCGGCTGAGCCTGTGCCCCGCACGCTGAAGAAGACCGGAATGGTCGGCTTGAGCGCCTCCCATGCGTCGAGCAGGCCGCCGGTCATCACGTCGGTGCGCGCGAACGCGCCGCAGAAGTTCACCAGGAGGCATTTGACCTTGGGGTTGTCGAGCACGAGCTCCAAAGCCGGCCTGGCCTTGGTGTACGCCGCACCGCCGATCTCCAGGAAGTTCGCCGGCCTCCCGCCGTGGTGCGTGATGACATCCATGGTGGTCATGGTGAGCCCGGCACCGTTGGCGAGCACACCGATGTCGCCGTCGAGCTCGATGTACCGCAACCCGAGGGCTTGCCCCCGCGCCTCCAGCGCTGTGAGCGTCTCTGGGCTCCCCATGCCGGTGAGGTCCTGTCTACGCTGGATCCCGGAATCGTCGAGGACGAACTTGCAGTCGAGCGCGAGCAGCCGCCCGTCCGCGAGCCGGGCCAGGGGATTCACCTCAAGCAGCTCCGCGTCGTTCTCGCGGTAGGCGCGATAGAGCGCGGCTAGGGTCTCGGCAACGGGCCCCTCGTCGCTGCCGAGGCCAAGGCCATCGAGCAGCGCGCGTGCTGCGGCGAGATCGAAGCCTTGCAGGATGTCGACCGGCGCTTGCCGCAGACGATCCGGCTTCGACGCTGCGATCTCTTCGATATCCATGCCGCCCTCAGGCGAGACCATGACCAGCGGCCCCTTGGACGCCGCGTCGTTCAAGACCGCCGCGTAGTATTCCGCCGCAACTTCCACCTGCTCTTCTATGAGGACGGACAAGACCCGATGCCCCGCAATCTCCATACCGAGGATTGCGTCGGCCGCATCGCGCGCGGCTTGGGGATCGTCGGCGCTGCGAATGCCACCGGCCTTGCCGCGCTTGCCCGTCGGCACTTGGGCTTTCACCACCACTGGCACGCCGAGCGCCGCCGCGGTAGCCTCCGCCTCGGCGGCGCTTCGGGTCAGGCGCCCGCGCGGAGTCGCGATCCCCACTGCCTGCAGCAGCGGCTTCGCCGCGTGCTCCTCGAAGTTCACGATGGTCGGTTCCGTACGGCGGGGCCGGCTTCGCCTACCTCCCGTACTTCTCCCAGTAGGCGCCGAACAGCGCGTCCTCGCTGGGCCTGTCTTCGGGGATCGGCACCGCGAAATGGGTGATGTTGAGGAAGTGCCGGTAGTTGAGGTTCTCGCTGATGCTGTTGCCCTGCCAAGTACCGCAGCCCATGGAGAGCGTGAAGTTGAGTCCGCTGTCGAAGCCGCCGCCGTTGCCGAAGGTGTGTGCCATGTTCACGAGCACGCGTGCGGTATCGAGCTCCTCGGCGAGCCGGCGTGCGTGCGCCATCTCTTCGGTGTGGATGCCGACGGAGTGGCCCCGGCCTTTGACCGCCATGATCGCGCGAACCTGGTCCATGGCGTCATCGAAGTTCCGCGCGCGATAGACGGTGAGCACCAGGGCGAGCTTCTCATCGGAGAACGGATGCTCGGGACCGATCCCGGTCTCCTCGACCATGAAAAACTTTGAGGCAGGTGCCTTGTCGTCGAGGCCGCATTCTGCCGCAAGAACTTCGAAGTCCTTCGCGATCACACTGCGGTTGAGCTTCCCGTCCACCCAGAGGGTGCTCTGGATCGCCTCCTTTTCCGCCGCGCTCGCCAGATACCCCCCGGCGCGCTGCAGTGCGGCCACCGCGTCGTCGTAGACGCCGTTCAGGATGATGACCGCGTTCTCCGACGAGCACGACGTGGCGTTGTCGAAGCACTTCGACGCGGCAATCTTCGCCGCCGCCGCGTCGAGTTCCGCGCTGGAATCGATGATAACCGGGACATTGCCCGCACCGACCCCGATGGCAGGCGTGCCGCTGCGATAGGCGGCACGCACATTGCTCTGGGAGCCGGTGACGACCACGAGGTCGCAGGCCGTCATCAGCGCGTTGGTGATCGCCTTGTCCACGGGCGGCGGCAGCACCTGCACCAGGTCCGCCGGCGCGCCGATCTTCTCCAGCTCCGCCCGCATCAGCGCCAACGCGCGTGTGGTCGTCGCGAGACCCGCCGGCGACGGCGCGATGACGATTGCGTTGCGGCCCTTGAGCGCCATCATCGCCTTGTTCACCGGGGTCGCCGCGGGGTTGGTGGAGGGCGTCACCGCGCCCACCACGCCGACCGGCTTCGCGTATTTCACGAGCCCGAGTTCCGGCTGCTCCTCGATGATTCCAACGCTCTTCACCCGCATGAGGTCGCGCAGCGTGCCGAAGGTCTTGCGCTGGTTCTTGACCACCTTGTCTGCCGCGTTGCCGAGGCCAGTGTCTTCGACCGCCATCGAGGCCAAGGCCTCGGCATTCTCCGGCTTGTAGAGCGACCAAGCGAGGGCGGTCACTGCCTCGTCCACCCGCGCCTGATCGGAGGCGGCAAAGGCTTCCATGGCCGCGCGGCCGCGACGGACCATCGCATCGACGATCGCGACCGGGTTGCGTCCGAAGATTTCGGCAGGCTGGCTCATCGTCGGTGTCGCTCCTCGAGGCTCCGGGTATGGCGGTGAAGGCGGAACTTGGTGCAGGTTCCAGCTTTGAATCAAGCATCTTACGTGCAGAGCGGCAGTCGTGCAGCAGGGTACGCCCAAGCCGAACGAGGACAAAGCCGCTGACGTGTTGGTCGCCGATATCGATGGCTAAGTTCGAACCGTGAACACGATCGCCGAATAATGTCCGAAAGGGAGTATTGGGGGTGACTAAAGTGACAAATCGAGCCCCTGGATTCGGCGAAAATTCGTGTAAGTCCCTGAAAGGATTGGCGCGCTCGGGAGGATTCGAACCCCCGACCCCCAGATTCGTAGTCTGGTGCTCTATCCAGCTGAGCTACGAGCGCGCAAGGGCGCGGCGCCCGGCGCCGGCCACGCGGCGGACCCTATCCAAATCACCCCTTGGTCGCAAGAGTCGCGCAAGGGCAACGGGTCGCACGGCCGGAGCCCGTGGCGCTAGACGCCGAGGCCAGACACTGTCGCCGTCGGCTCCGGATTGCGTATCCTGCCTCCATCCAGTCCCGAAGGGAGCATCCCATGCGCAAGCCCGCCTCCATGAAGGCCCTCGAAAAGCTCGGCCGGGTCCGGCTGTCGGAGCACTTCTTCATGCGCGAGATGCTCTACAGCGAGATCGCGAACTTCCACGGCATTCCCAACATTCCGGACGATCCCAACCTCGCCATCGCGGCCGGAACCCGGCTCTGCGAAGAGCTGCTCGAGCCCCTGCACGCGACCTTCGGCCACGTCTCGATCCGCTCGGCCTTCCGCTCCGTCGAGGTCAACACCTACGGCCACGAGCGGTCGAGCAGGGGCTACAACTGCGGCGAGACCACCTGGAATTACGCGAGACACGTGTGGGATCGCCGCGATGCCGAGGGCCACATGGGGGCGACCGCGTGCATCGTTATCCCCTGGTTCATCCCCCGCTACGAAGCGGGCACGCCCTGGCAAGCTCTGGCCTGGTGGGTGCACGACCACCTGCCGTATTCCGACATGGCGTTCTTCCCCACCTATGCCGCCTTCAACCTGCGCTGGTGCGAGAAGCCGAACCGGCGCATCGAGAGTTTCGCGCCGCCGAAGGGATGCCTCACCAAGCCCGGCATGGCGAACCACGACGGCGACCACGCCTCGGAGTACCCCGGCTTCCCGGCGCTGAAGCGCACCTGACTGCTCGCCGGGCTAGAGCAGCGGGTTGTCGGTTTCCAGGCCGAGCGCGAGACGGCCGTAAGTGATGGCGTTGGGGTCCCAGGTCTGGGTGATGTGGGCCGAGCCCGCGTGGATGTCGCGGAAGGCGCGGGAGAGCGGGTTGCGGTCGTAGACGCCGCCGCCGCCGCTCGCCGCCGTGATCATATCCACCGCCTGGCAGCAGAGCTTGGCGGCATAGGCGCCCTCGGCCCGGTAGCGCGCGCGGGCCTCGGCATCTGGCAGCGCGCCGCCGTCTGCGATCGCCGTCGCCTCGTCGCAGTTGCCGAGATAGATGCGCCGCGCCGTTGTCACGGCGGCGCGGGCCTCGGCGATCTTCACGTGGATGGTGCCGAGCTCGGCGAGCCGCTGGCCCGAATAGTGCGCGGCGCGGGTGCGTGTGGCCTCGACGTAGCCGTCCACCGCCGCCTCGGCGATGCCCAGCACCACGGCGCCGACCCAGGTGAAGAACATGGCGAAGAGCGGCAGCCGATAGACCGTGCCCGTGTTCACCGCGTTGCCGGGTGCCGCGCCGTGGCGCGTGTCGGCCGCGTCGATGGTGCGGTATTCGGGCACGAACACGTCGTCTACCGCCGCGTCGTTGCTGCCGGTGCCGCGCAGGCCCGAGGCGTGCCAGGTGTCGAGGATGGTGAACTCGCCCTTCGGCACCAGGAAGATGCGGAACTCCTGCGGCTCCTTGTCCACCACCATGGCGGCGAAGAAGTTGGCGCAGGCGTGGTCGATGCCGCTGCCGAAGGGCCAGCGCCCGTTCAGGCAATAGCCGCCGTCCACCTGCGTCGCCTTGCCGCAGGGAAAGATCAGGTTGCCGGTGAGCAGCGCGTCCTTGTCCGCGTCCCAGATCTCGTCCTGCGCCCGCTCGGGCCAGAGCGCGAGCTTGAAGGTGCAGCTCGCGAGGTTGCAGTAGACCCAGCCGGTGGATGCGCAGCCGCGGGAAAGCAGCGCCACGATCTCCATGATCGTGCGGTAGTTCGCCTCGGAGCCGCCGAGGCGCGCGGGCAGTGTCGCCCGCAACAGGCCGCTCTCGACCAGATCAGCGATGGACTCGTCGGGAATGCGCCGCAGCGCCTCCGCCTCCGGCACACGCTCGCGCAGCGCAGGGATCAGCGCTTCCGCGCGGGCGAGCAGAGTCTCCCGGTCAAGCGCCGCCATCGGGGTTCGGTAGGGCTACTCGGCTGCGGCCTGCTGCACGACCCTCTGCCGCGCCTGCGGCGGCTTGTGGTAGGCGCCGTCCTTCATGACCATCAGGATGTTCGCCTCGTCCTGGAAGAGGGTCAGGTCGGCGAGGGGATTGCCGTCGATCAGCAGCAGGTCGGCGAGATAGCCGGGCTTGATCCGGCCCAGCTCGTCCGGCGCAGCGAAGGCCTGGGCGCCGTAGTGCGTCGCGGCGCGGAGGATCTCATAGGGCTTCATGCCGAGGTAGTTGGTGAAGTGCTCGAAGTCCCGCGCCATCTGGCCGTGGGGCGTCCAGGGGAAGCCATAGTCGCCGAAGGGCAGCACCTTGATGCCGCGCGCGTGCATCTTCTTCAGCGTCTGGGCCCCGATTTCGAGCTCGCGGACGAAGCCCCAGGACTCGGCTTCCTCCGGCGAAATGCCGAACTCGCCGGCCTCGTAGGCGGTCGCGTGGGTGAAGCCGATGGCCGGCACCACCCAATGCTTGTCCTTGTGCTCCTCCAGCAGGTCGAGGGATTCCTCGTCCGCGTAGGTCGCGTGATAGATCAGTTCGATCCCGTACTTGACGCAGAGCCGGATCGATTCCGGGTTGCGCGCGTGGGCCGCAAGCCTGCGGCCCCGCTGGTGCGCGACCCGTGCGCCGGCGGCGATCTCGTCCTCGTCCATCGCGCTCTGAGTGGCGTCGCAGGCGCCGGGGATCAGATGGTCGCCCGACGGCATCAGCTTGATGATGTCCACGCCCTCGCGGACCAGCATGCGGCAGGCTTGGCGGATCTCCTCCGGCCCGTCGGCGAAGAGCGAGAGGTCGTTCTTGTAGTAGTGCAGCATGCGCTGATCGCCGAGGCCGCCGGTGACGGTGATCTCCGGCGAGCACGCGCGGTAGCGCGGGCCGGGGATGCGTCCGGCGTCGATCTCGTTCCGGATCACGATGTCGAGGCGGGTCTTCGCCGCGCCCGCGCCCACCGCCGCCGTCACGCCGTGATCGATGATCGTCCTGGCGTTGTGCATGGTGATGAGTGTGTGCTCCTCGGGCGGAATCTCCGACATCGCTTCCGGCCCGGTGTAGCTCATGTGGCAGTGGGCGTTGACGAGGCCCGGCATCAGCGTCGCGCCGTCGCCGTCCACCACCGCAGCGCCCCGCCGCGACAGCTTATGGCCGTTCCTGGCGACCTTCTCGATGCGGTTGCCCTGGATCGACACCTCGCCCCGATAGGGCCTCTTGCCGGTGCCGTCGTAGATGCTGATGTTGGTGAAGACGGTGCGCGCCATGTCCCGTTCCTCCCTGAGAACCGCGCTTGCGGAATCCGCCATGCTCGCCCGAAGGCCCAGCTTCGTCAATGCGTGGGCGCGCCTGCACATCGGGGACTTGACGGGCCCCGCCTAGGGGCGCCATATCGCCCATGACCCCGCAAGCGGCAGAAGGCTGCACGATGGCTCCGACACGCAGGGATATATTGCTGCTCAGCGCCTCCGCCACTGCGATCGCGCTGATCCCCACTGGCGCGGCCGAGGCCTCGAACGGGGTCTGGCAGGCCATCGATGAGTTCACGGGCGGCGCGCTGCGCCTGGAAGGCGGTGTGCTCCTCGATGCACCGGAGATCTTCGACAACGGCGGCGCCGTGCCGATCCGGGTCGTCGCCGAGGGTGCGAGGCGCATTGCGCTCTTCAACGACGGGAACCCGAATCCCGGCGTCGCGGAATTCACGTTCGGCAGGCTGGTACAGCCGGAAGCCACCATCCGCATCCGGCTGGCCCGGAGCCAGACCGTCTACGCGGTGGCGGAAATGGAGGACGGCACGTTCCGCGAGGCCTCCCAGAAGATCGCCGTGACGGTCGGCGGCTGCGGCTGAGGAGCGGGCAATGGCAGAACCCACGCCGCGCATAAAGCTGCCGAGGTCGATCGAGCCGGGCGTCCCCTTCACGGTCAAGACCCGGATTACCCATCCGATGCACACGGGCGAGCGCCACGACAGCGACGGCGTGCTCGTGCCCCGCCGGATCATTAATCGCTTCGTGGTGAGCTACAACGGCGAGGTGGCGATTACCGTCAACCTGGAGCCGGCGGTCTCGGCCGACCCCTACATCCAATTCGAAATGGCCGTCCCGGACTCGGGCCTTCTGGACTTCCAATGGTTCGACGATGACGGCTCGGTCTACAGCCTTCAGAAGCGGGTCGAGGTCGGCTAAGGCCGCCGTGAGGCGCCAGCGCCGAACGGCTGGCCTCGCGGCATGCCTCGCCTCCGGGGTGCTCGCCGCAGCGCTCCTGCTGGTGCTCCCCACCGCTGGCGCTTGGGGGGCGGACGCGGAGCGCGGCAAGGCGCTCTTCGGCCAATGCAAGCGCTGCCATCAGGTCGGCAGCGGCGCAGAACATCGCATCGGCCCGCACCTCAACGATGTCTTCGGCCGTGCGGCCGGCGCGCTCGCGGACTTTCGCTACTCCAAGGCGATGCGGGAGGCCGGGGCCGGCGGCGTGGTCTGGAGCGAAGAGACGCTCGATGCCTTCCTCTCCGACCCATCCGCTCTCGTGCCGCGCTCACGAATGAGTTTTGGGGGTATGGAGGGAGGCGACGACAGGGCGAACCTTCTGGCCTGGCTGCGCGGCTTTTCGGGTGCCCACACCGATACCTCACTGGCGGAGCCGACCGCGACGCCCGAGGAATACGGCCTTGACCCGAACATCCTCACCATCCAGGGCGACCCTGAGTACGGCGCCTATCTCGCGGGCGAATGCACCACCTGCCACCAGGTGGACGGAGCCGCCGAGGGCATCCCATCGATAACCGGATGGCCGCTCGATGACTTCGTGATAGCCTTGCACGCGTACAAGCGCGGAATGAGGGTGCATCCCGTCATGCAGATGGTGGCGGGGCGCCTCTCAGACGAGGAGATCGCCGCTCTCGCCGCGCATTTCTACAAGGCGGACGACGATCCGTGAGCCAAGGGAGACACGTCATGAGCAAACCGAACGGAAAGAACGGCTTGAACCGGCGCCACTTCCTTGCATCCGCGGCCGCGGCGACGACCGCGGTATCGGCGCTGTCGGCGCCCACGGTGCTCGCGCAGGGGCGCCCGCGCGTGGTGGTCGTCGGCGGCGGCGCGGGCGGTGCGACGGCAGCGCGCTACATCGCCAAGGATTCCGAGGGCGCCGTGGACGTAACGCTCGTGGAGCCGACCCGCGCCTACTACTCCTGCTTCTTCTCGAACCTCTACATCGGCGGCTTTCGCGAGTACGCGTCGATCGGTCACAGCTACGGTGCGCTGGCCGCCAATCACGGGATCAACGTCGTGCACGACTGGGCGGTCTCCGTCGACCGCGACGCGCGGAGTGTGGGGCTCGCGGGCGGGGGCAGCCTCGCCTATGACCGCCTCATCCTCTCGCCGGGCATCGATTTCCGGGACGGGTCGGTTCCCGGCTGGGACCTGTCGCAGCAGAACCGCATGCCGCACGCCTACAAGGCCGGCTCGCAGACCCAGCTGCTCAAGGCGCAGATCGAGGCCATGCCCGAGGGCGGCACCTATTGCATGGTGGCACCGCCGAACCCCTTCCGCTGCCCGCCGGGGCCCTACGAGCGGATCTCGATGGTGGCCCACGTGCTCAAGCAGTCCAACCCGACGGCGAAGATCATCATCGTCGACCCCAAGGAGAAATTCTCCAAGCAGGGGCTGTTCCAGGAAGGCTGGCAGCGCCACTACCCCGGCATGATCGAGCGTATCGGCCCGGACTTCGGCGGCGACAAGGTTGAGGTGCGGCCCGAGGCCATGGAGGTGGTGGTGGACTGCGAGGCGATGAAGGTGGATGTTTGCAACGTCATCCCCGGGCAGCAGGCCGGGCGCATCGCGGCGGTGGCGGGCATCACCAACGAGGCCGGCTGGGCGCCGATCGTGCCACACACCATGCAGAGCCGGGCGGACGAGAACGTCCACGTGCTGGGCGATGCGGCGCACCAGGGCGACATGCCGAAGTCCGGCTTCTCCGCCAACAGCCAGGCGAAGGCCTGCGCCATGGCGGTGCGGGGCGCGCTCACGAGCTCCTCGACCTTCCCGCCGCGCTTCTCCAACACGTGCTGGTCGCTCATCGGCACCGATGACGGCGTCAAGGTCGGCGCCTCCTACGAAGCGACCGACGAGAAGATCGCCAAGGTCGACGGTTTCATTTCCCAGACCGGGGAAAGCGCGGAGCTGCGCAAGGCGACCTACGAGGAATCGATCGGCTGGTACGCCGCCATCAGCGGCGACATGTTCAGCTAGGTTCTCTCACGCTGAGCTAGAGCGCGTCCGCCCTCGACGGACGCGCTCTAGCGGCTGGTGAGGAGCACGCCTGTGGCCCTCGCGCTCACGGCCATGGCGGCGAGCGCGAGCAGGGCGGCGAGGCTTGCCGTGGAAACGCCGGAGAGGCCGGCGCCGACCGTGCAGCCGCCCGCCAGCACGCCACCCACGCCCATCATCACGGCGCCCGCGAGGTAGCGCCCGGTCTGGCGCGGGCCTTCCAGGCTCTGCCAGCGGAACTCACCCGCTGCCAGCGCGGCGGCGAGGCTGCCGAGAAGAACGCCCGCCGCGAGGCCGGTACCGAAGCCGGCCGGAATGGACGTCGCCGCGACGGCCCAGAACAGCGTGTCCGCCATCGGCCCGGTGAAGCCCATCGATGCCGCGGGGATTGGGTCGAAATCGTCCATCAGCACGAAGCCCGTGCCGATCCAGCCGAGCGGTACCAGCAGCCCGATCGCGGCCGCCATTACCAGATGGGAGATCCGTGCGCGGGAGAGCACCGCGAAGAGAAACGCGGCGCCCGCGACGATCGCCGGCCAGATCTCGCCGCCGGGCCAGGCCGCGAGTTCCGTCGCCGCGCCGCCGGGCAGGGTCACGTCGCCGAGCGCCTCGCGTATCGGGGCCAGCGCCCCCTTCATCACCGCGTGGGCGGTCACGGCAAAGACGACCAGGACCAGCAGGGCGCGCAGATTGCCGGTGCCGACCAGCACCGTCAGGCGCGAGACGCAGCCGCCCGTCAGCACCATGCCGGCCCCGAAGAGCGCGCCGCCCAGTAGCGCGGACGCGACCGGCAGATCGGCCGCGAGAAACCGGTGGGCGTCGAAGGAGATCAGATCGAAGGCAACCGCCACGCGGGTGCCGGCGATCGCCGTCGCCAGCGCCATCACCCAGGTGCCGAGCGCCGGCAGGCAGTCGCGCCACGCGCCCACCAGGCTGCGGCGGAGGCAGAAGGCGCTGCGCTGCGCCAGCGCGCCGTAGGCCAGGCCCAGCACCAGGCCCAGCAGAACGGAGGCCGTGAGCGGCGAAAACTCCTCGAACCCGAACTCTTCGAACATGAGGGACCGCCTCCTCCCCGCCGGGACGCTGTAAGGGCCGTCCCTGTCGACGGTTGAGTTCGCAGCCTTTCTGGGCTATCTCCAGTGGGCCGCGTCCCCATCGTCTAGTGGCCTAGGACACCGGCCTCTCACGCCGGAAACGGGGGTTCGAGTCCCCCTGGGGACGCCATCCAATTCTATTTTCCATAATTGCTCTCTGAAATCACTGTCGGGTTGGGGCTAGCCAAGCGTCAGCCCTTCGACGATGCCGATTCGGAAAGCAATCCAGGCGCCGAGACCGATGGTGCCGAGCCCCACGGCGGCGCCCAGCGCGTTGTGCGCCCAGGAAAGGCTGCGCGCCATCCGCTGCAGCGGAATCGCGATGACCACCGACAGTGCGGCCATGCCGATCAACGAGCCGATGCCGAAGAGCGCAAGGTAGGCGAGCGCCCAGAGAAGCGAGTCGATCTGCCCCGCCGTCAGCAGGATCAGCGCCGCAGACCCCGCGAGCCCATGCATCAGTCCGACCGCGAGTGCGCGCAACGGCAGGCCGCGCGCGTGCACATGATCGTGGCGCGATCCGGCGTGATCGGCCTCGCCGGCGTGGCTGTGAGCATGGAAGTGCGTCGTGCCGTCGCCGTGGCGGTGCATGTGGAAGTGAACGCGCGCCGCGATCAGGCGCCGCAGCAGGTCGGCCCCCAGCAGCACCAGCATGATGCCGACGGCAAACTCGAAGAGGTGGGCGATGCGCTCGGGCATGACGCCGTCGAGCGAGAGCACCACGGTGCCCGCAGCGAAGAGCGTCAGCGTGTGCCCCAGCCCCCAGGCCGCACCGAGGCGAAGGGCGCCACGCAGGTTCCGGCTGCGCGCTGTCAGCGCGGCGACGGCGGCGACATGATCCGCTTCCAGCGCATGACGCATGCCGACCAGGAGGCCAAGAACGAGAACGCCACCCACGGGCAACCTCCTTCAGCGCGTCGCTGGCGGCCCTGACCTGCCCCCGTCGACTGGTGCGGGCAAAATGTTAGTGCATTGGCGGTTTCTCGGCCAAGCTGGGTGGCCGGCGTAGCGGAGCCGGCCGGCCAGCTCGGCATGACTCGGGCATGGCCATAAGCAACTCAGACTTTTCTCTCTTGTACAGCGGTACGGTTCCGATCGGGGAAGCAACCTCGTCGGGGAGTCGATCGTCCCCCTCCCAGGAATGAGCCAGGCTCTTGGGAGAACAGCCAGTCTTCCAACATTCAGCCGGATCGGCCAGGAAGGTCTGCCATGCATCGGGACCGTCGCTGCGTATGTATAACGCCCTATGCTTGCCCTCCGTCGTGGTTCAATCCCTCTTGTCCAGTTTGTCCGATCATGTCCAGACCATCGCGCCATCATGGACCGCTCCCCTGACACTCGCCACTCCCTCGACCCGCTCCAGACGGTCGACCGACGCTCCGCCGTGTCAATGGTGAGAACGCATCGACCTGACTTCCGGCCCGCTTCCGGCCAGCATCACCGCGTGACCACCGACGGTAACGCGGCGATGCTGGAATCCGTCCTGTCGATCTCCTCGGATTTGGGATTAATTCCCTGCACACCTGTGCAGTCTGACGACTGCGGGTGATTCACCAAGGACGAGGCCGGCCGCAAAGAGGCGTTGCCGGTGCCGAAACTCGCCAGCAGGCGAATACACACTTCGCCAGGAGAAGCTAAGCCTTGGCTTCCAGTACTGTCACGCTGATTGCCGTGGTCGTGCCGAACGGCGTACACCACTCCGAGCGACCGGGCGACTGGAGAGCGGTTTGGCGGACAACGATTTGCATAGCGGCGAAGCCATGCGCATTCGCAGGCGCCTCGCGCGACTCGCGGCTGAAAGAGAGGCGCTCGAGGCTCGTCTCGCCAAGCTAGACGCTTCGGAATCGCCTGCATCAGACGGCGACTGGCACGGAGGGCCGGTGACGAGCCGGTCGCCGGCAGGCGAGAAGATCGCGCTGTTCCGGTCCCTCTTTCGCGGACGCGAGGATGTGTTTCCGAAGCGCTGGGAGAATTCCCGGACTAGCAAGACGGGTTACGCACAGGCCTGCGGCAACGAATGGAAGCCGCGCCTGTGCGGCAAGCCCAGGGTCAAGTGCGGCGCCTGTCCCAACCAAGCCTTCCTTCCCGTGACGGACGAAGTGATTACCGGACATCTACGCGGACGTCACACGATCGGCGTCTATCCCATGCTTGCCGATGGTACATGCTGGTTTCTTGCTGCCGATTTCGACAAGGAGACATGGCAGCAAGACGTGAACACGTTCCTTGATGTCTGCCGCTCCAGACAGGTGCCTGCGGCCATTGAACGCTCGCGCTCGGGCAATGGCGGACACGTCTGGATCTTCTTCGCCGAACCGGTACCCGCGTCGCTCGCCCGCCGACTCGGTGCCCTCCTTCTGACCGAAGCCATGGAGTGCAATCCGGATATCGGCTTCCGGTCCTATGACCGGTTCTTTCCCAGCCAGGACACGCTGCCTGAGGGCGGTTTTGGCAACCTCATTGCACTGCCCCTTCAAGGCCGCCCGCGCGAGCACGGCAACAGCCTCTTCATCGACGGCGACTTCGAGCCGCTTGCCGACCAGTGGGCCTTTCTGTCGTCGCTGCAGCGCCTGTCCCTGGCGGAGGCGGCGGCGATTGCCGACGAGGCCACTCGGCAAGGCCGGGTCATGGGCCTTCGCCTGCCAGTCGACGACGATGACGAGGAGCCCTGGTCCGCGCCGCCCTCGCGGCGACGGCCGCCGCCGAAGATTGCCGGATCTTTGCCGGAGAGGATCGACGTCGTTCTGGGCGATCAGATCTACATTCCACGCGCCGGCCTGCCGCCAGGTCTGGTCAACCGGCTCGTTCGCCTCGCGGCCTTCCAGAACCCGGCGTTCTACAGCGCGCAAGCGATGCGGCGCTCCACCTTTGGCATTCCCCGCATCATTGCCTGTGCCGAACTGCTCTCGCACCACCTGGCCCTGCCGCGCGGTTGTCGCGAGGCGATGGAGAGTTTGCTTGACGATCTCGGCATTGGCATCGATCTGCGGGACGAACGTGATCCCGGCAGCCCCATTGAGACCGCCTTTCTCGGCGAGTTAACCCTGGAGCAGAAATGCGCCGCCGGGGCGCTGCTGGCGCACGAGACCGGTGTGCTCGCTGCTGCGACAGGATTCGGCAAGACGGTGGTCGCCGCATCCGCCATCGCCGCGCGCAAGGTCAATACGCTCGTTCTCGTGCACCGCCGCCATCTCATGGACCAATGGACCGCCAGGCTCGGGACGTTCCTCGATCTTCCTGCCTCGTCAATCGGGCAGATTGGCGGCGGAAAGCGTGAGCCGGGCGGCATCGTCGATGTCGGCGTCATCCAGAGCCTCGTGCGGAAGAACGAGGTGGACGATATCGTCGCCGGCTACGGGCATCTTGTGGTCGACGAGTGCCACCACCTGTCTGCGGTGAGCTTCGAAGCGGTCGCGCGCCGCGCGAAGGCGAAATTCGTGCTTGGTCTATCGGCGACCGTCACGCGCCAGGACGGCCATCATCCGATCGTGTTCATGCAATGCGGCCCGATCCGGTTTCGGGCGAGCGCGAAGGCGCAGGCTCTCCAGCGTCCGTTTCGGCACCGTGCTGTCCTGCGCTACACGGGATACCGGCTGCCGACGGACATGGACGGGGAGCATCTGCCGATCCAGAATATCTATGCCGCGTTGGCCGTGGACGAAGGCCGCAATACCCTGATCTTCGACGACGTGCTGGCGGCGCTGGAGGCGGGACGCTCGCCCATCCTGCTCACAGAGCGCAAGGCTCACGCGGAACGACTTGCCGACCGGCTCGGCCGCTTCGCCCGGAACGTGCTACTTCTCCGAGGCGGCATGGGGACGAGGCAACGCCGCGAGATCATGCAACGGCTCGAGGAGATTTCGGAAGCGGAAGAGCGGGTTCTGGTGGCAACCGGGCGCTATGTCGGCGAAGGGTTCGACGATGCCCGCCTTGATACACTGTTCCTGGCAATGCCGATCTCCTGGAAGGGGACGCTCGAACAATATGTCGGCCGCCTGCACCGCCTGCATCCGGCAAAGCGCGACGTTCTGGTCTACGATTATGTCGACGACGCCGTGTCCGTTCTCCGGCGCATGAGCGGGAAGCGCATCCGGGGCTACGAGAGCCTCGGCTATGCCGTCGAGAGCCCGGCGGCCGCGCCGCTGCTCGAAGCCGCTGGTGGCTGACTGCCGACACGCGCGACCCTGCGGAAAGCCGGACGATACCGACTGCCGTCCGATCTCTCGGCGCTAGCACGCCGGTTGCGCTGGTCCGGTCCAGCCCTGACAACTCTCTTTGACGGGTGTCGCCATAAGACGCTCAGTTCGGGCGTCGAGACATGGTATTGCCTTTGTTCAGTCAACGGGCGAGTCCCGACCGGCCCGGACAACGGCGACGTTGAGGTGGCCAGCGGGAGGTGGGCTTCGTTTACGCTGTGCCGATCCGGTGTGGTCGGATTATGCTTTAGCGCTGCTACTCCGCTGCGGCCGGCACCCGCTCGATGCTGCCGCTCTCGGTCAGCTTGTGGCCGCGGCGCTCGGCTTCCTCCAGCACATCGTCGCGCCAGGTCACGCGGCCGGGGTCGGTGGCGCCAACGATGACGAAGAGCAGGCCTTCCTCGTCGCTCACGTTGCGGAAGCCCCGCATCACGTGGGGCGGGCAGGAGGCCACGTCCCATGGGTCGAGGAAGACGCAGCGGGTGTCCTCGTCGTCGCCCCAAAAAATCTTCCAGCGGCCCTTGAGCGGCATGAAGACCTCGTTGGTCTCGTGATCGTGGTGCAGCGTGCCCTTGCCCGCTTCGCAGCGCACCACGGCGACGTTGAAGTCGCGATTGTCGGTGATCGCGGCCTTCTGAGTCGCATCCTCGCCCACGCCGCGCCCGATGATGTGGAAGATCTCGCGCTCGCAGCCCGGAATCACCGCGTCCAGCATGGGCAGCGTGCTGCCCTGAAGCTCATCGAAACGCGCGACCCGCGTCTTCTCAAACTGGTCTACCGAAATGATGTCGTCACTCATCGTTCAGTCTCCCGTCGTCTCTCTCATGCTTCGGCGCGCTCGACCCGGCGCGCGGTCTTGATCGCCTGCATCCGCGCCACCGCGTCGAACACGGGCGGGAAGGTCGGGCGATCGACGTAGCGGCCCGTGCCCTCCTCGACATTGAGTGTGCTGCCGTCCCACAGCTTGCGTCCGCGGCTGATGGTCGTCGCGGCAGCGCCCGAGACCTCCATCCCCTCGAAGATGTTGAAGTCGACGTTCTGGTGGTGGGTCTCGACCGAGATCGTCCGTGTTTTCGCTGGGTCCCAGACCACGATATCGGCGTCCGCGCCGGGCTGCAGCGCGCCCTTGCGCGGGTAGATGTTGAAGATGCGCGCGGCGTTGGTCGAGGTCAACGCCACGAATTCGTTGGCGGTGAGCCGGCCGGTACCGACACCGTGGTGCCAGAGCACCGACATGCGGTCCTCGACGCCGCTGGTGCCGTTCGGAATCTTGGTGAAGTCGTCCTTGCCCGCCGCTTTCTGCGGCGCACAGAAGGCGCAGTGATCGGTCGCCGTGGTCTGCAGGTTGCCGGACTGCAGCCCGCGCCAGAGCGCCTCCTGGTGCTCCTTGGGGCGGAAGGGCGGGCTCATCACGTAGGCCCGCGCCGTCTCCGCATCGGCCTGGTAGTAGACCGAATCGTCGATCACCAGGTGCTGCACCAGGCATTCACCATATGCGCGCTGGCCCTCCAGCCGGGCGCGGGTCACGGCCTCCAGCGCCTCCTTGCACGAGACGTGGACGATGTAGATCGGCGCACTCAGCACCTGAGCGATGCGAATTGCGCGGTTCGCCGCCTCGCCCTCCACCTCCGGCGGGCGCGACTGCGGGTGCCCCTCGGGCCCGGTGATGCCCTTCTCCAGCAACTGCTGCTGCAAGTGCCAGACCAGCTCGCCATTCTCGGCATGGACCGTACAGAGGGCGCCCAGCTCCTGACAGCGCGCGAAGCTCGCCAGCAGCTTCTCGTCGTCCAGCATGATCGCGCCCTTGTAGGCCATGAAGTGCTTGAAGCTGTTGACCCCATGCTCGCGCGCGAGCACGCCCATGTCCTCCTCGATCTTCTCGTTCCAGTTGGTGATCGCGACGTGGAATGAATAGTCCGATGGCGCCTTGGCGGCGCGCTGCATCCAGTCGCGCCAAGCCTCCATCGGCCGCCCCTCGGGGTCCGGGATCACGAAATCGATGATCATCGTGGTACCGCCGGCGAGCGCGGCCGCTGGGCCGGTGAAGAAATCGTCGGTGGTCACGGTCCCCATGAAGGGGAGTTCCATGTGGGTGTGCGGGTCGATCCCGCCAGGCATCACCAGCGCGCCGCCGGCATCGACGACCTCGGCGCCCACCGGCGCCTCCAGCCCTTCGCCCACTGCCTTGATCGTGCCGTCTTCGCAATAGACGTCCGCCCGCCTGGTTTCGTCGGCGGTGACCACCGTGCCACCCCTGATTATCAGCGACATCGCCGCCTCCCTGGTCCGGCCCGCGCGCGCCTCATGCGCAAGCCCGCGCCCCAGACTAGCAAATCCCGGCTGTTCCGCCGAACGGATCGAAGCAGCGCGCACCGGAGGGCGCGATATGGCGCACGTTCCCGGTCACGACGACGAGCGGTCGAAGTCCGAATCCTCCCCACATCATGCATGTTGCGGCGGTTATCGGCGAAGTCACGACCTGTCTGATTGAGCTGGCTCACGGCCAGCTTGATGCCCCTTTCAGACTGTTCCCAGACACCTGGAGTGGGCCCCTGAGTCAATTTTCCATGCTTGACAGCAATCTGGCCACCGCCTCTTCGGTCTGGATCAGATGCCTGTCCATGAGTACGGTCGCGGCGGAAGTGTCGCGGGCGATGACCGCCTGCATGATTTCCTCATGCTCGCGACTGATATCGCGGTCCGCTGGCTGCCCATCGTCGGAACGGAGCAGCCGTAGTTTGCGATAGCGTTCCGAATGGTCAGCCAGCGTTTCCCAGAACCGCAGGAGCCACGGAGAGCCGCAAGCAGCGATCAGCGCGTAATGGAACTCGCGGTGGAAACGTACCCAGTTGCCGGGCGTTTCTGGGACATCGGAGGAGCTTGGAAAAGGCGTTCGCTTCAGCAGGTGGAACGACCGCATGATCTCCGCCTCCCAGGCCGCGTCACCCAGTTCGATGGCCTGCGTCAGGCACAGCCGCCCGATCTGCCGACGGGTTCGGGCCATGTCCCGGAACTCTTCGATGTCGATCCCGGCCACCCTTGCACCGCGATAGCTCTGCCATGAGACGAGGCCCTCGCTCGCCAACCGCATCAGCGCCTCGCGGATCGGTGTCAGTCCCAGCCGGTAGCGGTCGTTGAGGTCCGCTATCCGCAGCCGGTCGCCCGGCATCATCGTGCCGTACAGGATTTCGTGACGAAGCACGCGATAGGCGTCCGTGCTCATGCGCTTCTCTCCGATCATCACGGATATGTGAGAATCCGTGATGTGTGGTATATGCATTCACATATTTTATAAAATATCTTTTTCCTATACCGTATATCGTCTAATGTATGCCGAATGTCAATACCGCAACAGGACCGCGACGACCGGGCCCCCATCTCACCGGTGCCGCGCAGCGCGCCAGGTGTTGATCGGCGCGTAGATTGGGCGCCGATCGGCGCTCTAACTCGTTGATATAGGGTGAACCCGTAGTGTCAAAATTGGGCGCCGAACAACAGTCACGCCTCGATTCAGGGATCGAGGCCGACGGCGCATTGGGCCAGGGCCTGCTGCAGGTGCTCGGCCATCGCATGGGCTGCGACAGTCGGTTTGCGCTCGGAGGGTGCAATCAGGCACAGGCGCAAGGTCGACAAGGGCTCTTCCTCGAGCGGCACAGCGACCAGGCGCCCGCTGGCCAGCTCCTCTGCGAAGCCCAGGCGCGTGTAGAAAGCGATGCCGACGCCGCGCAGCAGCAGGCGCTTCAGCACGGCCAGGGTGTTGGAGATCGCCACCGGCTTGTGCGCGTTCTTGAAGGCCTCCATCTCCTCACCCAGGAAGAGTTGCATCGAGCCCAAATTATCCTGGTACATCAGTGGGTGGGCACCGCACTCGTCCAAGGAAACGGTCTTGCGCGCCGCCAGCGCGTGATCCGGGGCCATGATGGCGCACATGGGGCACGGAACATCCTTGAGAACGGCAATTCCACGACGCAAGGCCGGTGAGAAGGTCAGGCCGAGATCCGCGTTGCCCTGGGTAACCGCGTGCATGGTTTCGACCGGATCGCAGGCCGTCACCCGGATTTGTACGGCCGGATGAGTGGAAATGAACTCGGCCAGCGCTTCCGGCAGGAATTGCACGTTCAGACTGTCCAGTGTGGTGATGGTCACGTCACCGCTGACGACGCCGCGCAGCTTGTCGATGTCGCCGCGCAACCGGGCGAAATCGTGCAGAGTGGCTCGTGCGTGGCATAGCACCAGCTGCCCGGCATCGGTCAGCCGCATCCCGTCGGGTCGCCGCTCGAACAGCGGGGTGCCGAGGTCGTCCTCAAGCTTGAGAATCTGCCGATTGACGGCAGAGGGCGAGATATGGAGGCGTTCCGAGGCGCGGCGAATCGAGCCGTCCTCGGCGACCGCCTCGAAGTACCGCAATACCGCCGCGTGCATCGATTCTCAGGTTCCGCTCGCCACGTCTCCACGGCGAATCATCGAAGAATTCGGACGTGACGGCAACGCGGACTGCCGGCCGTGCAGCAGCGGCCGTGCTGCGGAGCGCGTCAGTCGCCTCTCCACACGGGCTCTCGCTTCTCCCGGAACGCTTGCACCCCTTCCTGAGCATCCCGGCTCTGCAGCGCCTGGATGAGGCTCGGCAAGCGGGCCTTGCGGGCTTCCCGGACCGTAAGGTGCGCGGTGTCGTTCGCGGACCGCTTGATTGCCTTCAGGCTGAGCGGCGCGCAGGCGACGATGTCGTCGATCCACGACTGGACCGCGCCGTCGAGCGCGTCTTCCGGCACGACCTGATTGATGAGGCCGCACGCGAGCGCGTCTACCGCGCTCATGCGCCGGCCGGTGAGCAGCAATCCTAAGGCCTGCGCGCGCGGGATCAGACGGGGCAGGAGGATCATGCCGTCGAGCGGCAAACGGCCAACCCGCGGCTCGGGCAGGCCGAAGGAGGCGGTCTCGGCGGCGACGACAAGGTCGCAGCCGAGCACCATCTCGAAGCCGCCGCCAAGGGCGAGGCCGCCCACCCTGGCGATCAGGGGGACGGACAAGCGGCCGCCGAGCGCGATGCCACCGAAGCCGTGGTCGCCGGTGGCGGCCCAGTAGGCCAAGCCCTCGGGGCCATCCTCCTTCATGTCGGCGCCGGCGCAGAAGGCGCGGCCCGCGCCGGTCAGCACGACGCAGCGGATCGCCGGGTCCGCGTCGATCGCGATCCAGATATCGTCAAGAGCCGCCGCCGCCGCAGAGTCGATGGCGTTCAGGCGCTCGGGCCGGTTCAACGTGACCCGGGCGATGCCGTCGGCGACATCGAAATCGACGCTCACGCCGCGTGCTCGCTCGCGCGTGCCGGCGCCAGCACCTCGTCGTTGTGCTCGCCCAGCCCAGGCGGAGCGCGGCGCACCGCGAACGGAGCCGCCGACATGTCGATGGGCGAGGCCACCAAACGAACGGGCCCGCCCGCGGTCGGGTCGAGTTCCACGACCATTCGGTTGCAGGCGGTCTGGGGATCGTCCAACGCGTCTTCCAGAGTCACCACCGGGGCGCAGAGGATATCGACCTCATCGAGCCGCGCCAGCCAATACGCGGTGGTGTTGCCGGCGAAGCCCTCCCGGAAGATTGCCTGCAACTCGGCCCGGTGACGCATCTGCTGCTCCAGTATGGCGTAGCGGGGATCGGTGGAAAGATCGTCGATGCCGAGCGCCTGACAGATGTCGCGCAGCGGGTTCTGCTTGAACGCGCCCACCATGACGACGGCCCCGTCCGTGGTCTCGAACACGCCGGAGAGCGGCATGGCGGCCCAGTTCAGCTCGCGGCCCCGCATCATCCACATCGCCGCTTCCTGCATCTGCATCGCCAGCATGGAGTTGTAGAGGGAGACCGCGACCTGCTGGCCTTCGCCGGTCTTCTCGCGCTGCAGCAGCGCGAGCAGGATCCCTTGCACCAGGTGCATGCCGGCGCTGTAGTCCGCGAGCGCAGTGGGATAGATCGAAAGCGGCAGTTCCGGGTCGGCCCGGCGCTGCATCGCGCCGCTCATGGCCTGGGCCAGCACGTCCTGGCCGCCCTTGTGTACGTAGGGGCCTTCCGAGCCGAAGCCGGTGCCGACCGCGCAGATGATGCGCGGATTGAGGCAGCGCAGGTCGTCGTAGCCGAAGCCCATGCGCTCCATCACGCCGGGGCGGAAGTTGCTCACGACCACATCGGCGCTCTCCACGAGACGCAATGCGGCCTGACGGTCCGCCTCCGACTTCAAGTCGAGCGCGACGCTCCGCTTGTTGCGGTTGAGGCTGGCGAAGACCGGGTTGTTACCGCCGTCCGGGTCCTCGCCCACGCTCCAGCGGGAGAGATCGCCGGCGCCGACGCGCTCGATCTTGATCACGTCGGCACCATAGTCGCCGAGCATCTGGGTGCAGCATGGGCCCATCATTACCTGGGTGAAGTCGAGCACCCTCACGCCGTCGAGGGGAAGTGGATGGCCGCCGGACTTGCCTGCATCGAGGGTCATCAGGCGGCCTCCGTCACGAGCGCGTTCGCAGCCGGCCGGTCGCCGGGGTCCGCCCCTTGTGCCCGCATCTGCCTCTGGATTCCGCGCACATCGACATCGCGCACCAGAATGCTGGCGTCGAGCGCCTGGGCGGCGGCGATGCCGGCGGCCTCGCCCATGGCCATGCAGGGCGGGATCTCGCGGCTGATCTTCTGGGCCTGCGATGTCGCCGAGTAGTGGCGGCCGGCGACCAGCAGCTGGTCCACGCCCACCGGCAGCAGCGCGCGGTAAGGGGTGTAGTAGTCCCTGCCCCTGCAGACGCTGTCGTGAAAGTGCACCCGCTCCTTCACGTCCCGCTTGGTCACCACGTACTCGCCTTCGAGCAAGCGGGTCTGGCGCACCCCAGTCTGGGGCGCGAAGTCCACGAAGTAGGCGCGCTCGAAGCCCGGCACTCGCGCTCGGGCGAATTCCAGCAGCCCCTGCATGCGGCGCCTGCCTTCGAACTCGGCTGCCGTCAGGTCCGCCACCTTGAGGCCGTCGAAACCGGACATGTGCGGGCAGTTGCACCAGACGATGCCGGGCAGCGGCGTCTTCAGCCACCAGTGCTGCCAGCAACCACCGATCAGGCGCCGGGCCTGCCGATCGATCTCGGCGAAGCGCTCGGGCTCCTCGAACTGGAAACGCTCCGCCTCGTCCGTGTCCACGCCGCCCATGCGCGAGACCGTGGTGACGATGTAGGCGCCATCAGCGAAGGGCGCGCCGGCGCTGGCAGCCACGTCGAGGTCGCCGGTGGCATCGACAACGACGCTCCCGCGGATGGCCTGCGCGCCTTCCTTGGTCTCGACGATGACACCGGCCGCGCGGCCGTCCTCGACGATCGTGGACTGGAACCAACTGTGCAGCCTGAGCTCGACACCGGCTTCCCGCACCATGTCGAGGGAGGCCTGCTTGAAGCCGTCCGGATCGAAGGAGGCGGAAAAGATGATGGGATAGGGCTTGGTGTTGGCATAGAAGTCGAACAGGCCCCACCGGGACCACTTGCGCCACATCTCTTCGGTCATGCGCACCGCAGGATCGCGGTCAGCCTCCGGCGGATAGACGCAGAGCCCCTTCGCATGCATACGCTCGACGATCTCCATGGCGAGACCGCGCACGGAGATCTCCGTGTCGTTGTGCATGTCGTCCAGCACCAACACCATGCCGCCTGAGGCGAGGCCGCCCAGGTAGGGATAGCGCTCGACCAGGGTCACCTGCACGCCGTTGCGTGCGGCCGAGACCGCTGCCGATATGCCGGCGGGCCCGCCGCCCACCACCACGTCGGCAGTGGCGACGACCGGCACGCGGGTCTCCGGCCGGGTCAGGATTTCGGGCGATGACATGCGCTTGTCTCCAGCTGTCGCCGCAGTCGGCTTAGAAGACCTCACCGGGCTTCCACTTGAGCACCTGCCGCTCGACGAGTGACGTGATCACGAAGAATGCCACCGCGAGCCCCGCGCCCAGGATCACGGTGGCGTAGAGCAGGGGGGCGCGGAAGTTGTAGGTGGCCTCGATGATGAGGGAGCCCAGGCCGTAGTTGGAGCCGATCCATTCGCCCACGATGGCGCCGATGACGCAGGTCGTCGATGCAATCTTCAATGCCGCGAAGAGGAATGGCAGCGAGCTCTGCAGCCGGATCTTGAATAGGACTTCCCGGTCGTTGGCAGAGAGCACGCGCATCAGCTCCAGCATCTGCGGGCTGACCGCCTTGAGGCCGCGCACCATGTTGACCAGGGTCGGGAAGAAGCAGATCAGGGCCGCGATGACGATCTTCGGCTCGTAGCCGTTGCCCAGCATCAGCACCAGGATGGGGGCGATGGCGATGATGGGGATCGTGTTGATGAAGACCGCAATGGGATAGAACGCGCGCTCCGCCACCCCGCTGTGCACGAACCAGACCGCAAGCAGCACCGCGATGGTGTTGCCCAGCGCGAAGCCGCACACTGCCTCCAGCAGAGTTGGCAGGAAATTGATCCAGAGGATGTCGCCTTGGTTGGCGAACACCACCAGCACCTGCCACGGGCTCGGCGCGATGTAGGTCGGTATCTCGAAGCCGGTGACGATGAGGTGCCAGACAACCACCATGCCGACCCCAGCCCCGACGGCCGGCGCATAGCGGAAACGCCGCCTCGCTTTCGCTCGCCTGGCACGGGCGGTTCCGCCTGCCGCGGCCGGCGGCCTGGCGGCCTTGGCGCCGACCTCTGTCGTGGTCATCGCGGCAGCTCCAGGAGGGAGCGAAGATGCGCAGTGACCTGCACGAACTCAAGCGTGTCGCGCATCCCGAGGGCACGCGGCGACGTGAAGGAGATGTCCACGTATTCGCGGACGCGACCCGGCTGCGCCGAGAGCACCAGGCATTTCTGGCCGAGGAACGCGGCTTCGGGCACCGAATGGGTCACGAACATGATGGTGGTGCCGGTTTCCTGCCAGATGCGAAGCAACTCTTCGTTAAGCTTGTCCCGGTTGATCTCGTCCAGCGCGCCGAAGGGCTCGTCCATCAGCAGCACGCGGGGACGGCAGACCAATGCCCGGGCGATGGAGACGCGCTGGCGCATCCCGCCCGAGAGCTCGTGGGGGAGCGCATCCGCGCGCCCCTCGAGTCCCACCAGCGCCAGCAGCTCCTCCGGCTCCGCATGCTGCTCGACCGCACCGCCGCGCCGGCCGACCTCCAGCGGCAGGCGGACGTTGTCGATGACGCTGCGCCAGGGCAGCAGAGTCGCATCCTGAAAGACGAAGGCGAAGTCCCGCGCCCGCCGCGCCCGCTCGGGCGTGCGGTCGAAGACGCTGATCGAGCCTGCGCTGATCGGAACGAGATCGGCGACGGCCCTGAGCAGCGTAGACTTGCCGCAGCCGGACGGCCCAAGCATGGTGACGAAGCCGGCTTCAGGCACCTCGAAGCCGACCCCGTCGAGCGCGGTGACGCTGCCGGCGTCTCCGTCGAAACGGACCACCAGGTCGCGGACTGCAATCGCCGTGGCGGGGGAGGCTTCAGTGCCGCCCGACGCCACGGCGGCGGCTTGCGTCATCCGACCTCTTTCCTCACGGCCTCCGTGGCGGCAAGGATATCCAAGGTCATCACGTCGTCCAGCGTGGGTGTCTCACCCTTGAACTGTTCAAGCTCCGCATAAGTGTCGATCTGCGCCTGCCAGTTCGCCGGGTTCATGGCCGCCCAGCCCTCGGCTGCCGTCACGTCGTTGAACGAGAATCCGAGCACCGGTCCCACCGCCTCCAGCTCGCTCGCGCGATCGAGGTTCTGGTACTCGGTGACGAGATGGTCGACGCCGGCCTCCGGATTCTTGCGCGCCTCGCCCCAGCCGCGCGCAGTCCCGGTGAGGAAGCGGGTCAACACGTCCGAATGCTCGGCCAGCATCTCGTCGGTGGCGTAGTAGACGTTGGCGTAGAGCTGGATGCCCGCGTCCCACAGCATCATGTCGACGCGGTCGTCGCCAAGGATCTTCAGCGCGTTGGTATTGGTCATCCAGCCGGTGACGGCGGCAGCCTGGCCGGTCATCACCTGGTTCATGTCGCTCCCCATCTTGACGATCTCGACCTGATCCTCGGCGATGCCGTTCTTCGCCAGCAGAGCCCTGAGCAGGATCACAGCCGTCGGCTGCGTGGCGATCGTCTTTCCGATCATGTCCTGGGGCGTGCGGATGGGATTGCTCGCAAGCGAGAAGTAGGTGAAGGGATGCTTCTGGTATCCGGCGGCGAAGGCCTTGACCGGGATGCCGGCAGAGCGCGCCAGCATCAGCGACGGGCTGGAGGAAAGATGCCCGACCTGCGCCCGCCCGGCCGCCACCGACGCGACGCCGTCCACGCCAGGCCCACCCGGCGTGACCTCAAGCTCGATGCCGAGCTCGTCGTAGATGCCCGTTCGCTTGGCCACGACCTCGCCCATGATGCCATTGCTGGCGAGCCAGCCGAGTTGCATGTTGACCTTCGCCGCGTCGGCGCCAAGCGCCTCGACGCTGATAAAGGACGAGGTGGCGGCAACGCTGCCGAGTGCAGCTGCGCCTTTCAGAATCTGGCGCCGATTGAGCGATCGATGTGATTGCGAGTGTTCTGCCATGACTAGACCTCCCGAGTGGCAATGTGGTTTCACGCGAAGTACGCGACTTCCGTCCCGCTAACCTTCTTTGGAGCGCCTGCCCGCTTCGTTCTCGCCTGTGGCCGCGGAGCACCGGCGTCCTGTCCTCACCGTCCCCCGTTCGATATTCCGATGCAGGTGACCGGGCCCGGCGATTCAGGCGTCGTTTCGCAGGACTTTCCCGCCTTCGCTCGTGCGCGACGGCAAGCGACAGTCGACGTTTGAATCGTGTCTGATCACCCGCTGCTGGAGAGATCGTAGTCTTGTCGTGATGTTCAACGGAATTGCTGATTTCCGTGCTCTGCGTTGCCGAACATGCAACGCTCCGACCACTGCGATCTTCGCCGAGACTCGCCGTCAGTTGGTATCCGTGGTGCCAGTGCCGTGGTCGTGCGCGCTTTATCTGCGGCCGTTCTTCGACATGCCGAAGTGGAGTTTCTCCGGACGTGCGTCACGCAAACGGGAGAAGCACCGTCGAGCCGGCGGTGCGCCGCTCCTCCGCATTTCCCATGAGGGTCACGGCCCCCGCCGATGCACCACCCGGTTTTCGGCGAGCCGTGCGATGTCGGCTTCGTCGTGGCCGAGCTCTTCGAGGATCGTCGCGTTGTCCGCGCCGAGCCAAGGCGCGATATAGCGGATCTCGGCCGGGGTTTGGGTGAATCGGGCCGCCGGCCTTGGCTGGCGCACCGGGCCGAGATCGGGATCCCCGCGGACCTCGATGATACCGTTCTCGACGACTTGGGGGTCCGCGATCACCTCGCCGCGACTGAGCACCGGCGCGGCGGGGACGGTCTCTCGGTCGAACCTGGCGAGGATTTCCGCCGTTGGCCACTTGGCGATCTCCCGGTTCATGATCGTGCGGCGCTCGGTCCTGTTGTGGCCGCGCGCGGCGGCGGTCTCGAAGCGCGGGTCCAGGGTCAGCTCCTCGCGGCCGAAGGCGCGGCACATCCCCGCCCATTCCGCGTCCGAGACGGCGGCCGCGGTGATATAGCCGTCGGCGGTCCGGAAGATCAGATCGGGCCCCGCCTGTTCCTGCGTCGGATCCTGCTCGTTGTCGAGGAAGGTGAGCGGCGAACTCGCCTCCGGCCACAGATAGGCGACCATGGCGTCGAGCATGGCGAGGCGGATGTGCTGGCCCTTGCCGGTGCGCTCGCGTGCGAACAAAGCCGCCGTGATCGCCTGCGCCGCGGTCAGCGCTGTCGTCTTGTCGGGGACGATGGTGCGCACCATGTGCGGCCGGCCCGTCTCGTTGTCGGTCTGGATGTCGCAGAGCCCGCAAAGCGCCTGGATGACCGAATCGTAGACCCGCTGGTGCGCATAGGGCCCCGACTCACCGAAGCCGCTGATCGAGACGAAGATGATGTCGGGCTTGAGTTCGCGAACGATGTCCTCGCCGAGCCCCATGCGCTCGATCGCGCCGGGCCGGAAGTTCTGCACCAGCACGTCAGCGGTCGCGGCGAGCTTGCGGACGATAGCGAGACCCTCGGTGGTCTTGAGGTCGACGCAGAGCGAGCGTTTGGATCGGTTGCAAGACAGGAAAGTGGCGGACATGCCGCGGTGGACGACACCGTACTGACGCATGATGTCGCCGGCCGGCGATTCGATCTTGATCACGTCCGCGCCCTGGTCGGCCAGCATCATGGTCGCCACCGGGCCCGAGACCATGGTCGTCAGGTCGAGAACGCGGATGCCGTCGAGCGGGCCCGGCATGGCTCAGACCTCTGACGCGCTGCGACCGCCATAGTTGCGCGGATAGGTCTCCGCATAGGCCGGGCGCGCCCGCAGCCGCGAGCAGTAATCGCGCAGCCAGTCCGGCAAGGCGAGCTCGTAGTGCTCGGCGGCATCCAGGCAGGACATGAAGAGAATGTCGGCGATGCTGAACCTCTCCCCCATCAGGAACGGGCCTGCGCCGGTGATCCTTTCCTCCATGCATTCGAGCTGGTGGTCGAAATACTCGATCGCCGCGCTGACGGCGATCGGCGAAGCACCGTATATCTCGACCAGGTCGCCGTGGCGCCGAATGCTGTAGATCGCGTTGGCGTCGAGCTCGCTCATGGTGAAGAAGCTCCATTCGAGCAGCCGCGCCCGCCCGAGCGTGTCGTCGGGCACATAGACGTGATCCGGCACCGGAAACGTCTCGGTCATGTAGGTCATGATCGCGGCGCTCTCGGTCAGGCAGACGTCGCCGTGGACCATCGCCGGAATCTTGTGCCGCGGGTTGATGGCCAGGAATTCTGCGGTCTTGGTCTCGCCGGTACGCGGGCCGATGGGGCGGTGCTCGTAGTCGAGGCCCAACTCCTCCGCGAGCCAGAGCGTGCGGTGAGTTCGCATCGTGCCGGCGCCCCAGAGGACGAGATTTTGCGTCGTCATGTCATGACTTCCAGAGTGTCCAAGACTAGATGCGGTTGCAGCCCCGGCGCTCCGAGCAGCAGGATAGCCGCGATTCCGTATCCTAGGGCAGATGTTGAATGCGAAGAACCAGTCGATTGCCGCGCCCGGAACGCAGACGTCCCGCACGCCGATCCGCGCCATTTGCGACGAACTCAGGCCCTCGACTGGCTAGAGACGGTCGATTGGAGCTCTCGACCCTGATGAGGCCTCAGACCGGCTTTACGCCTCGAACCGCTTTCCCTCCGCTGCTTCAGCACCCAATTTAGGCCGACTTTTGCCGCACCGTAGCCGCTGCATTTTCCGGCGCATTCACAGCGACATTTGCCCCGATTTACGGCGTCTCTTGTCGTGCTACAAAGATTGGCACAGCTTGCGTTCCCCCTCCGTTTTCGGGGGAAGGGGAACAGAGGCAGGTGGGCGTTGCTCAGGCCGTCCTGGCCGGAAGGGCTGGATCGCGTTTCAGTAGTGCGGTGTGCGGTTCCAGGGTTCGGGCGCGACGGGGCCGGGGTCGGTGACGAGGAAGGGCGTGACCAGGCTGCGCTGGGGCTCGGGCCAGGTGTCGGGGCGGAGCGTGCGGCCGGGGGCGGCATCGGTGTCGATCTCCTCGCGCCGGTAGATTTGCCAGATGCGGGCTTTGAGCGGGTCCGGCAACGCCTCGTAGTCCGGATGCCACCAGAGCGTGATGTTGGTGCGCTCGCGGCCCGAGCGGTTGGGGTGGGCGCCGTGGATCAACCGCGCGTCGACCACGACGACATCGCCCGCGGTCACCGGCACGTCGACCTCGTCCGGGTGCGGGGCGAAGGCGGCATCGTCCGGGTTGCGCACCTCGGCGAGCGTGGGGTCGTGCGCGTCGACAAGGTCGTGCAGAGGATGGGGCTTGCGGTGAGAGCCGGGGATCAGCCGGAGGCAGCCGTTCTCCCGCGTGGTGTCGGTCATGTAAAGGAAGAGCGCGACCTGGGCGATGCGCCCCTCGCGCGAGATCGGATGCTGCCAGCCCCACCAGTCCTGATGCCAGAAGAGCGCAGGCCCGCCCGGCGGCTTGCTGATGACGTAGCCCGAGGAGAAGAGCGTGCCCGGCAAGCCAAGCCGCTCGAACATCTTCCGGAAGCCGGCATGCGCGATCAGGGCTGCGAAGGCGGGGTGGTCCGCGACGGGGACGAGGCTCCCCTGCGAGCGCCACTGCGCACGGTGGTCGGTATCGACGGTGCCGAGCGCCGCCTCCGCCGCTGCTCTGATCGCTCGCAGCGCGGCGGGGTCGAGAACCTGCGGCACATGGCAGAAGCCGTCGGCTTCCAGTCGGCTCCGCGCCGCCTCGCCATCCCACGCCGGCGGGCGCATCTCGGTGGCGTCGTTCACCCTACCCGCCCGTGGCCAGCTCGCGCTCGACCAGCGTCGCCCAGTAGCTCGCGCCGATGGGCAGGATCTCGTCGTTGAAGTCGTAGCCGGGGTTGTGGAGGAAGCAGCCGCCGGGGCCCAGCCCGTTGCCGATCCAGATGTAGCTGCCGGGCCGGGCGTGGAGCATGTAGGCGAAGTCCTCCGACCCCATGCAGGGCGCGAGGTCGCGGTGCACGCGCTCCGCCCCCACCACGGCACTGGCCGCGGCCTCGGCGCGGTCGGTCTCGTCCGCCGTGTTGACCGTGGCGGGGAAGCGCCCTTCCACATTCACCGTAGCCCGCGTGCCGAGGGCCGTGGCCGTGCTCTCCGCGATCCTTTGGATGTTGGCGGCGATCAGGTCCCTCACCTCCGGCTTGAAGGTGCGGACGGTGCCGGCGAGCTCGACGGCTTGCGGGATGACGTTGAAGGCGTCGCCGCCGTGGATCATGGTCACGCTGACGACGCCCGCCTCCAGCGGGTCTACGTTGCGGGCCACGATGGACTGCAGGCCGGTGACGATCTGCGCCGCCGCCACCACGGCATCGTGGCCGAGGTGGGGCATGGCGCCGTGGGCGCCGGTGCCCTCCACCGTGATGGTGAACTCGTCGCAGGCCGCCATCATCGGCCCGGTGCGGACGGCGATCTCGCCCGGCGGCAGGCCCGGCCAGTTGTGCATGCCGTAGACGGCGCTGGCCGGGAAGCGCTCGAACAGCCCGTCCTTCACCATGGCTTCGCCGCCGCCGAGCCCTTCCTCGGCGGGCTGGAACACGAAGTAGACCGTGCCGGCGAAGTTTCGGGTCTCGGCGAGGTACCGGGCCGCGCCCAGCAGCATGGTCGTGTGCCCGTCGTGGCCGCAGGCGTGCATGGTGCCGTCGTTGACCGACCGGTGGGCGACGTCGTTCCCCTCCAGGATCGGCAAAGCGTCCATGTCCGCGCGGAGCGCGATGGCGCCGTCGCCCGGCGCGCCTTCGAGGATGCCGACCACGCCGGTTTTCGCGAGCCCGCGATGCACCTGAATGCCGAAGGATTCGAGTTTTTGGGCCACGACGGCGGAGGTGCGCTCCTCCTGGAAGCCGAGCTCAGGGTGCGCGTGGATGTCGCGCCGCCACGCCGTCATGTCGTCGTGGATGGCGGCAATGCGGTTGATGACGGGCATGGCGTCTCGCTCCCCGTTTCAGATCGTCAGGCTCGGAACGGAAGGCGGCCCGCCGGAACGCGCCGGCGAGCCGCTCGATTGCACCCCGGCAGCGGCCTGCGGTCGCTACTCGGCTGCCTCGGCGACCGGGCGGTTCATGCCGATCTCGGCGATCCGCTCCTGCGTGTAGACCTGGTGCCACATCTCGTAGGAGAACTCGGAGCGGAGACGCTGCGCCTTCGGGTTGATGGCGAGGTTCACGGTCTCGCCGCCCAGGATGATCTCGCGGATGCGACTGCGGTCCTGCAGTTGAGTGATGTCGGCGAGCGGGTCGCCGTCGAAGACCAGGATGTCGGCGAGCCGGCCCTGCTCAAGCGCGCCCACCTGGCCTTCCTCCCGCACGAAGGTGCCGTTGTTGACCGTGGCGCAGCGCAGCGCCTCGGCCGACGAGATGCCGAGGTAGGTCACCATGTGCTCGAGCTCGCGGGCGTGCCATTCGCCGTAGGGCGTGACCGCGAAACCGGAATCGGTGCCGGAGAGGAAGGTGACTCCGGCGTCGCGCGCCTTGACCAAGGAGCGCTGGGCGGCCTCGATCTCGCGCTTGTGCGCGTCCGGGAAGCCCGGATAGCAGCCGTCGCCGGGCCGGGTGAAGTCGATGTCGTTCACCACCAGGCTGAAGGTGGGGCAGATCATGCAACCGTTCTCGACCACTGCCTCCAGGCCCTCGTCATCCATCCAGGCGGCGTGCAGGATCACGTCGACCCCGGCGCGGGCGGAATAGAGCACGGCCTCGGCGCCCCGCGCGTGCACCACCACCTTCTTGCCGAGCCGGTGGGCCTCGGCGACCATCGCCGTGGTCTCTTCCTGGTTGTAGCCGGCAACGAGGACGCTGGTCATCGGGTTCATCGAATCGCCGTCCATGGCGATCTTGATGAAGTCCACGCCGTCCTTGGCCATGGTGCGGATTTCCGCGATCCCCTCGTTGGCATCGCGGGCGAGCACGCCGATGGAGGTCTCGGGCACGCCGATCCAAGTGGGATACCAGTCGGAGAGGCCCTGGCGGTTGGTGATCTGGCGCCCGGAGCAGGTGATGCGGGGGCCGACGAAGAGGCCAGCGTCGATGGCGTCGCGGATGGAGGGCGTCACCCGGCCGCTGGTCGTGGGGTCTGCCATCGAGGTGAAGCCTGCGGCGAGCACCCGCTGGGCCGCCTCCATCCCGCGCAGCGCGCGAAACTCGACCGGCGCGTAGAGGTCGATGTCCTCCTCGGTCTTGGCATTGCCGTAGGAGAGGTGGACGTGGACGTCGATCAGGCCCGGCAGCACGAAATGACCGGAGTGGTCCACCACGTCGTCCTCGGGCGCCACCACGGGCGCACCCGCGCTCGGCCCGACATAGGCGATGCGCTCGCCTTCGGTCACCACCGTCTGGTCGCGCTCGGCGCCGTCGCCCAAGCCGGTGAAAAGCTGTCCGCATCGAATATGTCTACGCATCGCTCGCTCCATCGTCTTACCGGCACGTGTCGTTCAGCGTCAGCCGAACAGCATCTGCGCCGCAGCCAGCAGTTTATCAGGATGTTCCAGAGCCGGCGAATGACCGCACTCCGCGATCACGAAGGTGTCCGCCTTGTGGAGGTGCCGGGCGAGGACCCTGGTGTTCTCCTCGCAGGGGAAGGGCCGGTCGTCGCGGCCGTGGAGCATCATCACCTGGCAGGCGAGGGCCGACAGCCGGTCGGGCGGGAGCACCGCCTCGTCGATGTAGCGCTGCTTGTCGCCCGCGAACATGCTGCGGAAGTAGGGGCCGTACTCGCCGTCGTGGAGGATCGCCATGCGGGCGTCGAGGAAGGCGTCGGTGATCACCGAGGGGTCGTGGACCAGAATCTCGGCCGCCTCGCGCAGCTCCTCGCGGGTCCCGGGGAAGCGCCAGCAGATCTCGGTCTCGCGGTTGGCGCGCGCGGGCGCGCCCATCGAACCGGTGGTCATCACCTTGGTGATGCGCGGGTTGTCCATGGCAAGCCCGAGCGCGAGGCTGCCGGAGAGCGAATGGCCGATCACGCCGGCCTCACCTACGGGCAGGAGGTCGAGCACCGCCTGGGCCTGGCGCCGCCAGAGCGGCAGGTCGAAATAAGGCTCCTCCGTCTTGCGGCCGGAGGCGCCGAAGCCGATCAGGTCGGTGGCGAAGATGCGATAGCGCGCGGCGAGCGGCTCCAGCACCAGCCGCCAGTTGCCGATGGTGCCGGCGCCGGGGCCGGAGCCATGCAGCATCAGGATGGGGAAGCCCTCGCCCCCTTCCCAGAGATGAACCCGGTGCCCTTCGACGTCGATGTCGCGCTCGGCCAGTGCCATGTCGTCTCCTTGGTGCTGTGTGTTGCGCTCGACGCGCGGGGTTTACGCGCGGAGCCGCTCGTTGGAGGGGTCGACCGGCGAGTTGGGGACGATCCGTGCCGGACGCCGCTCGCCCAGAATTTCCACGGCGAGCCGGCGGCCGCGCACCGCGTGGTCGCGGGCGACGTAGCCGAGCGCGAGGCTTTGCCCCACCGTGTGGCCGTAGGCGCCGGAGGTGGCACGGCCGATCATGGACTCCCCGTCGTAAATCGGCTCGTTGCCCCAGGGGTCGGCGTCGTCGGCCTCCACTTCCAGGGTCACGAAGTCCTGCGGAACGCCCGCCTCGCGCTGGGCCACCAGAGCGTCACGGCCGACGAAGTCGCCCTTGTCCAGCGCGACGAAGCGGTCCAGGCCGGCCTCGGAGGCGGAATACTCGATGGTCAGGTCCTGTCCCCACATGCGGTAGGATTTTTCGATCCTGAGCGAATCCATTGCCCGCATCCCGCACATGGCGAGGCCGTATTGCTCCCCGGCCTCCACCAGCGCGTCGAAGATGCGGTTCTGGTACTCGATGGGGTGGTGCAGCTCCCAGCCGAGCTCGCCCACGAAGTTGACCCGCATCGCGGTGGCCGGTGCCAGGCCGATGGAGATGGGCTGCGCCGTGAGCCAGGGGAAGGCCCCATTGGAGAGGTCCGCGTCTGTCACGGCCTGGAGGATGTCGCGCGAGCGCGGGCCTGCCAGCACGAGGACGCCGTGGGCGGTGGTGATGTTCTCGATCCTCACACCCTCGCCCGCGACGTGGCGCAGCAGGAAATCGTGGTCGTAGCGCTCGGCCGCACCAGAGCTCACCAAGTAGAAGGAGTCAGGCCCCTCGCGCAGCACCGTGAACTCGGAGCGCACGCCGCCGGTCACGGTGAGCGCATGGGCGAGTTTGATGCGGCCTCTGGCCTTGGGCAGCCGGTTGGCGAGAACGCGGTCGAGCGCGGCCTCGGCCGCCGGCCCGGAGACTCTGAACTTGGAGAAGCTGGTGATGTCGATCAGGCCGGCGCGCTCGCGCACCGCCCGACACTCGGCGCCCACCGACCCGAAGTAGTTGGTGCGGCGGAAGCTCCAGTCGTCCTTGGGCTCGGTGCCTTCGGGCGCGAACCAGTTGGGGCGCTCCCAACCGTAGCGCTGGCCCCAGACGGCGCCGTGGGCCGCAAGCCGCTCGTGGCAGGGACTGGTCTTGGCGGGCCGCGCCGCCGGGCGCTCTTCGTCCGGGTAATGAATGACGTAGAAGTGGCTGTAGACCTCCTCGCTCTTGACCCTGGTGTAGTTCTTGTTGGCGTAGGCGCCGAAGCGTCTGGGGTCCACCGTCAGCATGTCGATGGAGGGCTCGCCGTCCGCGATCCAGCGGGCGAGCTGCCAGCCGGCGCCGCCGGCGGTTGTGATGCCGAAGGCGAAGCCCTCGGCCAGCCAGAAGTTCGGCAGCCCATAGGCCGGGCCGATGAGGGGGTTGCCGTCCGGCGTATGAGGAATGGGGCCGTTGACGCAATCCTTGATGCCGGCGCGGCCGAACGCAGGCACCCGCTCGATCGCGGCCTCGATGTGCGGTTCGAGCCGTTCGAGGTCCGGGGGCAGAAGCTCCCGCCCGAAACCCTCCGGCACCCCGTCCACCGCCCAGGCCGGCGCGCCTTTCTCGTAAGGCCCGAGGATCAGGCCCTGGCGCTCCTCGCGCATGTAGTAGGAGGCGTCGGTCTCCCGCAGCACGGGCATCTCCGGGAGGCCCGCCGCCTTGCGCTCGATGAGCTCGGGGATCGTGTCGGTGACGAGGTACTGGTGCTCCACCGGGATCGTCGGCAGGTCGAGGCCCACCATCGCGCCCACCTGACGCGCCCAGGAGCCGGTCGCCGTCACCACGGTCTCGCAGGTGATGTCGCCCCGCGTGGTCTTCACCAGCCACGCGCCCGCACGGGTCCGCTCGATCCCCGTGACCTCGGTGTTGCGGTTGATCTCCGCACCCCGGTCGCGTGCCCCCTTGGCCAATGCTTGCGTCACGTCCGCCGGTGCCACGTGGCCATCGTGGGGGTGGAAGAGCGCACCCTCCAGGCCGTCCAGGTTGCAGAGCGGCCAGAGCGCACCGATCTCGTTGGGGCCGATCAGCTCGAAGGGCACGCCGATGGTGTTAGCCGTGCCGCAGTAGTTGCGGTACTCGTCCATCCGCTCCTGATTGGTGGCGAGCCGCAGGTTGCCGGTGCGGTGAAAGCTCACCGCCTGGCCGGTCTCCTCCTCAAGCTGCTGATAGAGGTCGATCGAGTACTTGTGGAGCTGGGCGACGCTGTAGCTCATGTTGAAGAGCGGCAGCAGGCCTGCGGCGTGCCAGGTGGAGCCTGCGGTGAGCTCGGTCTTCTCGACCAGCATCACGTCCGACCAGCCGAGCTTCGCCAGATGGTAGAGCACGCTGCATCCGACGATGCCGCCGCCGATCACCACCACCCGCGCCTGATCCCTCATGTCTCGGACCCTTTTCGCGCCGCATGCCCGCCCGAAGCGCGCGAACCCTATCACTTGCGCGCGGCTTTCGGCAGGTCGGCATGTGCCTCCTCGCACGGCGTGCAAAGGCAACCCGCCGCGCCTATCCTTCGGCTCCGAGCGATAGCCGGGTGTTGCGGTGCCCATGCCCGCGACGGGAACGGAGAGACGCGCCATGGCGATGACATCAGACAGCGGGCGGGGGATGACCGTCGAGGAGCGCGACGCGTTCCTCACCTCGGGCACGATGTTCGCGAAGATCGCCACCACGATGGCCGACGGATGGCCGGTGGTGAGCCCGGTCTGGTACGACTGGCTGGCGCAGGACAACGCATTCCTGGTGATCAGCAAAGCGCGCACCAGCATGGTGCAAAACCTGCACCGCGACCCGCGCTGCGGTCTCCTCGTCGACAATCCGGGCCTGCCCTACATGCGGGTGAGCGCGCTCGGCGAAGCGGAGTTTCTGCCCGACGACTTCGACTGGATCACGCCGGCCCGCAAGATGGCGGAGCGGTACCTGGGCGCGCCGGGCGTCGCCTACGCCGAAACGACGTTCGGATTCCCCCGGGAGCCCTTTCTCGTCCACGTGCGAAAGATGACCACCTGGAACGGAGGCGGGTTCGACCGCACCTTCTTCCGGCCCACCACCTGGCACGACGTGTCCGCCCCTCAATCGCCGAACGACCCCGGCGCCTAGACGCCACGAACGCTCTCCATCTCGTCGGACATGGCCGCAGCCGCCGGCTTGCGCCGGACCGGAGACAGGATCAACGACGCCGACCGTAGAGGTTCCGCTTGCCCGACCTGATTGCCATTGGAGAACCTCTTGCGGAGATGGCCGCCGAAACGGCCGGCCGATTGGGAGATGTCGATCGTTTCCGCAGCGGCTGGGGCGGGGACACGGCCAACTTCGTGCTCGCGGCCGCGCGCCTAGGGGGCGACTGCGGCTATGTCACGCGGGTCGGGCAGGATGCGTTCGGCGCGGCCTTCGTCGCGATGCTGGAAACGCATGGCGTCGATGTGGCCCAAGTCAAAGTCGACGCGGATCACCACACCGGCCTCTATTTCGTCACCTATACGGAGGATCGAAAGCACCGCTTCGACTATGTGCGCCGCGGCTCGGCGGCGAGCCACCTCGCGAGCGCGGATATAGACCCCGGCTACGTGGCGGGCGCGCGTGTCCTGCACGCGAGCGGCATCTCGCAGGCGATCTCCCGCTCGTGTGCGGACGCGGTCCGCGTGGCGATGGAGCTGGCGCAGAAGGTCGGCACCACCGTCAGCTACGACGCCAACGTGCGCCCGGCGCTCGGGGACCGCGACACGCTGCGCCACAACTTCGAGGCCGCCGTGGCGCTCGCCGACATCGTTTTCGTGAGCGAGGAAGATTCCACCTATCTGTACGGCGGCACCCCGCTCGAAGCGGTTCTCGATCGTATCGTGGGGGAGCGGCCCCGGCTCGCGGTGGCGAAGCTGGGAGCCGACGGCTGTCTCATCAAGAGCGATACCGGGGAGCATCGTCACATTCCGGCGTGGAGGGTCGACGCAGTCGATGCCACCGGAGCGGGCGATGCGTTCAGTGCCGGCTTCGTCCTGTCCCTGCTCCGCGATGCCGAGCTTGCCGAGGCAGGCCGTTACGCCAACGCGGTGGGCGCTTTGACCGCATCCGGTGTCGGCGCCATCGCACCTCAGCCGAGCCATGCCGAGGTGATGACCCTGATGAGAAATGCGGGCTAGAGTGACGGCCATCGGCCCATGACCTGGCACAACATGCCCGCTCCCCAATCGCCGAGGATCCCTGTCCCATGAACACCATGAACGACCGCAATTTCGTCGGCTACGGGCGCAGCCGCCCGCGCCCGCCCTGGAGCGACCGGAGCCCGCTCGCGCTGAGCCTCGTCCTCAACTACGAGGAGGGCGCCGAGCGGTCGATCCTCAACGGCGATGCCACGTCCGAGAGCTATATCCACGAGATTTGCGGCATCGAGGCGCGCGAGGGCCAGCGGGACCACAACACCGAGAGCCTTTACGACTACGGCGCGCGCGCCGGCGTCTGGCGCATCTTGCGGCTCTTCGAGGAGCTGGGCGTGACGGCGACCATTTTCGGCGTGGGCCAGGCGCTCGCGCTCAATCCGGATGTCGGCCGCTACTGCGCCGGGCAGGGTTTCGAGGTCGCGAGCCACAACTGGCGCTGGTTCGACTATGCCACCGTCCCCGAGGACGTCGAGCGCGAGCACATCCTGAAGTCGAAGGAGACCATCCGCGAGCAGACGGGCGAGGCGCCGGTCGGCTTCTACTGCGGACGGGTGAGCGCGAACTCACGCCGGCTCGCCATCGAGTGCGGCGGCCTGCTCTACGATTCGGACGCCTACGACGACGACATCCCCTACTGGCTGGAGCTGGAGGGGGGCGAGCGCCACCTCGTCATCCCCTACGCGCTCGACAGCAACGACATGAAATTCAGCACGCCGAACGGCTTCGCCTCGCCGGTGGCATTTGCCGAGTACCTCTGCGCGGCCTTCGACGAGCTTTACCGGGAGGGCGTCAACGGGCACCCCGCGATGCTCTCCGTGGGCCTTCACTGCCGCGTCATCGGGCGACCGGCGCGCTTGGCGGCGCTCCGCCACTTTCTGGAGCACGTTCTGCGCCAAGATGACGTGTGGATCTGCCGGCGGGCGGATATCGCGCGGGCGTATCACGGCATCGACGGGTAGGGTGGCGGCATGGCAGGGCGTCTCGACGGCAAGGTCGCGTTGATCACGGGCGCAGGCTCGGTCGGCCCCGGCTGGGGAAACGGCCGCGCCACCGCCGTGCTCTTCGCCCGCGAAGGCGCGCGCGTCGTCGCGGTCGATCGCAACACTGCGGCGGCCGAGGCGACGCGGCAGATGATCGAGAGCGAGGGCAACGCCTGCGCGGTGGAGACCGCGGACGTAACCGACAGCGCTCAGATCGAGCGGGTGATGTCGGAAGTCTGCGAGCATTGGGGCGGGTTGCACGTGCTGGTCAACAACGTGGGGGGCTCGGTGCCCGGCGGCCCGGTTGAACTCAGCGAGGAGGACTGGGCCGGGCAACTGGAGTTCAACCTCACCAGCGCTTTCCTCACCACCCGCTGCGCCCTCCCCATCATGGAGGCGCAGGGCGCGGGCGCTATCGTCAACATCTCCTCGGTCGCCGGGCTCCGCTTCGTCGGCAACCACCACGCGGCCTATGCGGCGGCGAAGGCCGGGCTGGTGCAGTTCACCAAGGCGGTGGCCGTGCAGTACGCAGCGCGCGGCGTGCGCTGCAACTCGATTTCGGTCGGTCTCATGCACACCCCCCTGGTGGAGGCGCGGCTTGCCGCGCAGTACGGCGGCGGCGACCTCGAAGCTCTGGTCGAGAAGCGCCACGCCCAGGTACCCATGGGCCGCATGGGCTCCGGCTGGGACGTGGCCCACGCCGCGCTCTTCCTGGCCTCGGACGAGGCTGGGTACGTGACTGCCGCCGATCTGGTCGTGGACGGCGGCCTCACCGCCAAGTGCGACTGAGGGCACAACCGTAACGCCCGTGATCGAGGGGATTGCACGACGCGACCGGCTTATTGTCCTGGCCGGCCTCGCGGTCGCGGCCGCGCTCGCCTGGCTTTACCTCATCGACATGGCCCTCGATATGGGTGGCGACATGGCGCACGCGGACGGCGCCATGATGCAGATGCAGGCCTGGAGCGTGACCGACGGCCTGCTGATGTGGGCCATGTGGGCGGTGATGATGGTGGCGATGATGGTGCCGAGCGCGGCGCCGATGATCCTGATCTTCGCCCGCGTGGACCGTTCTCAGAGCGGTGGCCGCCCCTTCACGGCGACGACGCTCTTCGCGCTCGGTTACGTGCTGGTCTGGGCAGCGTTCAGCGTCGCCGCGACGGCGATGCAGTGGGGGCTGCAGAACGCGGCGCTGCTCTCGCCCATGATGGTCGCCACCAGCACGATCCTCGGCGGCGTGCTGTTCGTCGCCGCCGGCGTCTATCAGTGGACGCCGCTCAAGTACGCCTGCCTCAAGCATTGCCGTTCGCCCATGGCCTTCATCATGGGGCACTGGCGGCCGGGCCGGTCGGGCGCCTTCCGCATGGGGCTCGGCCACGGCGCCTTCTGCCTCGGCTGCTGTGGCTTCGTGATGGGGCTGCTCTTTGTCGGCGGGGTGATGAACCTCGCCTGGGTGGCGGCGATCACGGTCTTCGTCGTCGCGGAGAAGCTCATGCCCAGGGGCGAGTGGGTCGCGCGCGCAGGCGGCGTCGCGATGGTCGCTGCCGGGATCTACCTCCTCGTCGCGCCGTAGGCGCGCTTATCGAGCAGTCGTGCCGCCGTCGATGGGAAGCAGGGTGCCGGTGACGAAGCCGGCGGCGTCGGAAGCGAGGTACATCACCGCGTGGGCGATATCGAGCGGCTCGCCCACCTTGCCGAGCGGGATGTGCTCCTTGAGCTTCTCGCGGATTTCCTCGGAAGAAATGTCGAGGTGCGCCCAGCCCAGGTCGGTCATGGGCGTGTCGATATCGCCGGGACAGACCGCGTTGACGCGGATGCCGTCGCGTGCGTGATCGATCGCCATGCACTTGGTCAGCATGACGATGGCGCCCTTGGTCGCGCTGTAGGCAGGCAGCCGCTCGTAGGCGATCAGCCCGCACTCCGATGACATGTTGACGATCGCGCCGCCCGCGCCTTGTGCCTTCATCTGGCGCACGGCAGCCCGCGCCATGAAGAAGCTGCCGCTGACGTTGATACCGATCAGGTGGTCCCAATCGTCGTCCGAGGTCTCGTCCACCGGCCCGTGCAAGCAGATTCCGGCATTGTTGAAGAGCACGTCGAGCCGGCCGAAGCGGTTCACCGTCTCGCCCACTAGCCGGTCGCAGTAGGCGGAATCCGCTACATCGCCGAGACTCAGCGCCGCGCTGCCGCCGCTGCCCACGATGGCGTCCAGCACCGCGCCGCCGCGCGCCGCATCGCGCCCGTTGAGCATGACGTTGGCGCCGTGGGCGGCGAAGGCCTTGGCGGTGCCTTCGCCGATGCCCGAGCTGGCACCGGTGACCAGCACCGTCTTCCCGGCGAATGCGTCGTTGGCGAAGACTGAGGTCATGGGAGCCTCCCTTTGGGCCGGTTGCGCCGTGCAACCGTGGTTCAACGTGCGAGGACCGGCGGCCGGCGGTCCTTCCAGGGCTTCGCCGCCTCAAGCTGGCCGGCGAGGCGGAAGAGCGTGCTCTCGTCGCGTTCGCGGCCCACGAGCTGCACGCCGACCGGCAACCCATCCGCCGTCATGTGCAGCGGCAGCGACATGCCGGGCAGGCCGCTCGCGTTGAAGGGCGCCGTGAACACGGCATCCGGCCCCATCAGCTCGGCGTTGTAGCGGTCGATATCGCCCATGGTCATCGGGTAATGGCCGTGGACACGCGCGGGATGGCCGATCACCGGCATGAGGTGAACGTCGCAGTCCGCGAGGCTCGCGATCAGATCGCGGCCGATCTGGCGCAGCACGTTCACGTCGCGGTAGTGCTGCGGCCCGTCGATGGCCTTGCCCTTCTGGATGATCCCCCAGATCAGCGGCGCGACATCGTCTTCGGTCACCGGGCGGCCGATGAGCGCCTCGGAATCCTCGAAGCCCGAGGCGGTCTGGGCGGCGGTCATCTGCGTGTACGCGCACCAGAACCGCTCCCAGTCGAGGTCGAGCTCCCGTTCCTCCACCCGATGGCCGAGGCTCTCGCAGAGCGCCGCGGCATCGCGCACCGCCTGCGCCACCTCCTCGTGGATGAGGTTGCCGTCCGGCGCAGTGGTCGTCACGCCGATGCGGAGCGTGCCGGGGTCGCGCCCCACCTCGTCCAGGTAGGGCGTCGCTGGCATGTCGGTGTAGTAGACATCGCCCGTCACCCGCCCGCCGACCGCGTCCAGATAGGCGGCGCTCTCGCGCACCGTGTGGGTCACGGTGAGGAAGGTCGCCCCGCCGTACCAATAATCGGGGTAGGGATCGAGCGTCACTCGGCCGCGCGAGGGCTTGAGCCCGACCAGCCCGCAGTGGGAGGCCGGCACCCGCGTCGAGCCAGCGCCGTCGCTCGCATCGACGAAAGGCACCATGCGGGACGCCAGCGCCGCCGCCGCGCCGCCGCTGGAGCCCCCCGGCGTGCGCTCCAGGTTCCAGGGGTTGCTGGTGCGGCCGAAGAGGGTGGGCTCGGTCGCGAGGCACCAGCCGAACTCGGGCGCGTTGCTGCGGCCGAGCAGCACGAACCCCGCCTGCTTGATCCGCCGCGTGTAGGTCATGTCGGCGGGGCAGATGAAGTCCTTGAAGTAGCGGCAGCTGTTGGCCAGCGGGATGCCCTCCCAGAGCGTGCCGAGATCCTTGAGCAGGAAGGGCACGCCCTTGAAGGGTCCGTCGGGCAGCGCCGGGTCGGCGGCGGCCTTGCGGCCATAGTCGAAGAGCGGGATGGAGACCGCGTTGAGCGTCGGGTTGAGCGCCTCGATGCGGCGGATCGCCTCCTCGGCAAGCTCGGCCGGCGTCACCTCGCCCGCCTTCACCAGCTGGGCGATATCGAGCGAATCCCGCTCGTCAAACAGGGCTCCAATATCCGCGCTCATGGGGCCTCCCTGGCTGGCTACGCCGGCTGTCACTAAGCGCGACGGCGCGCGTTGCACATATCCCGTGGTCCCGGCCGCTGCAAACAAAAAGGGGCGGGCCCTCGGGCCCGCCCCGATCGTAAGCCTGAAAGGCTGAGCTACATGCCCATGCCGCCCATGTCCGGCATGCCGGCACCGGCGGCGTCGTCCTTCTTCTCGGGCTTCTCGGCAACCATCGCCTCGGTGGTGATGAGCAGGCCGGCGACCGAAGCCGCATCCTGCAGCGCGGTGCGCACCACCTTCGCGGGGTCGATGATGCCCTCCTTCACCATGTCGACGTACTTGCCGTTCTGCGCGTCGAAGCCTTGCGTCGCGCTCTTCTGCTCCAGCAGCTTGCCGATCACCAGCGATCCGTCCTCGCCCGCGTTCTCGACGATCAGCCGGGCCGGCGACTTGAGCGACTGGCGCACGATGTTGACGCCGACGTTCTGGTCGTCGTTGGCACCCTGGAGCTTGTCGAGAGCGCGACCGGCATAGAGCAACGCCACGCCGCCGCCGGCGACGATGCCCTCCTCGACCGCCGCGCGGGTGGAGTTGAGCGCGTCCTCGACGAGGTCCTTGCTCTCCTTCACCTCGACCTCGGTGGCCCCGCCGACCCTGATCACCGCGACGCCGCCGGCGAGCTTCGCCAGCCGCTCCTGCAGCTTCTCGCGGTCATAGTCGGAGGTGGTCTCCTCGATCTGCGCCCGGATCTGGTTGCAGCGTCCGGTGATGTCCCCCTTCTTGCCGGCGCCGCCGACGATGGTGGACTCCTCCTTGGTGATCGAGACCCGCTTGGCGGTGCCCAGCATGTCGACCGTGACGTTCTCGAGTTTGATGCCGAGGTCCTCGCTGACCACCTGGCCGCCGGTGAGGATCGAGATGTCCTCGAGCATGGCCTTGCGGCGATCACCGAAGCCCGGCGCCTTCACCGCCGCAACCTTGAGGCCGCCGCGCAGCTTGTTGACCACCAACGTCGCCAGCGCCTCGCCCTCGACCTCTTCGGCGATGATGAGCAGCGGCTTGGATGACTGCACCACCGACTCGAGAATCGGGATCATGGCCTGCATGTTGGAGAGCTTCTTCTCATGCAAGAGGATGAAGGGGTCCTCCAGCTCGCAGGTCATCTTGTCGGCGTTGGTGATGAAGTAGGGCGACTGGTAGCCGCGATCGAACTGCATGCCCTCGACCACGTCGAGCTCGGTCTCGAGGCCCTTGGCCTCCTCCACCGTGATCACGCCTTCCTTGCCGACCTTCTGCATGGCCTCGGCGATCATGTCGCCGACCGCGCGCTCGCCGTTGGCGGAGATGGAGCCGACCTGCGCGATCTCCTCGTCGGTCTGCACCCGCTTGGAGCGCTTGCCGATCTCGCTCACCACGGCGCCGACCGCGAGGTCGATGCCGCGCTTGAGGTCCATCGGGTTCATGCCGGCAGCAACCGCCTTGGAGCCCTCGCGCACGATCGACTGGGCCAGAACCGTCGCCGTGGTGGTGCCGTCGCCGGCCTCATCGTTGGTCTTACTCGCGACCTCGCGCACCATCTGGGCGCCCATGTTCTCGAACTTGTCGGTGAGCTCGATCTCCTTGGCGACCGTCACGCCGTCCTTGGTGATGCGGGGTGCGCCGAACGACTTGTCGAGCACGACGTTGCGCCCCTTGGGGCCGAGCGTCACGCCGACGGCGGCCGCCAGCGTGTCCACGCCCTTGAGCAGGCGGGTCCGCGCGTCGGCGGAAAACTTTACTTCCTTCGCTGCCATGATTTCTTTCCTTCCTGACTACGAGCGGCCCGCCTACGCGGCCTTCTTCGACTTCTTGCCGGTCTCGACGATGGCCATGATGTCGGACTCCTTCATGAACAGGAGCTCGTCACCGTCGAGGGTCACTTCGTTGCCGGACCACTTGCCGAACAGCACGCGATCGCCCGGCTTCACGTCCAGCGGATGCAGCGTGCCGTCATCGCCTCGGGTTCCGGGGCCCACGGCCACGATCTCGCCTTCCTGCGGCTTCTCCTGGGCCGTGTCGGGGATGATGATGCCGCCGGCGGTCTTGGTGTCCTCGCCGATCCGGCGAACCACGACCCTGTCGTGCAGCGGTCGAAACTTCATTGGTTCCTCCACGTTCGTCTGAATAGTCGTCTGGTAGCAGGTGTTAGCACTCGCTAGAAGTGAGTGCTAACACCATTGGCGCGGCGAAGCAAGCGTCCGTTTGCGCTCGGAGCGCGCGATCGCGGTAAATGTCCGAGGTTTCCTCCGGCCTTGCGCGGGCGATCCGGCGGGCGTCAGGATGGCGCCGCAGCAGGGGATATGGAGCCATGGATCTTGGAATCAAGGGGCGCCGGGCAATCGTCTGCGCCGCGAGCCGCGGGCTCGGCCGTGCCTGTGCGCAATCGCTCGCACGTAACGGTGTCGATCTCGTCATCAACGGGCGCGATAGTGCGGCGCTCGAAGGCACGGCGCGCGATATTCGCGGGGAGACGGGCGTCGCCGTGGAGACCGTGGCCGGCGACATCAGCAATCCGGCGGTTCAGGCCGCGCTGATCGAGGCCTGCCCCGAGCCCGACATCCTGGTGAACAACAATGGCGGGCCGCCCCGCCGGGATTTCCGCGAGATCGACCGCGACGCCTTCCTCCAAGGCGTGGTGATGAACATGGCGACACCTGTGGAGATGATCCAGCGTGTGGTGGACGGCATGACCGCGCGCGGCTTCGGGCGCATCGTCAACATCACCTCGATCTCGGTGAAGATGCCGGTCCCCGGTCTCGACCTCTCCAGCGGCGCGCGCGCAGGCCTCACCGCCTTCGTCGCCGGCATTGCGTCCGGGGTCGCCGACCGCAACGTGACCATCAACAACGTCTTGCCCGGCTATTTCGACACCGAGCGTCTGCGCAGCAACATTGCGTCCGGTGCCGAGGCGACGGGTACCGAGCTCGCCGCGTTCACCGAGCAGCACATGGCGTCGGTTCCGGCCAAGCGCTTTGGCGATCCCGCCGAATTCGGCGAGGCCTGTGCCTTCCTCTGCAGCGTCCAGGCCGGTTACATCACCGGCCAGAATCTCGTGATCGACGGCGGCCGCTGCGGCAGCGTCTGGTAAAACCTCTTCTCCAACCCCAAGGAGGGGGCGCTGTACAGACTGTGGGCAGTTATCAAGTCTCTGTGGTTGGGCTCCCGCCGCCAGTTAAGGGAACGGCAAACACCGATGTCGAAACACGCTATCGGTGCGTAGGACCTTATTGATCGTCTTTGTGGCCAAATCCATAATGGCCGTGTTACGAGGGAAAGGGATACTTGGTCATGATCGAGTGGCTCGGTATTGAGCACTTTTTCGAGCTTACCGAGATAGAGAAGCTAGCGGGTTTTTTCACACCGCTGGCAATCTTCATCGTCTTTTTCTTGTTGCAGGTCATCCTTCCGGGAATGCGGGTTCCCGGCTACGTCAGGGATCAGGAGACCGGCGAGCCCCGCAAGTACCGGCTGAACGGCATCCTGGTGTTCGTCATCGCGGTGCTCGTGTGGGCCTTCGAGGCCACCGGGATGCCGCGCGACTGGTTCTACCGGACCACGCTGTATGCACTGGCCGGTGGAACGCTGTTCTCCCTGATCTTCACCTTGATCGCGGTGTACAGCCAGCCGCGAAAGGAGAAACGGAATCCTATCGCGGATTTGTGGGTCGGGCGAGCTCAGGAGCTGGCGTTCTTCAACTACCGCTTCGACGTCAAGATGTATCTCTATGTCGTCGGCGGAACCATGCTGGTTCTCAACGCCTTGTCCGGAGCTGCGTACCACTACGACCGCTTCGGCGAGGACGCTAACCCCGGCGTCTTCCTGTATGCGTTGTTCTTCACGTTCTACGTGTTCGACTACTTCATCTTCGAGCGCGTCCAGCTCTACACCTACGATCTGATCCACGAAAAGCTCGGCTTCAAGCTGTTCTGGGGCGGCCTCATGGTCTACGGGTGGCTCTACATCCTGCCGCTGTGGGGCATGGCCGCTTACCCGGACCCCGGATTCTCGCCGGCATGGACGTATGTCTGGCTCATCGGAACGGGTCTGCTGTTCCTCTACGGATGGGGCATAACGCGCGGCGCCAACCTGCAGAAGTACATGTTCAAGCGATGGCCCGACCGCAAGTTTCTCGGGCTCATCGAGCCCAAGTACATCGAGGCCGGGGACCGAAAGATTCTTTGCAGCGGTCTATGGGGTGTCGCCCGCCATTTCAATTACCTGGGCGAGGGGTTCTTGGCTCTGTCGGTCGCCCTGTCCTTCGGCCACTTCGACAATCCCTGGGCCTGGACCTACTTCGTCTGCATCGTCACGCTGTTCACCATTCGCCAGGTAGAGGACGAAGCGTATTGCGCCGAGAAATACGGTCCCGAAAAGTGGGCGGAGTATCGGGCGCGGGTGAAGTACCGGATCTTTCCCGGTATCTGGTGAGAGGGCTTCCTGCGGGGTCCATTCAGGGCGCTCGTGATGAGCTGACCGCCCGAATAGTCTCACTCCACCCCCAACCGGAGACCCGCACCGAAGTCGGAAATCCCTATTACCGCGCCTTGCGGCAGACGATCTCGATGGGCACGGCGCGATGCTCCCTCAGCGCGCGTGCCGAGTTCGCCATTGCTTGTTCGGCAAGCGCACCGTGGATCAGCGAGACGGCGCGGTGCAGCGGTTGTCCGCCGGCTTCGACCAGTGCGCGCGAGCGGGCGGCGTAGGCGAGCGCGGTCTCCGTCGTCTCCCGCAGCGTCTCGATGGCGAACCCCGAGGCCTCGAGGTTCGTGCGGGTCTCCGCCGGGCTCGCGAGAAAGCTGGTCGCGGCGGTGCGCGCCCACGGCGTCGGGTAGTCGAGCGCGCCGCCCGGCCCCTGCACGACTTCCGACAGGCTCAACCAGCCGCCGGGCTTGAGCACGCGGTGAATCTCGCGATAGAGCGCGCGCTTGTCGGCGATGTTCATCGAGACGTTCATCGAGTAGGCGCCGTCGAACACGGCATCGCCAAACGGCATCGCCAGCGCGTCGCCCTGCTCGAAGGAGACACGGGCCGTGAGCCCCAGCAGCGCCGTCAGGTGCCGCGCGATGGCGCAGAATTCGGCGGTCAGATCGATCCCGTCGACCCGGCAGCCGAAGCGCTCCGCCATGTAGCGCGCCGGCCCGCCAAGGCCGCTACCGACATCGAGAAGGCGGTCCGTCGAGGAGACCCGGAGCAGGTTCGCCATGTCCTCGGTCGCCTCCAGGCCGCGGCCGTGGAAATGGTCGTAGGGGGCCAAAGCCTCGGCGGTCGGGCGCACCGGATCGTGCCCGTCCTCCCGCAGCCGCGCCTCCAGGCGGGCGAGCAGGTCGCCGCTCGTGTAGTGGGCAGCGATATCCGAGGCCCCGCTCACGGGGAGACCCCCGCTTGCTTCTGCGGCTTGAACACCGCCGCCACGTCTTTGAGACCAAGGGAGTTTGCCGTGAGCGCGAGGCTCGACCGCACCCTGCGGGGCAGCGGGATGCCGTCTGCGCGCCGCCGGGCGCGCATCTCCTCCTCCGGCTCGCCGGGGAGGCGCACCCGCTCGTGCCCCGGCGCGGCCCGCGCGCTGCGCACGAAGGCGACGTAGCGGTCGAGCTCCGGCCAGAGCAGCGCCTCAGTGCCGAAACGCTCAGGCTCGAGCAGGATGGAGAGCATGTTGTTCTCCAGCGTCTTGTGACCCGTCCGGCCGCAGCCGCCGCCGGTGAGCGCACCGGCAAGCAGCTCGCACATGATGCTGATGCCGGAGCCCTTGTGCTCGCCCATGGCGCGCACGGCGGCCGAGCCCGTGCGCTGGTCGTGGGGTTGGGTGCCGTCCAGCGTGCCGTAGATGGCGTTGGGATCGGTGGTGAGCGTGCCGTCCCGATCGATCAGGGAGCCCTCGGGGAGCGGCTTGCCGCCGTTGAGCGCGACCAGCACCTTGCCCTCGGCCACGATGGACGTCGCGCAGTCGAGCACGAAGGGCGGCCCCTCCGGCACCGGCACGCCAATGCAGATGGGATTGGTGGACATGCGCCGCTCTGTGCCGCCGAAGGGCGCCACCAGCATGCCGAGTCCGCTGGTATTGACGAAGTGGATCGAGAACAGCCCGTGTGCTGCCGCAAGCTCGGCCCAGTCACCGATCCGCCCCAGGTGGCCCGAGTTGCGCAGACCCACCACGGAAACCCCGTACTCGCGCGCCTTCTCGACGCCCAACGTGATCGCCTCCTCGCCGATGGTCTGGCCGAAGCCGTGGTCGCCGTCCAGCACCGCGACGGCGCCGGCGTCCATCACCGTCTTGACGTGCCGCCCGGCGTGCACGGCGCCGGTGTCGAGCCAGTAGACGTAGCGCGGCACGCGGATGACGCCGTGGCTGTCGTGCCCGGTGAGGTTGGATTCGACGAGATAGCGGGCGACGCGCGCACCTTCGGCCTCGTCGCAGCCGGCGGCCGCGAAGATCGCGGCGACGGCCTCCCTCAGCCGCCCGGCATCGATGGCGAGGGCGTCTTCTTCCATAACGGTCATTGTCAGGCTCCGGACGGCGGGCGTTGGTCGGGCGGTGGGCGCGGCTCGGTCTCGCCCCAGGCGACGCGGCCGTCGGTCGACAGCATGATCGCGATGGGCCGCGTGCGCGGGAAGTGGGCGAAGATGATCATGGCGATCACGGTGATGGGCACGCAGAGGAACATCCCCGGCACCCCCCAGATGGTACCCCACACGGCCAGCGAGATCAGGGTCGCGAAGGGGCTGATGTTGAGCGACGACCCCATCAGCATCGGCTCCAGGAAGTTGCCGACGAAGACCTGGATCACGGCGAGGCTCGGCGTGACGATGAGGAAAGGCACGAAGGTGTCGAACTGCACCAGTGCCAGCAGCGCGGGGAAGAGGATGCCGAGCAGCGAGCCGATGGTCGGGATGTAGTTCAGCAGGAAGATGATGACCACCCAGAAGCCGGCGAAGTCGAGGCCCACCGCCGCCAGCACGGCGTAGCTGAGCCCCGCCGTCAGCGCGCTGGTGAAGGTCTTGATCCAGAGGTAGTTCTGAATCTCCTCGCTCATGTGGGTGAGGATCTTGTGGACCCGCTCTTCCCGTTCCGGGTCGGGGAAGAGCGCCTTCATCTTGCGGTCGAAGCTGCCCTGCTCGACGAAGAGGAAGAGCATGTAGACCAGGATCAGCCCGGCCTCGCCCGCGATACTGGTCAGCGTTGTGGCAAGGCGGCCGACCACCGCACTGAAGTCGATGCGATCGACGATATCGGCGACATTGGGTGATTCCTGCATCCCGAACAGCGCCGCCACCTCGCCGATCAGGCGCTGGAGATTGGCCTGATAGGTGGGGATTGCATCGACGACGTTGCTGAAGTTGCCGCTTACCATCTCGGCCAGCGACATCACCGCCGCAATGACGGCCAGCGCCGTGAGCGCAAGCGCGGCCCAGCGCGGCGGGCGCACGCCGCGTATGCTGAGCTTCATGATCCCGCGCGCGATGGCGTTGATCAGGTACCAGGCCATGACCGCGATGGCGATCGGGATCAGGATGTTCCGCCCGGAGATGAGAAGGTAGATGGTGAGGGCGGCGATGCCGGCCGAGGCGGCGAAGAGGATGAGTCTTGATTGCATGACGGGTGCCCGTCGGGAGCGCTCGCGGCATTGTTGGGCCGGGTTGGGCCACGGTCAACCGGCCCCGGCTTGGATGGGCGCACGCCGTCGGTGCAGGCCCAGTACCTCAACCTCATCAAGGCGCTGCAAAGCGACATCGGGTTCGCCGCCTGCAAATGGCCAGCGGACTCGGCGCGGCGGCGGATGTCACGGAAGCCGAGACGTGACAGCCGCTGACGTGAAGCCGATCATGGACCGATGGAAATTCGGGGAGGTGAATGATGGCCATTCGTCAGATCGCAAAGATGGGACACCCCGTTCTGCGCAGGAAGGCGGTCCCGGTGGACGACCCGACGAATCCCGACATCGCCCGCCTCGCGGCGGACATGCGCGACACTCTGGAATGGATCGGCGCCACGGGGATCGCGGCACCGCAAGTCTACGACGGCCGGCGCGTCGTGGTTTATCGCATTCTGGCCGATCGCATTCCGCCGGGTGTCGCGCTCGAGCCCCTGCCGTGGACGGTGATGGTCAACCCCGCCGTCACGCCGTTGAGCGACGACGTGGGCCTGATCTGGGAACGCTGCCTCTCGCTGCCGGGCCTCCACGGCAAGGTGCCGCGTTACAGGCGGGTCGAGATCGTCTACCGGACGCTGGAAGGCGAGAGCCGGCGAAGGGTCGTCGAGGATTGGCACGCGATGATCCTGCAGCACGAGTGCGATCACCTGGACGGCATCCTCTACCCCATGCGGATGACCGATCTGTCGTACCTCGCGTTCAACGCCGAGCCGGGCGAGCTCGCGCGGGAGGCCGAGACGATGCCCGACCTGGACCCGGCGCTCCGGGCCATGGTGGACGCGTGGCCGGCGCGGGAGAAGTGGCTCGCGTCCTGACACGGCCATTGCCGGCACCGTAGACAACCCGGCCCGGATGGGGCGAAGCTCGGCCGGACCGCACGACAGCAAAGGCCACTTCATGCCCGGACCGCGCATTCGTCCCCGCCGCTCGTTCATCTTCACGCCGGGCCTGCGCCCGGAAATGTTTCCGAAGGCGCTCGCGAGCGGCGCGGATATGGTCTGCGTCGAGCTCGAGGACGGCATTGCGCCGAAGGACAAGCCGGCCGCGCGCGCCAACGCGATCAGGCTCTTCGAGAGCCCGCAGGCCGATGACGGGGTCGAGCGGATCGTCCGCATCAACTCGCTGCGCGAGGGCTTCGGCATGGCCGACGTGCAGGCGGTGCTCGCCAGCGACACGCCGCCGCCCGCGCTGATGATGCCCAAGGTGCGGACGCCGGACGAAGTGGTGCTGCTCGACGACCTGCTGACCGAGCGCGGCCACGACACCCGCCTGCACGTAATCATCGAGACCAATGCCGCGCTGGAGGCGGTCCACGACATCGCCCATAGCAGCCCGCGCATCGACGCGATGTTCTTCGGCGGCGTGGACATGGCGGCCGAGCTGCGCTGCCAGAACGCCTGGGAGCCGCTGCTCTACGCCCGCTCGCGCGTGGTCCATGCCGCCGCCAGCGCAGGCCTGGATGCGATCGACGTGCCCTACCTCGATCTCGAAGATCCGGAGGGCATGACACGCGCCGCGGTCCAGGCGAGAGACCTGGGCTTCTGCGGCAAGGGCGCGGTTCACCCCAAGCAGATCGCCGCGCTCAACGAGGTGTTCACGCCGTCGCCCGAACGGATTGCCCGGGCGCGCCGCATCATCGCCGAGTTCGAGGCGGCCGACACCGGGCTGGTGGTGATCGACGGCAAGCTCATCGAGAAGCCGGTGCTGCGCGAGATGCACCGGCTCGTCGCCATCGCCGACCGCATCGGCACGGTCTAGGAGCGGCAGCGGCTGGGAGCATGGATTGAGCAACAGGATTGCCGTCGACATCCACGAGCGCAGCGCCTTCGCGGACGGTCACGCATTTGGCGAGACCGGCGCCTACGAGCGGCTGACCGGGCGGGTGCGATTCGCCGTCGACCCCGATGCGCCGGCGCAGGCGGGGATCGTCGATCTGGACAAGGCACCGCGCAATCGGGACGGCCTGGTCGAGTTCGCGGCCGACCTCTGCATCCTGCAACCGGCCGATCCGGCACGCGGAAACAGGCGGCTCTTCTTCGACTACGGCAATCGCGGCAACAAGCGGGCGGTGCAGTATTTTTGCGACGCGCCCGCCTGCAACGAGCCGAAGACACTGGAGCACGCCGGCAACGGCTATCTGTTCCGCCGCGGCTACACGGTGGTGTGGGGCGCTTGGCAGGGCGACCTGCTGCCGGGCGACGGCCGCATGACGATGGACCTGCCCGTCGCGACAGACGGCGCCGCGCCGCTCACCGGCCCGGTGCGGACCGAGTTCATCGTCGCTCTGGAAGGCCAGACCACGCTGCCGCTGAGCGGCTGGGTCTCCACGCGCAGCCACCCGACGGTCTCGCGCGACACGTCCAAGGCGCGGCTGACGCGGCGCCGCTATCCCGACGACGAGCGCGCCCCGATTGCGCCGGAGGCTTGGCAGTTCGCGCGCGTCGAGACCGGCGTGGGCCTCGATTTCCAGGGTGCCGAGCACGCGATCGTCGAGTCAGACACCCACATCTACATGCCGGACGGATTCGAGCCCGGCTGGATCTACGAGCTGGTCTACGAGGGCCGCGATCCGCTGGTTCTGGGCTTGGGCCACGTCGCGGTGCGCGACCTCGTGAGCTTCCTGAAGTACGAGGCGTGCGACAGCGAAGGCCGCGCCAATCCGGTAGCGGGCGCCGGGCCGATGGAGAAGGCCTATGCCTTCGGCCGCTCGCAGACGGGGCGCTGCATCCGCGATGCGATCTGGCGCGGCTTCAACGCCGATACGGCCGGGCGCAAGGTGTTCGACGGCGTGCTGGCCCACGTCGCGGGCTGCGGGCGCATGTGGATGAACCACCGCTTCGCCAACGCCGTCGTGCCGGCGGGGCAGCAGTACGAGGACCACGACAACGCGGCCGACAGCTTCCCGTTCTCCTACGCGGCGTGCAGGGACCACCTGACCGGCAAGTCGGACGCGATCTGCAAGCGGCCCGAGACCGACCCGCTGATCTTCCATACCCAGACGGCCACGGAATACTGGCAGCGGCGCGGCTCGCTCGTGCATACCGACACCGAGGGCAACGACCTGGCGCAGCCCGACAACGTGCGGGTCTACCTCTGGTCGAGCGCGCCGCACGTGGCCGACCCGAACCAGGGCGCGCCGGTGCGGGGGGTGTGCCAGAACCTGAGCAACGTGGTCCAGACCTCTATGCTGTTCCGCGCGCTGCTCGACGCGATGGACCGCTGGGCGAGCGAGGGCATCGCACCGCCGGCAAGCCGGATCCCCAGGCGCGAGGACGGCAGCCTCGTCGGGATGGATGAGTGGCGCGCGCAATTCCCAGATATCCCCGGCATCGCCACCCCGCGCGGGCCCAACGCGCTGCCGCTCCTCGACTTCGGGCCGGAGGCGGAGAGCGGCATTCAGAGCTCGCTGCCGCCTGACGTCGTCGATCCCGAGGGCTACACCGTGCTGGTGCCGGCGGTCGACGCCGACGGCAACGACGCGGCCGGGGTCCGGGTGCCGATGGTCGCCGCGCCGCTCGCCACCTACACCGGCTGGAACCTGAGGGACAGGGGCCACGGCGAGGGCGCCATGCACGAGTTCACCGGCAGCACGATCCCCTTTCCGGAGACGGAGTCGGTCCGTGCCGCCACCGGCGACCCGCGACTATCGATCGAGCGGCGCTACGGCGATGCCGAGGGCTATGTCGCCGCGATGGTCGAGGCAGCGAAACGCCTGGTCGCCGACGGCTTGATGCTGGAAGAGGACGTTGCCCGGATCGCGCAGCGCGCCCGCAACTGGAGCCACCCGCTGCACGACGTGCGTCTTTAGACCGCGTTTATCAGCAACACGTGTTGGCCAGCGAGCGCGAGCGCGTTGTTTACGATCCCGAGGTCCGTGCCTTCTTTGATTCGGAGACAGATGCGCTCCGCCTGGCCTCAGTGGCCAAGGCGGTTACCGGTCGCAAGGTCGAACAGGCGGATGCGATCGCCGTCCATGATCAGGTCGATGACCTCTCCGCGTTCGGGTACTTCATCCGCAGACACCCGCAGCGTGAGGTAACGGGTATCGTCGTGCGCCAGTGCCGTTGTGTCCTCTTGGCTGCCGCCCACGAATTCGTCGGCGGTGCGGACGACGATGGCCGGGTCCATCAGGGACGCGGAAACGTGGGCCTCGGGCTCGATGTGCTCGACCAGTTCGACGCGGGCTTGCAGGACTCCCGACGCGCCGTTCTCGCTGCGCCGCCATCCCAGGTGCTCGGGTCGAACACCTAAGAGCACGCGATCGCCGGGCCCGGCTCCGTCGCCGGGGGGGAGCGGCCCGAGCGTGATCTCGGTGCCGCCGATCGACGCCGCAACCTCCACGCCGTTCCCGGCGAGCTTCGCTTCGATGAAGTTCATCGCCGGGCTGCCGATGAAGCCGGCCACGAAGATGTTGGTCGGTTGGCGATAGAGCGCCTGCGGGGTGTCGTACTGCTGGAGCGAGCCTTCCGAGAATATGGCGACGCGGTCCCCGAGCGTCATCGCCTCCACCTGATCGTGGGTGACATGGATCGTGGTTACGCCGAGGCGTTCGTGGAGGCGCCGCAGCTCGGTGCGCAGCTGCACCCGCAGTTTTGCGTCTAGGTTAGAGAGCGGCTCGTCGAGCAGGAACGCACCCGGATGGCGCACGATCGCCCGCCCCATGGCCACCCTCTGCCGCTGGCCGCCGGAGAGCTGCTTCGGCTTGCGGTCGAGTAGCTGGTCGAGGTCCAGAATGCGCGCCGCCTCGTTCACCCGCTCGGCGATCTCGGCCGGGCGGAACTTCCGCACGCGCAGCGCAAAGGCGATGTTCTGGCGCACGGTCATGTGCGGATAGAGCGCGTAATTCTGAAAGACCATGGCCATGTTTCGCTCGCGCGGCGAAACATCGTTGATGACCTGGCCGTCGAAGCGAATCTCGCCGGCGGTCATGCTCTCGAGCCCGGAGATCAGCCGCAGCAGAGTGGTCTTGCCGCACCCCGAAGGCCCGACGAACACGACGAACTCGCCGTCGTTTATTTCGAGGTCCACGTCGTTGACGGCCACCGTGCCGTCCGGAAAGACCTTCCTGATCCCGCTCAGCCCGATCGCGCCCATCGGGACTCCCCGTCCAGCATCGACACGCCCCGGCTCATTGACCGCACCAGTGCGCCCCACTACCGTCGCCAATCCACAGTTTGATACAGGCTTTCGGGCGCGATGGGTACCGTCCGGCGACGGAGAACTCCGGCGGGATGCGGCCTAGGCGCCCCACTCCTCACGCACTCCGGAGGTGCCGATGTCCTCGGATGACATTTGCCTGCCTGTCTCACCCCGGTCATGGTCTGCGCGGCGCTATCCGGCCGACAGGGTAGGAACGGCGCGCAGCGCGATGCGGGGACATCGGGCAAGTGTCGTGACGCACACTGTCGGCCGGAGAGCGCCGCCCTTCGGGTCACGCCCAGGCGCCCGTCCGCGGCGTCGTGGGCCTCAACCGTATTCCCTGATACGCTTCTCGGCCCGCTCCTGGCGGAGTGAACGCCTGGACGCGACGCAGGCTGTGACCGGGGTGAGACATGCAGGCTGACGTGCCCGTTGGTTACGCACGCGATATCTTCGACCTGTCCGGCCGGGTGGCCGTCATCACGGGCGGCGGCAGCGGGCTCGGCCGGGCCATCGCCATCGGCTACGCGCAATGCGGCGTCACGGTGGTCGTCGCCGACATCAACGAAGAAGGTGCAGCCGAGACCAAGGCGACCATCGACGAGCAGGGTGGGACTGCCGCGGTGGTCCCCCTCGACGTCACCAAGCGCAGCCAGTGCTTCGAGGTCGCGGACACGGTGCGGCGCGAGCACGGGCGCGTCGACATCCTCGTCAACAGCGCCGGCGGCGCCCACCGCAGCCCGGCCGAGGAGTTCCCCGAGGAGCGCTTCGACTACATCATCGAGCTGAACCTGAAAGGCACGTATCTCTGCTGCCAGGCGTTCGGCAACGTCATGCTGGAGCAAGGTAAAGGCAGCATCATCAACATGGCGTCGATTGGCTCCTTCATCGCCTACCCGTTGTCGAGCGCCTATCTCGCATCGAAGGGCGGGGTCGCCCAGGTGACCAAGGTGATGGCGCTGGAGTGGCGCGAGCGCGGCGTCCGCGTCAACGGGATCGGCCCGACGCTGATGGAATCCCCGATGACCCGCAAGGCCGCCCAGACGACCTCGTTCACGGCCGATTTCATCAAGGCGCGCATGATCCGGCCGCGGGTCGGCCTGCCGCGCGAATTGATCGGGGCGGCGATCTTCCTCGCGAGCGACGCGTCGGAGCTGGTGACCGGCCACACCATCATGTGCGACGACGGCTACATGACCGCGTAGTCGACGCGCGGCGGCCGATCCGCGCGCCGCAACCGGGTGACTCTCCCGTTCCTTCGGTGATAGCGTTTGCAGTAGGCGGTGCATCAGCGCCGGCAGCAAGAAAAGGGAGGAGACACGATGGGCCGCAAGAACGAGTCCGGACGCGCGGGTAAGCCAGACAAGGGCATCCTCGGCGGGGTGGATCGCCGCCAAGTCATCAAGGGCGCAGGCGCGGCCGGCGTTACCGCTGCGGCGCTTCCCGGCCTGGTGGGCGCGCGCAGCGCGTTCGCCGCCGACTACGACCCGATGAAATATGCCGGGACCGAGATCAACATCCTCATGACCGGCGACGAGAACGATCACCGGGCGCTCGACGATCTGCTGCCCGAGATGAAGGCGGAGACCGGAATCGACCTGATCGTCTCGGCGCCGGCCCTCGGCCCGTTGATCGAGAAGACGCTGCAGAACCTCAA
>JAJDVB010000019.1 GCA_022826345.1 Alphaproteobacteria bacterium
GAATTGCGCCAATCAGCCTTTCGCACAATTTCACCGTGTCGTGGACGGCACCGGCCTGCTTGCACCGGGGACAGGCCACCGAGCGCCCGATGTACTCACTTGGGACCTCTCGAACGTGTCCGCACTTGCCGCACAGAAAAACCGCCATGTCCCGCTTCTCACCGAGGCGCTCCTGATGGAAGATGTTTCCTCACCGTCACCCTACGCACAACCCCTCCGATGGCTCCGCAGCCCCGGGAGCCGGAGGCGCTAAGCGTTCTTCACCCGACGCACTTGGGGTGCCCCAGGTCCGGTTGATTCCCGCGACCCGTAATCCTTCGCTCGGGACGTGGAGGTTCTGCGGAGTGGACGTCGTGGACTGCGGCAACGCCAGAAATTCTCTCGATTTGGCTCGCTGATGACACCTTCGGTTGGACAGTTCCACGGCTCGAACGAAGGCTTACTACCCCTGCGCTCGTCGCGTTTCCCGACTCCAAGCCAGCTCCGATTCGCCCACGGATCGCCCGCCAGTCCAGGTTGGTAAGTTCGTGGGGAAGGGCTTCGGTCAAAACGAAATAATATGTTTTGTATCAGCTAGTTGGATAACTCACCTCTGCTCTCGGTCGAGAATCCGGTTCAGCTCGTGGATCATGCGCGCCATGTTGATGGGTGATTCATCCGAGACGAGGCGGTGGTCGACCTCGGCCCGCCACTTCGCCATGCGTGCAGTCACCTCCGCCGCGTAGTCCGCGCGCTCGTCCCGCAGACGCTCGCCGTCGCCGGCCAGCGCATCGGCGAGGTCGCGCAGTCCCTCCCGGCAGTCGCCCCACAGCGCGACGCTCGGACGTGCGGTGCGGCCGATCTCTTCCGCGACGATGTCGAGATGGATCAGCGGGACGCCGTCGGGGATGAGGGTGAAGCGGCGCGTCGCGATCTCGCCGAGCTTGCAGCCCGCCACGAGCAGGCAGTCGGAGCGCGCGATCAGCTCGTTCGCGATGCGGTCGTAGCGTCCGAACAGCCCCGCGGAGAGCGGATGGGTGCAGGCGATCGCGCCCTTGCCGGTCATGGTGTGCGCCACGGGGAGCGACTGCGCTTCGGCGAACTCGGTCAACACCCGCGCGGCGCCGCTCAGGTGGACCCCGCCGCCGGCGAGGACAAGCGGGCGTTTCGCCGCCCGCAACAGGGCGGCCGCGGCCTGCAACGATTCCACACTCGGCCGCGAGCGCAGCGACGGCGCGGCACGGCAGTCCGGATCGGCGGCGAGGTCCGCGAGGTCGAACGCGTGCCGGGCGTGGGCGATGTCCTCCGGGACGTCGAGCACCACCGGGCCGGGGCGCCCCCGCGTCGCGACCGCGAAGGCGCGGCGCACGAGCTCCGGGATGCGCCGGATGGCCTCGATGCGGATCAGCTCCTTGGCGGCGGGACGCAGGATCTCCATCTGACGCGACTCCTGGGTCATGTTCTTCCAGGAGTGGTCGCGGTGACTGTCGCCGGCGACGAGCACGAGCGGGGTCCCGGCGTTGAGCGCCTCCACCATGCCGGTGAGCAGGTTGGTGGCGCCGGGCCCGAGCGTCGCGTCGCACACCCCCACCCGGCCGCTCACCTTGGCGTACGCGTCGGCCGCGAATACGCCGCAGCGCTCGTCGTTCACCAGGTTGTGGTCGATGCCGAGCCGGCGCGCGGCATCGTAGAACGGCAGGAGCTGGAACCCGCCCATGCCGAACATGGGGCCGATCTCGTGCGCGGCCAGCATCCGGGCGAGCGCCTCGCCGCCGGTCATCTCCATCGTTTCGTTCATTCTCAAGCGCTCCGTGCGCGCGGGCACAGGGATCGGACTCTTCGCCCGCGGAATCGAGTACGCTGGCACCTGCCGAGCAGGCGCATTGGAACCCGACCGTCGCGGAGTCGATGATGCACGACGGACCGCGGTGAGGGACGCCGAATCTGCCGGATTCGGAGTGGGTCGCATTCTACGCAAGAGGACCGTTCGATGAGCGACGCCTTCCGGATAGCACACCTCGACGTGTACGCGCTGGAGGTGAAGATCGCGACGCCGGTCGCGACCTCGTTCGGCTCGATCCCGGCCCGGGTCTCGGCCCTCCTGCGCATCGAGGACACCGACGGCCATGCCGGCTGGGGCGAGCTCTGGGGCAACTTCCCGAGCATCACCTGCGCGTACCGCGCGAACCTCGCCTGCCGGGTGCTGCCCGAGCCGCTGCTGGGGGCGAAGGTCGAGACCCCGGGCGCGTTCTGCATCGGGCTCGCGGACCGGCTGCGGGTGCTCGCGGTGCAGTCGGCGGAGCCGGGGCCGATCTCCGCCGTGCTCGCGGCGACCAACCAGGCGCTGTGGGATCTCGCGGCGCGCCGCAAGGGCCTGCCGCTTCGCCGCGCGCTGAACGAGAACGCGGCCGAGACGGTGCCGGTCTACGCGAGCGGGCTGAACCCCACCGACTCCGTGGAGATGACCGTACGAGCCCGGGAGGCCGGACACCGGGCGTTCAAGGTGAAGATCGGGTTCGGCGACGAGGTGGACCGCCGCAACCTCCACGGGCTGCGGATCATGCTCAAGGAGGAAGAGCGGCTGTTCGTCGACGCGAACCAGCGTTGGTCGCTCGGCGAGGCCATTGCCCAGATCCCGATGCTGGAGGAGATGGAGGTCGACTGGTGGGAGGAGCCGATGCTCGCGGAGGCGGCGCCCGGCGACTGGGGGGTGCTCCGCGGCTCGACCATGATCCCGCTCGCGGGCGGCGAGAACCTGCGCGACATGGACGCGTTCCGGACCGCGTTCTCCTACCTGGAGTTCGTGCAGCCCGACATCGGCAAGTGGGGCGGCGTCGACGGCTGTCTCGCCATCGCGCGCAGGGCGCTGGAGCACGACTGCACCTACTGCCCGCACTGGCTTTCGGGCGGGGTGGGCTTGATGCACTCCGCGCACGTGCTCGCGGCGGCGGGCGGGGACGGACTGCTGGAGGTGGACACGAATCCGAACCCGCTCCGTACCCGCATCATCGACCCCGCGACCGGGATCTTCGAAGGGAGCCTCCACATGGTCGACGCCCCCGGGATCGGCATCGAGTCGCCGATCGACGATCTGTCGGAATTCGTCACCATGCACGAGTCGTTCGCGGCTTCCGTTGACAGCACGTAGCGTCCGTCGCGTCAGCCGACCATGGAAACCGTGCCCTCGAAGAGAAAGCTCGCGTTCCCCCGCTGGCACGAACGGCAGCTCTTCCACTCCTTCGCGTGGTTCACGACGTGCCTGCTCGGCGGCATCGTCATCGCCGCGATCCTCGAGTTCGTCGGACTGGACACGGCCGGCATCACGCCGCTCCTCACCCTGGTGGTGATCTACGTGGTGGGGTTGATGACCATCGCCGCGTGGCGCCGGTTCTGGGCACTGCTGTCGTGGACGCAGCACTGCGCGAACCGGGCCACCTGCGCCCGTTGCGGGACGTACGGGCGATTCGACGTAGCGTCCGGGGCGGACGTCATCCCCGCCGAGTGCCGCGGGTGCGGGCACCGGTGGACGATCGAGCCGTCCTGAGACGGCGGAGCCCGCGGCAGTGCGCAAGAGCAGGACGCCAGGGATGCGGGTGTCGACACCCCGCGTGGCACTGGAATCCTTGATCGGTCGTTATCGTTTACTGTTGAGTCAAGTTTTGGCGACGCCTTTCCTGCAAGCGCGGGCATCTTGTGGGTTCGGGCGGCGGCTCGCTTGGTGCGACCTTCAGGATTGCGGAAGCCGGCCGTGCCCGACGCGCAGACACCCGACGCGCAGGCACATTGACGGAGAATGCCGTCTTGGAGTAACCCCTGCGAACAAATGTTCTGATGACCCCCCACTTGACGGATCGACAGCCGATGTCGACTTGTAGTTCGGGCTGTTCCGACGGAACGTGCACAAGGGCGCGCGCAATATGACCAAGCATACGCCAACGCGTGGGACGGAGCTGCGCTACCAGCCCGACGAGACGCCTCCGCCCGCGCTCGCCATCGGTTTGGGCGTGCAGCTTGCGGTTTTGCTCGTGGCGTTCCCGATATTGATTCCGACGGTGGTGATGCGGGCCGCCGGCACGACCGACGCCTACCTGACGTGGGCGGTGTTCGCATCGGTCGCCGTGAGCGGTGCGACCTCGGCGTTGCAAGCCGTCCGTTACGGCCGGATCGGCTCGGGCCACGTGTTGATGATGAGCAGCTCGACGGCCTTCATCTGGCCCTGCATCGCGGCAATCGAACGAAGCGGCCCGGGTCTGCTCGCGACCCTGGTCGTCATTTCGGCACTACTGCAGTTTGTGCTGTCGGCACGGATCGTCTGGTTTCGCCGCATCCTGACGCCCACCGTTTCGGGCAGCATGCTGATGCTGCTGCCGGTGAGCGCCATGCCGGCCGTCTTCGGCTTGCTGACCGAGGTGCCAGAGGGCACACCCGGCTACGCCGCGCCGCTGTGTGCCGTCGTCACGGTTGCCATGATCGCCGGCATCGCGCTCAAGTCGACCGGGAGCCTGCGCCTGTGGGCGCCGGTCCTCGGGGTCCTGTGCGGCTCGGTGGTGGCCGGCATCGTCGGCCTCTACGATGTCGATCGTGTCCTCGCCGCTTCGTGGATCGGCGTTCCCAGCGTCGAGTGGCCGGGCTTCGACCTTGAGTTCGGACCCGCGTTCTGGTCGCTGTTTCCCGTATTCCTGCTGTTGACCCCGGTCGTGACGCTGCGCACGGTCAGCAGTTGCGTCGCCGTTCACAGTGTCTCGTGGCGCAGGCGACGCGCCGTGGATTACCGGGCGGTGCAAGGCGCGGTGAACGTCGACGGCGTGAGCAACGTGCTGTGCGGTCTCGCGGGTACGGTGCCCAACAACAGCTATTCGATCGCCGCATCGCTCACCGAACTCACCGGTGTCGCCGCCCGCAGCGTCGGGATCGTCGCAGGCGCACTCTTCCTCATCCTCGCTTTCCTGCCCAAGGCGCTCGCCGTGATCCTGGCCATGCCCGGCGCCGTCAGCGGCGGCTTTCTCCTCGTATTGCTGGCGATGCTTTTCCTTATCGGCATCAAGGTCCTGCTTCAGGACGGGCTCGATTATCGCAAGGGCCTGATCGTCGGCATCGCCTTCTGGATAGGTGTCGGCTTCCAGAACGACATGATATTTCCGGTGCAGGTCTCGGCCTTCGCGGGCGGCCTGTTCGCCAACGGCGTGATCTCCGGCGGCCTGGCCGCAATCATCATGACCCTGTTCGTGGAGTTGACCGAGTCTCGCCGCAGCCGGATGGAGGCCGAGCTCGACCCCGCCGCACTCTCGAAGATATGGGAGTTTCTCCGCGCGTTCGCTTCCCGCAACGGGTGGGGTGATGGGATGGCCGACCGTCTCGAAGCAGTCGGCGAGGAGGCGCTGATGAGTCTCTTGCGGCCGGAGGAAGACGAGACCCTGCCGCATCGTCGACGGCGCTTCAGACTGGTCGCCGCCCGGGCCGATGGCGGTGCCGTTCTGGAGTTCGTCGTCGCTCCCACGGGGGAGAATATCGAGGACAAGCTCGCAGTGCTCGGGGATCAAGGAGAAGAGACCGCGATCGAGCACGAAGTCTCACTCCGGCTGCTGCGGCACCTCGCATCCTCGGTGCGCCACCAGCAATACCACGACGTTGATATCGTCACCGTCCGGGTGAAGCCCCCGGCAGTGGCGGCAAAGGCCTGACGGAGACAGGCCTCCGGCGTCACCATCAATCATCTCGCGACTGGTGAGCCCAGGCGCCCGGCATCGACCACGTGATCGGCGGTAAGCAGCCACCCGGTGCCCGTTGCTGGTGGAGTGGCAGTGGTGGCACTCGATCTTTGCCAACCGACACGGTGGCGGAAGTCACTTGTAAAGGCTGGTTGTCGGTCTCCAATGTCGGCTTGTCACGATGGCCGGAATGTCACGGCAACAGGACCGTACTTCCCCGCGTCTGCCTCGACTCCAGCGCCCGGTGGGCCTCGGCCGCTTCAGCAAGGGGAAAGCGCTGACCGATGGCGATGCGGATGCGGCCGGTCACCACGTACCCGAAGAGTGCCGCGGCGGCCTCTACCAGATCGGTACGATCCTCCAGGTGCGTCATCGCGGACGGGTAGGTCACGGTCAGACTCCTGTCCATGAGACGCTGCAGGTTGAGCGGCATCACCGCTCCCGAGGTGTTGCCGAAGGCAATCATCACGCCGAAGCGGCGCAGGCACCTCAACGAGTCATCGAAGGTGGTCGCACCGACGCCGTCGAAAACTACCGGGACACCCTCGCCGCCGGTGATCTCGTCCACGCGTTCCACGAAGTCCTCTTTGTCGTAGAGGATGACGTGGTCGCACCCGTTCTCTCGCGCCAGGCGGGCCTTCTCTTCGCTGCCCACGGTACCGATGACGGTCGCGTTCAGCGCCTTGCACCACTGGGACAGGATCGTCCCCACACCGCCTGCCGCCGCATGCACGAGTACGGGCTCGCCTGCCTTCACGCGGTAGGTGCGGCGGCAGAGATACCACGCGGTCATGCCTCTCAACATCGCTGCCGCGGCATACTCGAAGTCGAGCCCGTTGGGTACCTGGATC
>JAJDVB010000179.1 GCA_022826345.1 Alphaproteobacteria bacterium
ATGAGCGAGGACGAGCTGGTGGCGACAGTCCGCGACGCGTCGCCTCCGGACGGACCGGACGTGGTGCTGGAAGTATGCGGGGTGCCCTCGGTGGTGCCGGCCGGCGTGCGCATGCTGCGCATCGGCGGGCGCTACGTTCTCGGCGGAGTGATCAATCCCGGCTCGTCCTTCGAGCTCGACGGCCACGACCTGATCCGAAAGTGGATCACCCTGAAGGGCATCCACAACTACCACCCGCGTCACCTTGTCCAGGCGCTCGACTTCGTGATGGCCAATCGCGACCGGTTCCCGTTCGCGGAGATCGTGGATTCGCGATTCAGCCTCGACCAGCTCGACGAGGCGTTCGAGAAGGCCGCCAGCCACCGCGTGCTGCGCGCCGCCATCGTGCCCTGACGGGCGTGGCGTGCCGAGGACGCTCCGACAAACCGGAAACCTGGACAATCACATGATCGGACCGGAGCTGAACTTCACGCCGCGCGGGCTCTATATCGGCGGCGAGTGGCAGGAAGCGGCCGAGGGCGGACGCCTCGCGTCGATCAACCCCTCCACCGGCGAGCACCTGGGCGAGGTGCCGGCCGCGACCGGGACCGACGTCGACCGCGCGGTGCGCGCCGCCCGCGCGGCGTTCGAGTCGGAGTGGGGACGGATGCCGATCCTCGAGCGCGCCGGATGCCTGGAGCGGCTCGCCGCCCGGCTGCTCGCGCACCGCGACGAGCTCGGGCTCATGGACTGCGTGGATGCCGGCAACGCGCTCTCCGGCATGGTGGGCGACGTGGACTGGACGGTGGACACGCTGCGCTACTTCGCGGGCCTCGTCACCGAGATCAAGGGGGAGACGTCCTCGTACGGCCCGCGGCACCTGAACTTCACCCGGCGCCAGCCCTACGGGGTGGTGGCCAAGATCAACGCCTTCAACCACCCCTTCCGCTTCTGCGCGGAAAAGGCGGCGGCGGCGCTGGCGGCGGGCAACACGGTGGTGGTGAAGGCGGCGGACCAGGCGCCGCTGTCGAGCCTGCGCTTCGCGGAGCTGTGCGAGGGAATCATGCCGCTGGGGGTGGTCAACGTCGTCACCGGCGGGGGCGAGACCGGCTCGGCCATGGTGCGGCATCCGCTGGTCGAGCGCATCGGCTTCGTGGGCTCGGTGGAGACCGGGCGCATCATCGCCCGCGAGGCGGCGGAAGGGTTGAAGGAGGTCACCCTGGAGCTCGGCGGCAAGAACCCCATCATCATCTTCCCCGACGCCGACCCGGCGCAGGCCGCGAAAGCGGCGATGAAGGGCATGAACATGAACCGCCAGGGCCAGTCGTGCAGCTCGACCTCGCGGGTGTTCGTGCACGAGTCGCTGCACGACGAAGTGCTGGACGCGCTGGTGGCAGAGGCCGAGGCGCTGCCGGTGGGGCTGCCCTGGGAGGACGGCAAGGAGGTCGGCCCCATCGTGTCCGCCCGGCAGTACGAACGGGTGACGGGCTTCATCGCCTCGGGCCGCGAAGAGGGGGCGCGGCTCGTCGCCGGCGGCGAACGTCCCGACGACCCGGCGCTCACGAACGGGTTCTTCGTCTCTCCGACGGTGTTCGATGGGGTCGACGACTCGATGCGCATCGCACGGGAGGAGATCTTCGGCCCCGTGATGTCGGTGTTCACGTGGTCGGACCACGATGAGGTGCTGGCGAGGGCGAACGCGCTCCCCTACGGCCTCACCGCCGCCATCGTCACCAACGACCTGGGCAAGGCCATGGAGACCGCCGATCGGGTGGAGGCCGGCTACGTGTGGATCAACTCCACCGGCCGCTACCTCGGCGCCCCCTACGGCGGCTGGAAGCACAGCGGTTCCGGCCGCGAGGAGAACCTGGACGAGCTGCTGAGCTACACGCGCATCAAGAACGTGAACCTGCGCTGGTGAGGCCGCCTGAAAATGAATGTTGTTCCGAGATGAAGGTATCATTAAGCTACCAGTATGACTTCAATACATATCAGAGACGTGGCGCCCGAGACGCTCCACGCGCTGAAGCGCCTGGCGCGCAGTCACCATCGGTCGCTGCAAGGCGAGTTGCACACCATCCTCGAACGGGCCGCCAGGATGGCGCCGCCGGACGAAGACGTTCGGACCCTCGATCTCGTGACGGTCAGGACCGGTCACACGGCCTCGTGGAGCAGAGAAGAAATCTATGGCCCCGGCGGCCGGTGACATCCTGTTCGTCGACACCAACGTGTTGTTGACCGCGACGGACGAATCGCGCCCGCAGCACCACAACGCCGGGCGGCTGCTCGGCGAGTCGGGCCTTCACGGTTTGCATCTGGCGGCGAGCGGCCAGATTCTGCGGGAGTATCTGGTAGTGGCGACGCGGCCCCTGGACAAGAACGGCTTGGGCCTGCACGTGCGTGATGCGACGGCGAATGTGAGCGAGTTTCTTCGTTACGTCCACCTGTACGATGAAACCGAGGCGGTGGCCCGCCGACTGCGCCAACTCGGCCTGACCTACGGTCTGCACGGCAAGCGGCTCCATGACGCCAACATCGTAGCCACGATGTCGATTCATGGAATCCGCACCTTGGTCACACAGAATTCGGGGGATTTTGCGCCGTTCGACGAGATCGATCCCGTGACTGTCGCCGACATCGCCATCTGAGCGTCGATGGCGGAGTCTCCGGATACGGCGGGGCAGAGCGTTGACTCTCAGACCACTCGGGCTCGCCGTGGTGGCCGCGGCCATTGCCGCGCCCCTGGCCTGGCTCCCCGGTATCGCCCCGGGCCGCGACGTGATCGCCCTGTTCAGCCAGTACCTGGGAATGTCGGCGCTGATCGCCATGGCGATCTCGCAACTCATCGCGACACGGGTCGCGCCTGTGGAATGGATTTTCGGAGGGCTGGATCGAGCCTACGTTCTGCACAAGTGGCTGGGGATCGGTGCGCTGGCCGCCATCCTCCTGCACGACACCATCGACGCCGACATGACGGGGCTGGGCCGCGAGACCCTGCTGGTGGAGGTGGCCGAGACGGCCGGAGAGATCGCCCTGTACGGTCTTCTGATCCTCCTCGTCGTCACCGTGGCGACCTTCATTCCGTACCATCTCTGGCGCTGGACGCACAGACTGATGGGCGTCTTCTTCGTGTTCGGCGCATTCCATTTTCTCTTCATCCTGAAACCCTTCGCGGTGAGGGATCCTCTGGGGCTGTATGTCGCCGCCTTCTGCGTTCTGGGCGTCGCTGCGTTCACCTGGCGCCAATCGCCGGCCCGGATGCGGCCGTCGCGTCGCTACGAGGTTGCCGGCCTGGAGAACACCGGTACGGCGCTGGCGATCACGATGACGCCCGCGGGCCGTGCGCTGCAATACCGCCCCGGTCAGTTCGCGTTCGTCAGCTTCGACCAAAGCGAGCCGCATCCGTTCACGATCAGCAAGGCACCGAGCGAAGACGGCAGCCTTCGGGTGTCGGTGGCGAGGCTCGGCGATTTCACGAGCCGGCTCGGCGGGTCGCTGACGGTGGGCGCGGGCGTTCGGGTGGAAGGCCCCTTCGGGCGCTTCGAACGTGCCCGATCGAGGAAACCGGAGCTCTGGATCGCCGGCGGTATCGGCATCACTCCCTTTGTCGCGTGGGCGCAAGCCATGGACCGGCGGGACAAAGCGGTACACCTCGTGTATTGCGTGAAGAACGAGGCAAGCGCGGCTCATCTCCAGGAGCTGGAGGCGCTCGCGGACAGACTGCCCAACCTCACGCTGACGTTGCATGCATCCGAGGCATCGGGCAGGGCAACGGCCGACACGATTCTGGAGACGACGAAGCTCGACGCGTCGAGACTTTCCATCGCATTCTGCGGACCGGATTCGATGCGCAAGGCGCTGACGAGGGGCTTCGCCGCAAGAGGCGCGTCCGTTCGGAGGATCAGGTACGAGGAATTCGAGATCCGTTCGGGCATCGGTCTCAAGGCGCTCGCTGCGCATCTGATGGATCGCACGAAATCGTCGCGCCAGGCGCCGAACGACGGCGTCGGGTAGGGGTCCGGCCGGCCGCATGGCGCCGCCGGCTTCGAGAGTGCGCGCCGAACTCACCCACCGGCCGGCCCGAATCCACGGCCCGACGGAACGTATGTGAGGGCGCACTCACGGTCTCATGGCTCCTTGGAACTCCCAGGTCGACGGTTCGAGCAATACTTGAATGGCGGACGATAACCTCCGGGTTCGCTCCACTGTCGCGGAGCGGTTAGTCTGTCTGTCACCGGAATCGGCGGGCTGCGAGACGAAAGGCCATGAACAGTCAATTTGGAAACGCTGACGCGTTCCTGGATCACCTGTCCGATCTGTTTGTTTCCCGGGACGGGAAGCTGGAGGTCGACGGTCGCCTGTCGAACGCCGCGCACATGCTGCAAACCGCCGCCGCCGCCGAGGACGCCGGCGCAGAAGCATGCCTGATTGCCGCCTCGTTGCTGCACGACGTCGGTCATTGGCTGCGTGCGGAGTCGGTCTGCACACGACCAGTCGATCACGGCCACGAATCGGTGGGCGCGGCCTGGTTGAACGCGTATTTCGATGCCGACGTGACGCGGCCGATTGCACTGCACGTGGCAGCCAAGCGTTACCTCTGTACACGCGAGCCGGACTATCTTACGGACCTCTCGCCCGGCTCCGTGGCGAGCCTAGCCCGAAAAACTCACCAAGGGGGTAGAAAAAGGCTGCTTCCGGTGGCATAACGGTTGTGCGATCAATCGTTTAGGCCACACGTGGAGGAAGCAGCCTTGAAGACACAGTGTACTGGCGAGCAGCTTGAGTTTCAC
>JAJDVB010000066.1 GCA_022826345.1 Alphaproteobacteria bacterium
TACGAAAAGCCGCCGAGCGCACCGTGGACGGCCTCTGGAAAGCCATCGCAACTATCCTCGAAACCTTCAGGCCCCAGGAATGCAAAAACTACTTCGCCGCCACAGGCTACGATCCAGGTTGATCGGATAACGCTCTAGCCCCACATCCTGCCCACCACGACCAGCCGGAACTCCGCAACCATTGCAAGCAGACTGTGCGTTTCTGCGCCACGCTTCAGAACGCACACCGCCCCCCTCGGCACATTCGAATGAAGTTCTCTCTGGCTCCCACGCCGCAAGCCTATTGGGTGCAAGCCCCGCCCTGCGACCATTGCAGCATGCTTGGCGCAATCATCGTTGGCCTATCTCCCCACGCGCCACCGGCATTGAGTACGGAAGATTGTCTATAGTCAGGTAGTCGCGGATAATCGGACGCGCGTTCCAAACTTTGTGCAATGCCTGTCAAGGCCAGCGCCCATTATGTGCTGGCATCCTACTTCCGACATCCAGCAGTGGCCGCTCGATTGGCCATTGGCGGCCTGCTTCGCCCGCAGACCACCCGATTGAGACCGCTCCAAAAGAGCCGATTTCCCCTGCGAATGCTGACCCTCCTGGCTCTAGCCTCGTTCCTGAGCAGCGCAGCGCTCGGCACGGCCACGGGCGTCACTAAGACAGAGCATGAATTTGGCGAAGTGCTGGTCGTCGACGCCGATGCCACCCCCGCCCCTTCGCCGTCCGTCGATTGCGCGGGATGGATCTCAGATGATGACGAATTGCAGCGGAGTTTCTACGAGAACCTGACTTCGGAGATGGCGCTGGCCTGTCACTCGGGTATCTGTCGCTTCCCTGTTCGAGAACCTCAGAGACGACCCCTCGATTGAACGGTTCCTGGAATGGTTTCCGGGAGTCGAACGCAAGCAGGTCGAGACCGTTCTCAACGATGAGACCGGGGATTTGAAGCGTTCAGCGGTTCCGTAAGAACGCTCGGAAGAGCTTGCTTCCGCTTGTGAAAGGGACGGGACGAGGCCCGAATACGGTGGATCGCTGGCGCACACACGGCAAGAAGGGTATCGTCCGTTGCGGTGGGCATTGCGGTTCTTGGCGCTGAGGGAGATTGAGGGTTCGGCGATGGACACTTGCCCGGCAGCGTTGGGTCGCGCCACTTCCGACCCCTCTCATCCAACCCAGCATGACCTGCCCCGGCCGGCTACCGCCGGCCTTCACCTGCACCGAGGGAGGCAAAGATGCTGAAGACCATGGCGGTTGCTTTGGTGACTGCGTTGTTCGTTTCGCCGATCGGCGTCGCGTTGGCCGCCGACAAGTCGGTGGTTCTGATTGGCAATCAACGGTTCGGCGATCTGGGGCCGATGGACGACATGGCGCGAGGCCTGGACCGTTGCGAGAGCGAGCATGGCGTTGCGGTCAAGAAGCTCGAATCGATTTCGCCCGGCCGGTTCGAAGAAGATATCCGCGCCATGGCGCAAGAGGGCTACGACCTCGTCATGACGACGTTCCCGCCGATGACGGCGCCGACCGTCACGGTTTCTCTCGATTACCCGGAAGTGAGCTTCCTGGCGATCTACCAGTTCGCCAATGCGGGGGAAGAGAATTTCTCAAACGTGTGGAGCACTGAGTTTCGTGGTCACGAAGCCAACTACGTCCTCGGCGCGCTTGCCGGCCAGATGAGCACGTCCAAGAGGATCGGCTACATCTCCGGCACCGAAGAACCGAGCATCAATGGCGACATGAACGGCTTCATTCAGGGTGTCGCGGAGACCTGCGCCGATTGCTCGGTCGAGTTCGCGTTCGCCGGAAGCTGGGAAGACCCGGCGGCCGGGAAGGAAATCGCGAACGCGATGATCAGCCGTGGCGTCGACTACATCCAGACCGAGGCTGCAGCGACTCAAATCGGTGCCATCGAGGCTGCCAAGGAGGGCGGCATCCTCATCGCCGGCGACAACGGCGACAATTTCGACCTGCACACGGGGGGCTTTGTCACCTGGGTCGCGGCGAGCTTTGCGAACAACGTCGCATTGGGCTGCGAGCTGCTGGCGGCCGGCGAGCTCCCGGTGGGCCAGCATACGCACATGAATCTGGCCAACGGCGGCGTCGTCGTGCCGTGGGATCCGATCTCCCGTTTCGCCGAGGCAAACCCCGATCGCGCCGAGCAGACAAACGCCGCCAAGGCCTTTGCTCAGGACATCGAAGCCAAGATCATCGCAGGCGAAATCGAGGTGATCTACAATCCGGATACGCCGAAGGCGTTGACGCGCTAGACCGACAGCTCGCACGTTGCATAGACGGGACCGGACGCATCGCATAGTCGCTCGATCGCGTCCGGTCCCATCGGCGCAGCCGCCGCCACGCGTCCAGCCATGGAAGTGACCGTCGAGCTGCGGGGCATCGTCAAGCGCTTCGGCAGCGTTCTCGCCAACGACGATGTCACGATCCGCTTCCGGCGCGGGCAAATCCACGCGGTGATCGGCGAGAACGGCGCGGGCAAGAGTACGCTGATGAACGTGCTCTACGGCCTGCACCAGCCCGATTCGGGCGAAATCCAGATCCATGGAAGCCCGGTTTCTATCAAGGACACGCACGATGCGATCGCGCTGCATATCGGCATGGTTCATCAGCACTTCATGCTGTCGCCGTCGCTCACGGTGCTCGAGAACATCGTGCTTGGGCAGGCACCCGGGCGCCTTGGCGTGGTCAACCGCGCCGCTGCCCTGCGCTCGGTCCGCGAGGTCGCCTCGCGGTACGGGCTCGATGTTGCGCTCAATGCGCGGGTGCGCGACCTGTCGGTCGGCGCAATGCAACGGGTGGAGATTCTCAAGGCGCTCTATCGTGGCGCGCAGATCCTGATTCTCGACGAGCCGACCGCCGTTCTAATTCCGGCCGAGGTCGAGCAGCTCTTCGACATCCTGCGCCATCTGGCGGACCAGGGCTGCACGGTCGTGTTCATTTCCCACAAGCTGAAGGAGGTGCTGCAGGTCTCGGACCGCATCTCGGTCATGCGCGGCGGCAGGCTGGAGGGCGAGGTGGAAACCGCCGCGACCGACGAGCAGGAATTGGCCCGCCTCATGGTCGGCCGCGACGTCGTCTTCCGGGTCTCAAAGGACGCGGCAACGCCCGGCCGGACGATCCTGCGGGTCAGCGGCCTGGCCGCCGAGGACAATCGGCGCCTGCCGGCGATTCGGGGAATCGATTTCGAGGTTCGCGAAGGCGAGATCGTCGGGATCGCCGGCGTCGAGGGAAACGGCCAGACAGAGCTCGCGGAAGTGCTCACCGGCCTTCGCCCGATGACGGGCGGTTCGATCTTCCTGCGGGAGATCGACATTACGCGCACGAGCACGCGCCGCCGGCAGAGGCTCGGCATCGGCCACATTCCTGAAGACCGCCTGACGATGGGGGCCGACCTCGAGAGCACGATCGCGGAGAATCTGGTTCTCAACCGCTACAACCGCCCTCCGCTCTCCCGCTGGGGTGTCCTGAACATGGGCGCCATCCGGGGCTTCGCCGGTGAGCTGGTCGGTCGCTTCAACGTCGTCGCGCCGCGCGTCGATGCGCCGATCAAGGAACTCTCGGGCGGCAATATCCAAAAGGCCATCCTGGCGCGTGTGCTGCACGACGAGCCGGTGCTTCTGATCGCAGCCCAGCCGACCCGCGGCGTCGATGTGGGCGCCATCGAGTACATCCACCGCGAGATCATCCGCCTGCGCGATCAGGGCAACGGCGTTCTCCTCATCTCTGCCGAGCTCGACGAGATCATCGGGTTGTCGGATCGAATACTCGTCATGTTCGAGGGCGCGATCGCGGGAGAAATGGCAGATACGGAGGCCAGCGAACAGGCCCTGGGGCTTCTCATGACCGGGGCCGCCGAGGCGATGCCCGCAGAGGCCGAGGCCGCGCCGTGAGGTCGCCGCTCGCACTGGTGGACGTGGGCGTGCTCCAGACACTGGCCCGCCAGATCGTTCTGATCGTCCTGGCGCTCGTGCTGGCCTCCATCGTTCTTTACCTGATGAACTACGATCCCTTCGCAATACTGAAGGGAACCTATCGCAGCGTCGTCACCGATTTCGGCGACACGATCCGCTGGACCACGCCTCTAATTCTTGCGGGGCTTGCGGCTGCCGCGGCATTCCGTGCCGGGGTCTGGAATCTCGGCATCGACGGTCAGCTCTACTTCGGCGCGGCGACGGCAGCCATCGTCGGGCTGGTCGCGTCCGACCTGCCGTTCCCGCTCTCCATCGTGGCGGCGATGCTTGCCGGAATCGTCGCCGGCGCGATCTGGGCGCTCCTCGCCGCGTTGCTGCGCGTGCTCTGGGGCGCCAACGAAGTGGTCACGACGCTGCTTCTCAACTTCGTCGCGTTCGAGGTGACCGACTACCTCGTGCTGGAACCGTTCAAGGGCACCGGGCTCATGGCCGGCACCATGTCGACGAACCGAATTCCCGACAGCTTCTGGCTCGAGCGCATCCTCCATCCTTCCCAGGCGAACATCGGCATCTTCCTGGCCTTCGCTCTGGCGCTCGTTCTGGCATTCGTTCTGTTCCGCACGACCGCCGGCTACGAGTTCAAGCTGATTCGCCAGAACTGGCGGTTCGCCCGTCATGGCGGTGTCGACGTGAAGCGGGTCGTCGTCATCAGCATGCTGATCAGCGGCGCCGTGGCCGGGCTCGTCGGAGTCGTCGAGATTCTCGGGGTTCACCACCGCTTTCCCGCGCGTTTTTCCCTCGGGCTCGGGTTCGACGGAATCGTGGTGTCGCTGCTGGCGAAGAACCATCCGATCGGGATTATCGCCTCCGGCTTCTTCTTCGGCGCCCTGAGGAACGGCGCCATGAACATGGAGCGGCTGACGGACGTGCCGCGCTCGATGGTCGAGGTCGTGCAAGCCATCTTCGTACTGCTGGTGAGCGCCCAGTTCGCGATGGGCTACGTGTCCAATCTCAGGATCGGAGGATGGCGGCCACAGAGGCGGCCGCGGCGAACGCATCCCGGGGGAGGGATCCGTTGAGCGGCGTCGTCGACCCGGATGTCCTGGCTGCGATGATGCGCATATCGACGCCCATCGTTCTTGCCGCCATGGGCGGCCTTCTTTGCATGCGAGCGGCGGTGTTCAACATTGCGCTCGAAGGGTTCATGCTCGTCGGAGCCTTCTCCGCGATCTACGTCGCCCATCTGACCGCGAGCGTGCCGATCGGCGTCGTCGGCGCCATGGTTGCCGGCATGGCCACGAGCGTCATATTCGGCATGGTGGTTCTTCGCTTCCGCGCGGACGTGATCATTGCGAGCATAGCGATCAACCTGCTCGCCCTTGGCGGCACTGCGTTCCTGCTCAGGACCCTGCTCGGCTCTTCCGGTGTGTTTCGGCCGACCGATCTGGAGCCGTTGTCGACGCTCACGATTCCGCTGATCGACGACATCCCGGTCCTCGGCCCGCTGCTGAGCGGCCATACCCCGCTTGTCTACGGCTCCCTGATCGTCGTCGCGCTCACCTACTTCGTGCTGTTTCGCACGTCGTTCGGGCTGGCGGTGAGGAGCGTGGGCGAGGCGCCGAACGCGGTCAAGACGGCCGGCCTTGACCCCGATCGAATCAGGATGGCCACCGTCATCTGGAGCGGGGCGCTCTGCGGTCTCGCCGGTGCTCATCTATCCACCGGCTACGTCTTTGAATTCAGCGAGAACATGGTTCAGGGGCGCGGCTATACTGCGTTCACGGCAATTGTGTTCGGATTGGAACACCCGATTTGGACCTTCCTGGCTAGTCTGCTGTTCGCGCTGGCCGAAGCGTTCGGCATCCGTATGCAGCTCGCGGATATCGGTGTGCCGCCGTCAATTCTGAATACGTTCCCCTACATCTTTGCTATCGTCGTTCTGACCCTGGGATCGGCGTTGAGGCAACGCCGACTGGGCCCGCAAGCGATATAGCTCTCGCACGTACGCCAAAGGAGGCAACGCAAATGCTGGGGACGAAGTACCCGATTACGGACGTATGCATGACAGTGCGTGACCTTCGCCGCTCAGTCCCCTTTTATCGGGACAAGCTGGGCTTTGAGTTGCGGCGAAGCGCCGAGGGCTTTGCCGACTTCAAAGCGGAAAAAGTGACCTTCGCTTTGTGGGAGATCGGCCATATTGCCGAACACGTTGGCTATGACGGCGTCGACGGTACCGACACGATAAGAAAATGCATGGTCGCTCTAGAGGTGGAATCGCGCGATGTTCTCGATGCGCTCTACGCCACCCTCTCCGAGCGAGGTGTTCCGTTCCGAGCGCCTCCGAAAGAATATCCATGGAACGCCTATTGCTGTTACTTCAACGATCCGGACGGCAATCTTTGGGAGATCTACACGTGGATTGGCGCGGGCGCGGAGGGGTATCACGACGTGCACGACTGAGAACGGCCACGGGCTCGCGACCGTGGGGAAAAAATCGGGCTGATCCCAGCCAACCCTTCGCGGCGACTCGAAGACCGACGCCTACGCTCGGGCTCAGACGCCGGGTCAACGACCGCCGCGTCGACGACCTCAAGCCCCGCAAGTCCGCCTAAGACATTCGCGACCGGGACCTCAAGGGCTGCCGACCTCGATCCGGTCCTTCCTCAAGCTTGCTCGCACAACTCGTAATGACTTGGCACACGTGTCCCCCACCGAACTCCAGCGGATGAGTCGTCAGTGCCCTTGTAGCCTCATTCTTCTACATCAACTTGCCGGCGAGTAGCTCTCCACGAGCGTCACCCAATAGCCCACGCCGAACGGGATGGCGTCGTCGTTGAAGTCGTAGTTGGGGTTGTGAACGTGGCATGAGCCTTCGCCGTCGCCATTGCCGATCAGGATGTAACAGCCCGGCTTTTCCTTGAGCATGAAGGCGAAGTCCTCGGCGCCCATGATAGGCTGCATGTCGGTTTCGACCCGCTCCGACCCGACCAGCGCCGAAGCCGCCGAGACCGCGAGTTCCTTTTCGCGCGGTGCGTTGATAAGCACCGGATAGCCGCGCTCGTAGCTGAACTCGCAGCCCGCGCCGCCGGCCGATGCGATGCCCTTCGCAATGGTGGGAAGCTGGCGCTGCATGATGTCGCGCACGGCGTCGTTGAGCGTGTAGACGGTGCCCCGCACGTAGGCATGGTCGGGCGTGATGTGGACGCCCTGCCGGTCGTTGATCGGATCGCCCGCCTGAAACTGGGTAATGCTCATGATAACGGGCTCGGCCGGATTGATACCGCGCGCCTTGAAGCTGTGGAAAGCCTCGACGATGCGGCCGGCGAGCAGGATGGGATCGGGCGAGGTGAACTGCGTCGCCGGGTGGTTGTGCTCGCTCAGCACCTTGAGCTCGAAAGTGTCGATCGAGGCCAGCATCGGGCCGGTGCGGACGGAGAAGTGGCCGAGCGGAATGCCCGGAAAGTTGTGCATGCCGAAGACCGCGTCCACGGGGAACCGTTCGAACAGGCCGTCCCGGACCATCCGGTTCCCGCCGCACTCCTCGTCGCCTGTTTCTTCTGCCGGCTGGAAGATGAAACGGACGGTGCCGTCGAAACGCCTGTGCCGTGACAGGTACCTGGCGGCGCCGAGCAGCATGGTTGAGTGCCCGTCATGTCCGCATGCGTGCATCTTGCCGTCGTTCTGCGAGCGATGCGCGAAATCGTTCTCCTCCTGCAAAAACAGCGCGTCCATGTCGGCCCGGAGACCGATGGCCCTCCCCCCGCTGCCGTTCGTCAGCGTCGCCACCACGCCGGTGCCGGCGAGGCCCCGGTGCACGTCGAGGCCGAAGCCCGACAGCTTTGCGGCGATGAATTCCGAGGTCCGATGTTCCTCGAAGGCGGTCTCGGGATGCGCGTGCAGGTTGCGCCGCCACGATGTCAGCTCCTTGTGCATCTCTCCAATGTCGCGCATCAGATCCATGATGCTGCCCTCCGCGCCATTCTTCGGTTCATGATCGCACGCCCGCGGCGTGCGGTCACCGCAATCGGCATAATTCTTGCCGCATACGGCACCCGCGGAGCATTTGTTACAGGTGCATTTGCGTTAGTCGCCCATGTAACGGCTGGGGTACACTGGCGATGACGGCCGCCTGAGACGAAAGGCCGAATTAGGCAGACCATCGAAACAGGGAGCAATGAAAAATGGGGAGGAGTGTTATGCTGACCATCGGCATAGGAAATCGCGCTCTTCGCGCTGCAAGGCTGGGTGGCATGGCCGCTCTCGCGCTCGGCCTCGCGTCCGTATTTGCGCTGGAAGAGGCGTCTGCCGAAGACAAACTGGTCAAAATCGGCGTTCTCGCCGCCTTGACCGGCCCCGGTGCCGCCGACGGCGAGGAGACTGTGCGCGGCTCCACGCTCGCCTTGGAGGAATTCCAGGCCGCCGGTGGCATGCCGGGCTACGCCTTCGAGATCGAGGTCTCGGACGTGCGCGATCAGACCTCGGACGCCGTTATGAGCGGCGTCGAGCGCCTGATGAACGACGACGCGGTCGATTTCATCATGACCGGCTATGCCAGCCTCTCGAACTTCGAGATCGAGTTTATGCGCGAGGAAGAAATGCCCTACTTCGTGGCGGCCAACTCGCAGCAGACCCGGGAGATCGTGAGCAAGGATCCGGAAGCCTACTGGATGGTCTGGTCGCTGACCCCGTCATACGACGCCTATGAGACCGAGATGCTCCCGGTGGTGGAGGGGCTTGCAGCCAGCGGGGCGATCGAGCTCAAGAGCAAGAAGCTCGCGATCATCTCCTCCGACAACGCCTACTCGAAAACGATTTACAACGGACTGAAGAAGAGCTTCTCCGGCGCGGGCTGGGAGATCGTCGTCGACGAGGTGATCCCCAGCGGCGAGGTCAACGACTGGCGCGCCTTTCTCGCCAAGGTCCGGCAGGACCCGCCGGATCTCGTGGTCAACACGGACTGGGTACCGGCCAATGCCTCGACCTTCATCACCCAGTTCCTGGAAGATCCGACCGACAGCCTGGTCTTCATCCAGTACGGCCCCTCGGTGCCGGAATTCCTCGACCTCACCAAGGACAAGGCGACGGGCGTGATCTACAACCTGCTCGGGGGCCATGTCCCGACGATTCCGCGCACCAAGGAAGTGATGGACAAGTACACCGAGCGGTGGGGCTCCGCGCCTGGTCCCTATGGCGTCGGTCTCTACGAGATGATGCAGCTCTACCTGGAGGTGGCGCAGAAGGTCGGCGATCCGACCGACCGCAGAGCCATGGCGAATGCACTGTCGCAGACGGACAAGGTGGTCTCCGAAGGCCGGCTAGTGTTCGATCCGGCGACGCACCTCGCGCGTCAGGGCAACGACTATATCCCGATCACGTTCTATCAGATCTGGGACGGTGAGCGGACGCTGTTCTATCCGGACCAGTGGAAGAACGGCGAATTCAGACGTCCGCCCTGGATGCAGTAGGCGGTTCCGATCGCCGCCCGGTCGCCCTGTGAGGTGGCCGGGCGGCGGCCGCATTCTTCTTGTAGTCTTCTATCGTGGATTCGATCCTTGTTGTCGACGGCGTCTCCAAGTCGTTCGGCTCGCTCCGGGCAGTCGACGACGTGTCGCTCTCGGTCGAACAGGGCGAGATTTTCGGCATTGCTGGCCCGAATGGCAGCGGCAAGAGCACGCTGTTCAACATCATCACGTCGATCCCCTTCCCGGCGGATTCAGGCCGCGTCCTCTTCGAGGGAAAGCAAATCCAGCGCATGCGCGCCAACAGGATCTGTCGTTCCGGGTTAGCGCGCACGTTCCAGAAGGAAACAGCGTTCGACACGTTGTCGACGCTCGACAATGTGATCCTCGGCTCGACCTATGGACGCGGCACCGAGAGCAGTGCCGAAAGTCAGAGGACGGCCGGCGAGACGCTGGAGTTCGTCGGGATCGGCGCGGATCAGTTCGAAAGGCCCGCTGCAGAGCTTTCCGTCTTCGACAAGAAGCGCCTGATGATCGCGTCCGCCATCGTCACCGAGCCGCGCGTGCTCCTGCTCGATGAGCCCGCATCGGGGCTCACCAAGCCGGAGATCGATGAAACGATCGATCTGATCCGGCGCTTGAACGAGCGCGGCGTGACGCTGCTCGTCATAGAGCATGTGTTGCCGCTGCTGCTGACAGTCTCGGCGCGCCTGCTGGTGCTCAATCACGGAAGCGAGCTCGTCACCGGCACGCCGGACGACGTGATCCGAGACCCCCACGTGGTGGAAGCCTATCTCGGCTCGCGCGCGAGTCATAAGTGAGCGAAAGAGGTCCGCGCGGCATGGCTGAGCCGATTCTCGATATCCGCGAGGTCTCGGTGGGCTATGGCAAGACCCAGGTCCTCTGGGACATCAGCCTCACGGTGCCCGAGGATCAGCAGATCGGCTTGTTCGGCCCCAACGGACACGGCAAGACGACCCTGCTGCGCACGATCTCCGGCCTGCTCAGGCCCTGGAGCGGCGAGGTCCATCTCAGGGGTGAGCGAATCGACAAGGCGCTGCCGCGGGCTATCGTCGATCGCGGCATCGTCCAGGTGCCCCAGGGGAACGTTCTGTTCGCCGAGCTCACGGTGGCGGAGAACCTACGGCTGGGAGCTTATTGCCGGCGGGCCAGGCCTCGTCTGGCCGACAATCTGGCACGAGTCTACGGCCTGTTTCCGCGCCTCAAGGAGCGCCGTCGCCAGCAGGCGAAGACCCTCTCCGGCGGCGAGCGCCAGATGCTCGCGATCGGTGCGGGCCTCATGGGCGAGCCGACAATGCTCATGCTGGACGAGCCGACACTTGGGCTCGCGCCAAAACTGAAGGACGAGCTGTTGGAGGCGATCGCTGAAATCTCGCGTTCGGGCGTGCCGTTGATGCTGGTGGAGCAGGATCTGGAGTTTCTGCTCGCGCTCACGGACCGCCTCTACATGATCAACCATGGGGTGGTCGCGCTCGACCTCGACGCGAGCGAAGGGTTCGATCACGACCAGATCATCCAAATGTATTTCGGCAAGGAGTGATCGGTGGACGCTGGCACAGCGCAATCGGTTCTGCTGAGCGGCATCGTCCTCGGCTCGCTCTATGCCCTGATGGCAACCGGCCTCTCCCTCATCTGGACGACGCTCGGCATCTTCAACTTCGCCCACGGCGTGTTCATGACCATCGGCGCCTTCATCGCCTGGCAGATCGGTGCCGACCTCGGCTGGGGGATGGGGCCGGCAGCGGGCATCGCCGTCGCCATCGCCGCTCTGATCGGCCTTGGCTGCCTGTCGGAGTTCATCCTGGTACGCCCCTTCCTGCGCCGGCCAGATGTGATCCTAGTTGCGGTGATTACGACGCTGAGCGCCGCCATCTTCCTGGAGAACTCGGCTCTTCTGGTGTGGGGCGGCCGCTACAAGCAGCTTCCTCCCTTGATCGAAGGCAAAGTGGGGATGCTGTCGACTGCGATCTCCACTCACGAGGTGCTGATCATCGCGGTGGCGCCGCTGACCCTGTTCGTGCTCTGGGCGTTCCTCAAGTTCACGCGCACCGGGTCCGCGATCCGCGCCGTCGCGCAGAACCGGGAATCGGCGCTCCTCATGGGCATGAACGTGCCTGTGCTTTACAGCCTGGCCTTCGGGCTCTCGGCGGCGCTTGCCGGCTTTGCCGGCATCCTGCTGGGCTCGATCCGCTTCATCACGCCCGGCCTCGGAAACGAGCCACTGGTGAAGGCGCTCATCGTCGCCATCTTCGGCGGTCTCGGCAGCCTCGGCGGCACCATCGGCGCTGCTTACGTCATCGGCCTGATGGAAGCCATCAGTATGTTCTTCATCGGGCTCTACTGGACGCCGGCGGTCCTCTTCGGCGTGATGATCATGGTTCTGCTGGGCCGGCCGACCGGCCTCTTCGGCAAGCGGTAGGGCACGATGCGAGAGCTGCTCACCGGGCCGAACCTGGCGAGGCTGATCTGCCTCCTAATCCTGATCCTGCTGCCGCTCGTCGTCCCCTCGCCCTACATCCGCCATCTGCTGATCATCACATTCATCTACGCGATCGTGGCGTCGAATTGGGACTTGAGCCTCGGTTATGCCGGCGTGTTCAACTTCGGCCACATCGCCTTCTTCGCCGCCGGCGTCTACGGCTCGGCGATCATGTCCAAGACGATCGGCATCACGCCTTGGCTGACGATTCCTCTCGCCGGGGTGATCGGCGTCATCGCTGCGCTGATTGTCTGCCTGCCGGTGCTCCGGCTGAAAGGCATCTACGTTGTGCTGGTAACCTTCGCCTTCAGCCAGCTTTGCTTCCAGCTCGTCTTGAGTCAGGAGGAGATCACCGGCGGCTCGATGGGCATGCCGCTGCTGCCGCCCCTCAAGATCGGGGACTACAATTTCGCGCGAGACGGCAAGTTCGGCTACTACTACGTCGGTCTGTTCCTGCTCGTGCTCTCCACCATCTACCTCCACCGCCTGGTTCGATCGCGCTTCGGCACGAGCATCATCGCGCTGCGCGACAACGAGGACTATGCGATCAGCCGGGGCATCTCGCTCGCTCGCCAGCGCATGCTGACGCTGGGTCTCAGCGCCTTCTTCACCGGCATCGCAGGGGGCTTCTACTCCACCTACGTCAGGGTCGCCTCACCCGAGATCTTCGGCTTCGGCTTCCTCTCCCTCGCGCTCTCAATGCTGCTGCTCGGTGGGCTCAACAGTATCTATGGGCCCATTCTCGGTGCCTTCGTGATCACCCTGCTGTCGGAAGCGATGGTCGACCTCGGCCCGATGCGCTTCCTCATCATTTCGGCCCTGATCATCTTGATGCTGCTGTTCTATCCGGGCGGCCTGATCAATGCCCTTCAGCAGACGTCATCCTTGTTTTCGAAATCCGGCGTGGCCGAAAGGTACCTTCGCAAGCTTGCACGCAGATGATGTCCGTCACGGGCGCGAGAGGGACGACCAGAGTGGCAATCGAACCAAGGAGACCGATCCCATGAGTATTGAAATCGAGCAATACGACGCCCTGGGTCTGGCCGATCTCGTGAGGCGCAAGGACGTCAAGCCCATCGAGCTGGTGGAAGCAGCCATCGAGCGGATCGAACGCGTCAATCCCGAGCTCAACTGCGTGATGTTCAAGAACTATGACGCAGCGCGCGCGGCCGCCGGGCAGCCGCTTCCCGACGGACCGTTCACAGGCGTGCCCCTGCTCCTCAAGGATCTCTTGACGGCATACGAGGGCCTCCCGCTGACGGGCGGCTGCCGCTATCTCCAGGATTTCGTCGCGCCCGTCGACAGTGTCGTTGCCGAGCGCATCGCCGAGGGCGGCTTCATCCGCCTGGCAAAGACCGTGACCCCCGAGATGGGCTATTGCGTCGCATCGGAGCCGCCGCTTTACCCGCCGGGGCGCAACCCGTGGAATCCCGACCATACACCGGGCGGCTCCAGCGGCGGTTCAGGCGCCGCCGTCGCCGCCCGCATTCTGCCCCTGGCGACCGCCAACGATGGCGGCGGTTCGACCCGCATCCCCGCCTCCAACAACGGCCTGGTGGGGCTCAAGCAGTCGCGCGGCCGCACCACAACGGCGCCGTTCTACGGGGATTTGTGGTATGGCTGCGTCGTCGAGGGTTGCGTGTCGCTGAGCGTGCGCGATCACGCCGCCTACCACGATCTGACCCAATACGCCGTGCCCGGTGACGCCAACGCGCATGCGCGGCCGGAGATCCCATTCCTGGACGAGGTCGGCAAGGATCCCGGCCGCCTCAAGATGGGGTTGATCACCAAGGCCGCCAATGGGCGGCCGGTTCATCCGGAATGTGTGGCGGCGGCGAACAACGCGGCCGAGCTGTGCGCATCGATGGGCCACGCGATCGAGGAGGTGGAGTACAGCTTCGATTTCGATGCGCTGGCAGAGGTCTTTGCGCGCATCGCCTGTGCGGCGACGGCGGCCGGCATCCACGCCCTGGAGCCGGTGATGGGACGCCCGCCGGGGGAAGGCGAGCTGGGTAACGTCATCCGGGAGATGGTCGAGCGCGGCGATCGAATGAGCGCGCCGGCCCTCGCCCAGGACATCGAGACCATGCACATGGCCGGCTGGACCATCGCCGGGGACTGCGCGCCCTACGACGTGGTCATCACTCCGACCATGCCCAACCCGCCTCGCCGGGTCGGCTACTACGACATGACGCTGCCGTTCGAGACGTACAACAACGAGCGCCTGATTCCCGAGGTCGTCTTCACGTTGCCGCACAACGTGAGCGGTCTGCCGGCGATCTCGCTGCCGCTGCACTGGAGTGCAGAAGGCCTGCCCTGCGGCGTGCAATTCATCGCAAGCCACGCAAACGACGCACTGCTGTTTCGCTTGGCGGCGCGCCTGGAGGAGGCCCAGCCCTGGTTCGAGAGGCTGCCCCCTGTCCACGCCTGAGGCCCCGGAGTTCCGACCTCGTGGTCTTCGGCATCGCCGCTGAGGATTTCGCACCAAGCAGCGGGATGGGATCGGACAGCAGAGGTTCGAGACGGGAGAGCTGGCGACGAAGCGAAGCGGAGCGCGAGGAGGCCCCAATGCGCGTTCGGACAATCGAAGACCACCGTGCCGGCGGATGGGAGAAAGTGCTCGATGCAGGCAAGGTGCGCTCGGTGCGTTGCGTGACTGCGGCGGACCGGGTCGGCTTCTCCCTGCACCTGAACGAGATCGCGGAGGGTGACGGGCACCAGCTCTAGTACAAGCATCACTGGGAAGCGAATTACATCGTCGCGGGCGAAGCCACCCTCGAGGATCTGGACCGAGGCGGTTCCTGGCCGCTGCGTGCGGGATCGCTCTACGCCGTCGGTCCCACCGATCGGCACCGACTTACCGGACAGAAGGAACTCCGCATCGTAAGCGTCTTCTGTCCGGCGCTACGGGGCGACGAGGCGCACGACGAGGACGGCGCCTACACCCCGTCGGGCGAAGTGCCGGCGGGGCGGGAGCGTCTCTTCCTGCGCGACGCCGATGCCCTTCGCGCCGCGGGACAGGAGATGGTGGTGGCCAACGGCGAGGCGCGCACCCTGCGTATGCTGGTGAAGGACGATCGCGTCGGCTTCTCCCTGTCCGATGTCCATGTCGCGGCCGGGGCCCGTGCCGCGCTCTGGTACAAGAAGCACTGGGAGGCGAACCTGGTGATCGGAGGGCGGGGCAAGGTCACCGAGGTCGCCAGCGGGCGCGAGTGGCCGCTCAGCTACGGCACTACGTACCTCGTGGGGCCCGAGGACCGGCACGTCCTCGAGAGCACCGAGAATATGCATGTATTGAGCGTATTCTGTCCGCCGCTCGCCGGGGACGAACAGCACGACGCCGACGGTGCCCTCGCCCCGAGCGGGCCGATCCCACCCGGCCCCGTCGAACCCCAATAAGGGCAGTTACACGCGAACTCTTTCGCTTTCCTCAATCAATAGCTCCGAAACTCAGCCCGCGGTGGAACTCATTGAACTATGTGGGCTTTCTGTTCAGCAAAGGGGGTGGAAGTATCGCCATCGCGCAAAGCACTGAACTTACGCATACTGTCCTTTCGCCACCTCGCCAGCCCCACACCCTGCCCAACACGGCTGACCGGAACAGGCTGGACCTCCTGAACCGGAACGGTGCCGAGTTGCGGCCCCAGCGGGATACCGCATCCGGGTGGTCGGCGATCCTGCCGGCTGCGTCCGAGACAACTCCTGCACCGCCCCGGAACAACGTATCGTCGGGTGGTCTTGCGCGCGTCAGCCGTAGAATTCGGCGATTGCGATGTCCGAGAGTCGCTGAAAGCGAGCGGCGCTGTTCGTCTCTTCAAGAATGCCGGTCGTGAGGCAGACCATCGTCATGTCCCGCGTCGGATCGACCCACATGTTGGTCGAACCGGCCCCGAAGGCACCGTACGCTTCCGGGCTCGACAGATGCCCGAAGTACGTGGGGATCATGCCCTCGCCACGGATGAAGAAGCCGAGTCCGAGATTGGCCGGGAACGCGGGCCAGCCTTTCATTTCGCGGGCGAAATGCCACTGGGTGTTGACCATGGTCCCGGTATGAACCCTGGTCGCGAACGAGACCATGGCAGGCGAGAGCACGCGCGCGTCGCCGCGCCGTCCACCGCACCGGAGTGTCTCTGCGAATGCGTACATATCGTTCAACGTGGAGACGAAGCCTGCAGCAGGCATCTCGTGATCGAGCGCCGGGTTCATGATGTCCTGCGCCGCCGCGACGAGGCCGTCCGGATCGAACAGCCCGGGGCTGCGATCCGTGCAACGGGGGACGATGCCGCGAGAAGAAAGATCCGCACGCATGCCAAGGCACGTGTCCGTCATGCCGAGCGGCCCGCAAATTTCGCGCGTCACGATATCGCGAAAGCGAAGCCCATTTCCGTCCAGTCTCCGGACACACTCTGCCGCCACTGCGTGCGCCATGATCTGCGAATAACTTGCCTCCTCTCCCGGCACCGAAACCGCAGGCGTGTCGCAAACGGCGGCAACGACGGCCTTGAGATCGCCCTGTCTGTCTGGGGGGACGGCCGGAAAGCCGGGCGCCACGCCGGCCGTGTGACAGAGAAGCTGCCCGAGCGTGGCGCGAGCCTTTCCCTTCACGCCGAACTCGGGAATCACCTCGCAGACTGGCGTATCCAGTCTGGCCTCCCCGCGCTCGACGCGTTGCAGCAGGGTAACGGCGGTCAGCGCCTTCGAAATCGAGAATACCGGGAAGACGCTGTCGTTGCGGAGCGGCGTTTCATTGGGGCGATCGGCGTATCCGGTCGTTTCGTTGAACGCGATCTCGCCGCCGACTGCAACGATCGTCGCCGCTCCGTCATAGAGGCCGGACTGGATGTCGGAGTCAATCGCTCGCTGCAACCGGCCTGCCATAGTCGGCCCTCACATCTGAACTTCCTGCCTGCGGGCGAGACCCGTGGGGTGGCCCCGTTCAGATGTTAGTGGAGCACTGTCAGTGGCGCCATGTCCGAAGCAGCCGGTCGAACCCAAATCGCTCGCCCCCGGTGCCGTGTCGTGTGCGTATCGATCTGGTCGACGTTCCGCGTCTTTTCCTGCCGCGCGTCCTCGCGCATGCCCTGTCCATAAGGACGGCCAGCGCAGGAGGGCAGTCTTGTTCGCGCTCCGGCTCTGTCGCGCGATCACCGCGGCCGACGGCCTCCGATCGGCAGAATTCGTTGGATTCGTCGACAGTACGGGGCCCGGACATGTGCTCCTGGAATCGATGACTGTCCGCCGACGGCTACGGCCATGAGGACGCTTGCCAAGACCGAACCGGATCGCTGGGGGAAGCGGTCTGGATCGATCCCGCGCGCCTGAGCGGAGCATTCCCCCAATCACTCAGACTTCTCTGTCAGCGGTGGCGACGGCCGCGGTTGCCGCTCTCTCCGCGAGGAAAAGTCTCTAACTACCGGTTATCATGCCATAATCATCATAGTGAGCACGTTGTCACCCACGTTTTCTCCCTCATTACAGACTTCATGATCGGTCTCGCGCCCATCGATATCGGAGCGCGCGGGGGGCAATTACAGCCGGGAGAGCTCGAGTTCGATGTCGGCATTGCGCCAGAGCGAATCGAACTGCCGCTTCACGATGATGGCGTCCTGCACCTTGCGCTGCGCTTCGAGCGCCTGTGCCAGACCGGAGGTGGACCAGCCATTCTGCTGGTTCCATTCCAGATCCTTGCGATAGACGGCTTCCACGTCTTCCGCACGTCCGGCGTCGAGGAGCGCCGCGCCCAGATAAAGGCGCATGGACTGGGACCAGTCGGGCGGTTCGGTGTAATTGTTGGCGTCCTGCATTTCCACCGCCGCCTGGCAATGAGCGATGGCTTCATCGAGATTGCCCTGGGCTTCGGCGAATTCGCCCTGCAGCGCATGAGCGGCCAGCTTCAGCATGTGCGAGGCGGGCGTGGGCCAGACTCCGGTATCGTCGACGCCGTCGACCTCGGCCTGCACCTGAATGTTGGCCAGTTCGGCCTCGGCCATAACGAACTGACCGTCAGCCACACAAGCACAGCCGCGCACATAGCTCCACATGCCGTCGAGATACGGCGTGCCGGAATGGTTTCGTTCGCCTTCGAGGATGCGGGCCCACTTGCCGAAGACCTTATCCACGACCCAGGACTGCACGACCCGTTGTTCGCCGCCATTCACCGCTTCGACAGCCCGGCCGACACTCGCCGTACCGCGCTGGGCGGCTTCGAACGAGGCGGCATAGTTGCCTTGCAGCATGTTGCCGTAGCGCACGAAATCCAGCGCATGTGGCACATGAGATCTGTGCGACAGCGCATAGTTGCCAATCATCGGAAAGTTGATGTCACCCCAGACTTCGGCGAACTGCCGGTCGACGATCTGGGAACGCTCGTTCATGTCGATGGCCTTTTCGTACTCACCGACACCCGGATAGATGTGACCGGGCATATTCACCATGTGACCCGAAATCGGCACAATGCCTTCCAGCTTCTGGGCCGACGGCATGGCCAGTTCCGGTTCGCTGGAAGCCTCCATCAGATGGATATACAGATGATTTGCGCCAGGATGGTGGTCTTCAACTGCCATGGCGGCTTCGAACGCGGCACGCGCTTCGGCGGTGCCGTCCATGCGTGAGCCGTCAGGCTCCCAGTAATCCCAGCTTGTGGTATTCCTGTATGCTTCGCCGAACATGGAAGCGATGTCCGCATCATCCAGATATTTGTGGTGTAGTTCGCGCATGGTGTTCAGATAGGCTTGGTCCCGTTCCCGGTCATCCGCGATGGCGTCCTTGTCGTAGAGTACGAAGAGCGCGTTGATCAGTTCCCGCTCCCGCTCGGTGCCGTTGTCGATGCGCTCGAGCGCGTTGCGGATGACCTTGAGGCCGGCGCCCTGAGGATCGTCCGCCAGACCGGCAGGGCGGCTGTTGGGATTCGGTCCCGCGACATGGGCCAGGCCGAAATATGGCATGGGATGGTCCGGGGCGTGGCGCGAAGCTTCCTGGTATGAAGCTATGGACTCAGGACAGTAAGAGCTCCAGACCATGCGCAGACCCTGGTCGAAAATGGCCTGGGCCTCCGCCGAAGCGGTAGAAATCGGCCTGCTTTAAGTGCTGCCCCCGGGAATCAGAATCGCCAGGGCTTCGCCGTCCTGGGCACGGACCGTCTGCCAGGTCATCGCGGCCGCGAGCCAGCCGACGGTCGCAATTCAGAATCTCTTCACGGTTCGCTCCTCACAGGACAACTATTTCGAAACTCTTCGATCCAACAGTAGTCATCCTGGGTCTCTCCATCGAGTTCCAGATGGTGGTGAAGGGCGTGCTGATCCTGCTGGCGGCGGCGGTCTATATCCGGCTAAGCCGCGATTGAGGGCTATCGGCAGGCGTGCCGCGGGCCGCGAAGGATAATCCACGCTCCTCCAGAGGGGTCGACACGAAGCGGGCGGCGGAATCCTGAGCGTAGGCGATGGCCTCTTCCATCGCCGCGGACGCGGCCAGGCGGGCTGAGAGCGCGCCCACGAACACGTCGCCGGCGCCGTGCGCGGAAATCACTGGTACCGGGCGGACTGCATGGTGCCGCACCCGCCCCCGGCGGTCGCGATGGACGAGGCCGTCGCTCCCCAGCGTGACGATCAACTCCCCGGCGAGGCCGGCGCCTGCCCGTTCCGCCGCGTTCAGCGCATCTTCGGCACTAAGGATCGGAACGCCGCCGAGCAGCTCTTCCGCCTCAATGCGATTCACGATGAGAAGGTCCACGAGCCGCATCGTCTCCGGTGCCGTCGGGCGCATCGGCGCTGCGTTCAACACGACGGTGGCGCCGCACTTGCGGGCCTCGGCCGCGACCGCTCGATTGACCGCCTCGGGAACCTCGTTCTGCATGACGAGGACGCAGGCGCCTTCCGGCATCGCGAAGCCGTCAGCGGAGAGCGTGCGGTTGGCGGCCGAGACCACCACCGCGCCGTATTCCCCGTCCGCGCCGACGACGGCCACGCTGAGGCCCGACATGGCCGCCGCGTCCCGCTGGATGAGAGAGGTGTCGACACCGGCCTCGCGGAGATTGTCGACGAGCGATGCCGCGAACACGTCGCCGCCGACCCTTCCCAACATGGCGGTCGGGGCGCCGTGGCGGCTGGCGGCGACCGCCTGGTTGCCGCCCTTGCCGCCGCAAACGAGCGTGACCGTCTCGCCCATGAGGGTCTCGTCCGGGGCTGGCAGGCGCGGCGCGTTGACGACGATGTCCAGATGCAGAGAGCCGACGACGACGACCCCGCCACTCAACTGCGCGCTCCGTAGAGCGCGGCGGCGACGATCCGCTGGCTCGCCGTCGCGTCGTGCCGGGCGATGGCCCGCGCCAGGTGTTCGTCCTCGGCCAACGTCGCGGCAACAGTGCGCAGGTGTTCGATCGTCTCGATGTTGGCCCGGCACTCGGCTACCGGGTCGAGCCCGCCGGTATCGGGGAAGGTGTCGAAGTAGATCGCCCGGTCGTAGCAGCAGCGCAGCAGCGCCACCAGCAGCTCGACGGTCTGGACGGGGTGCACCGACCCCGCCATCAGGCCGTCGTCCCGCTTGCCGTAGCCGTCGTTGAGCTGGACGCCGAGCAGGCGGGAGTGCCGGTTGACGAGGTGGACGGTGTGGGCCGGCATCTCGCCGGCGTAGAGGACGTGCGCGAAGTCGAGCGTGACTCCGAGGTTCGTCGCCCCCGCCTCCCGGATCGCCAGCAGGGTCGTGCCCGCGTCCGGCATCAGCGAATAGCTGCGGGGCTCGTCCGGCTTGTATTCGAGCGCGATATCGATCGCAGGGTTGTGCCCGGCCAGCTCCCGGACGGCCGCGACGGTGTCGTCCCACATCCGCCCGTAATCGGCCTGGAAGGGATAGTCGAAGCCATCCTGGCCGAGCCAGAGCGTCATCAGCGTCCCGCCCATCTCGGCAAGGGCGTCGAGGCCGCGCCGGGTGAGGTCGATGGCCTTCCGGCGCCGGGCCGGGTCGGGATTGGTGAGCGCGCCGAGCCGGAAGTCGGAATCCGAGTAGTAGCGCATGGCGAGGCCGTTCAGGCCGATGCCGAGCCGGTCGAGAACGGCGGCAAGCTCCTTCGGGCTCGTGCCTTGGAAATGATCCGGGTAGTTGAGGTCCGCGGCGTTGAGACCGTCCACCGTCGCCGCCCGCTCCAGCAGGTCGGCGGTCGTCACCCGGTTCTTGCCCGGCCAGTAGGCCTCGGCGCCGACCTTGAAGGAATTCAGCCGGGCCGCGTAGCGGGGCGGCGGCTCCGGGCCCACGTCCTCGTCCTCGCCCGGCATCGGCAGGCGGGTCGTTGCGGGATTTCGGGTCAAAGACGGACGCTGGTCGCGCTGTCGAAGAGGTGAGTCTGGTCGGTGCGCGGGCGGAGGTGCACTGTCTCCCCCGGCTTGAAGAAGTGCCGGTCCCGGAACAGCGCCACGACCTCGGCCTCGCCGAAGCGCAGGAATACCAGGGTCTCCGATCCGGTAGGCTCGACCACGGAGACGCGCGCGGGAAAGCCATCGTCCTCTTGGGCGAGGTCGAGATGCTCGGGCCGGACGCCGTAGATGACGGATTGCCCGTCCTCGGCCTGGCTCTCCGGCCGGAGCGGGAGGGAATGCCCGTTCGCTTCGACATGGGGCGTGCCGCCGCAGCGCATGCTGCCATGAATCAGGTTCATGGCGGGCGAGCCAATGAAGGTCGCCACGAACACGTTCTTGGGTTCGTCGAACAGGTCGAGTGGCGTGCCGACCTGCTCGACGAGGCCGTCCTCCATGACCACGATCTTGTCGGCCATCGTCATTGCCTCGATCTGGTCGTGGGTGACGAAGACGGTGGTGGTGCCGAGGCGCTGGTACAGCTCCTTGATCTCCGTGCGCATCTGGATGCGGAGCTTGGCGTCGAGGTTGGAGAGCGGCTCGTCGAACAGGAAGACCTGGGGGTCGCGCACGATCGCGCGGCCCATGGCGACGCGCTGGCGCTGGCCGCCCGAGAGCTGGCGTGGGTAGCGGTGCAGGTAGGGCGTGAGGCCGAGCGTTTCCGCTGCCCTGTCCACGCGCTCTTTCACGACCGCGCGGTCGGTCTTCCGTACCTTCAGCGAGAAGGCGAGGTTGGCGGCAACCGTCTTGTGCGGATAGAGCGCGTAGTTCTGAAACACCATGGCGATGTCGCGTTCCGCCGGCGGCAGGTTGTTGACCACGCGCTCGCCGATGCGGATCGTGCCGGCGGTCACGTCTTCGAGGCCCGCGATCATGCGCAGCAGCGTCGACTTGCCGCAGCCGGAGGGGCCCACCAGCACCACGAACTCGCCGTCCGGTATGTCGATGTCGACGCCGCGGATGACCTCGACCGATCCGAACGATTTTCGGAGCTGCCGAATGGTGACCTCAGCCATGGCGCCGTGTCGCCTCCCGCGTTACGCCTGCCGGCCCCGGTGAGGTAACCGAGGCGGCGGGGCCTGTCCACCCGCCCGTCGTCACTTCACCGCTCCGGCCGCCATTCCCTTGATGATGAAGCGCTCGAGGACGATTCCGATAATCACCAGCGGCAGGATCGCGGCGAAGGACAACGCGGCCATCGACCACCAGTTGATGCCCTGGCTGCCGGTCTGGCTCGCCACCATGACCGGTATCGTCTTCGCGTCGGTGCTGGTGAGCAGGGCGGCGAAGAAATACTCGTTCCAGCACAGCACCAGCGAGAGGATGAACGCCGCGATCATCCCGGGCAGCGCGATAGGCAGCACGATCTGGAGGAACGCCTTCCACACCGATAGCCCATCGACCAACGCCGCCTCCTCCAACTCGACCGGGATGGCGCTGAACTGGTCGCGCATGATCCAGATGACGATGGGCAGGACCATGAGCGTGTAAAGCAGGATCAGCCCGATGTGACTGTCCAGCAGCGCGAGCTCCTTGTAGAGCACCAGGAACGGCAGCGCGAGCACCACCGGCGGCAGGATCAGCTGGCTGAGGAAGAAGAACGAAATATCGCGGTTCTTGATGAACTTGAGACGGTAGGTGAAGCGGCTGAGGCCATAGGCTGCCATCGATCCCAGCACGACCGCGAGCGCCGAGGCCGAAAGCGAGGTGATCACGCTGTTGGTGAAGCGCTTGAGAAACTCCTCGCGCACCGTTGAGGTCTCGAAGATCGTCTGCGGCGAGAGCCCGAGCGAGCGCCAGCCGCGCCATGCCGGATCGAAGTCGGCCCACGGGATGAGGTGGCCCTGCATCACGTCCGGCGCGATCTTGAACGAGGTCGTCGCGGTCCAATAGATCGGGAAGAGGCAGATCACGGTCCAGAAGAGCAGCGTGCCGTAGATGAGCACGCGCCGCGTATACCACTTGGCCCGAAACTTCAGGTCCGGCGCGGCATCCTTGAATATCTGGACGGTCTCGGTGCTCATCGCCCCGCCTAGTAGGACTGCCGCATCCAGCGCCTCACCAGCTTCAGCAGCAGGGTGATGAAGACGATGATGAGCACCAGGTAGACCATGGCTAGCAGCGTGCCGTAGCCGACGTTGGAGCGGTCACGGTATTCGCGGAAGATGAAACTCGTGACCGTGTCCGTGGCGCCGCCGGGGCCGCCTGCGGTGACGTTGATGATGATGTCCGCGAGCTTCAGCTTGAAGATGATGCGGATGAGGATTGCCGTGATACTGACCGGCAGCATCAGCGGGAAGGTCACGTGCCAGAAGGTGGTCCAGCGCGAGGCGCCGTCGACCTTGGCGGCCTCCACCACGTCCTTGGGCAGCGCCTGAAGGCCAGCCAGCAGCATGATCATCATGAAGGGAATGAAGGTCCACGCGTCCATCACCATCATGGTGAGCCGTGCGACCTCGGCTGTCCCGAAGAACGACGGCGTCTCCCAGCCCAGGAACCGGCCCAGGTTCGCGAGCGGGCCGAAGCGGATCTCCATCATGGACTTCCCCACCATCCAGCTCACCGCCACCGGCGAGAGCATGAGGGGAAGGAGGAAGGCCACGCGGAAGAACTTCCGCGCCCGGATCTGGGCGTTGAGGAGGAGGGCCAAGCCGAACGCGATCGCATACTCCACACTGATCGCGAGCACGTAGTAGACCATGTTCTTGAGGGCGTTCCAGTAGAACGGATCGCCCGCCATCTGTACGAAATTGTCGACGCCGTTGAACTTCCGCCCGGTGAGCGAAGAGAGGTTCCAGTCGGTGAGCGAGATGTAGATCCCGAACAGGATCGGGAAGATCACCATCGAGACGACGAACAGCACGCCGGGCAGAACGAAAAGCGCGCGCTTGCCCTGCTCGCCGCGGGTCAGAACCTGTCCGATGCAGAGCGAGACTGCCCAGAACGCGTAGGCATAGAGCACCGGGCGCCAGGTCTCGAAGCCGAAGGATATGCTTTCGTTCTCACGGAGGCCCTGGATCACCGCCATGAGGAGAAGGATGAGCGCGGCTCCCCACATCAGCGCACGCCCGGCCACTATGCGGCCGCGCGACATGTGATCGGAGGTGACGACGTAGAGCTGGTTGCCCTCGAGTTGCGCCGGGGTGCTCAAGACGCTGCCCGCCAAAGCAGGATTGGCGGCCTCACGGCCGCCAATCCCAATGACACGAGCGAGAACGCCGGGCTATCAGAGGCCCAGCGACGCCCTGTAGAGAGCGATCTGGCTGTCGCGCCCGATCTGATCGGTGATCTTCTCCCACGCGGCCGCGATGCGGTCCGCGCCTTCCTGGGCGCCGTACTCGCCGGCGTAGATCCTCGCCAGCTCGTCCTCGGCGACAGAGTAGTACTGGAAGATGCCGGGAATGCGCGGCTCGATCGCCGCGTTGGGATGGTTGTATGAGTCCGCCTCCGACGCGAGGTAGTCCGCGATGAAGGCCTCGTCGTAGCCCGCACCCACCCACTCGGGAATGTTGAAGTGGGAGTTCCGGTAGGGCTGGAAGCCCGACGGATAGGCGGCGCACCAGAGCGAGAGATCCTTGCCGCCAAGATGCGCGGCGGCGGACCAGGCTGCCTTCTGCTTGACCGGGTCGCTGTCCACGCGGGCCATGACGTAAACGCCCCAGCCGATGTAAGCCATGTTGGGCGAGAAGTTCGGGCCCGACGCCGGTGTCTCCCACGCGCCGGTCGCCGCGTTGTACACGTCGTCCGAGCCGGGGAGGATCGAGAAGCCGACAGTCTCGCCGACCACCGAGCTGTCGGAGGTCTTGGCGTTGGAGCCGATGTCGCCCCACCAGCTCAGCATCGAACCGGTGCCGGCGAGGAACTGCTGGAAGCCCGTGGTGCCCGGATCAGCGTTGATCTGGTCCGGCGGCTGGGCGTCGAGCGTATCCAGCACGTCCTGAATCGCGCGCACCCAGGCGGGGTTGTTGACGCGCGGCTTCATGGTATCGGCATCGAACAGCCACGCCGGATCGTCCGGGTGCTTGGCGTAGGCGGTTGCCCGCGAGCCGAGGAAGTAGAAGGCGAAGCCGCCCCAGCCCTTCAGCGGGTCGAGGTAGCCGTAGGCATCGAAGCCCCCCACCTTCTTGCCCTTAAGGAACTTGGTGACCTCTTGCACCTTCTGCCAGGTGGTCGGCACCTCCCACGGGCCCTCGTGGCCTTCGGCCTCCCAGGCCGCCGCGAGGTCCTCGTCCTCGAAGTAGTCGGTGCGATAGTTGAAGTTGTGGCAGTCGCCGTCGATCGAGATGCGGTAGGTCTTGCCGTCCCAGGTGCCGACCGGCGCCTTGAGGTAGCCGACGTAGTCGTCCATGTCGATCTGGTTCATGACCCACTCGGGCATGACCGAGGCGAGGCCCTTGCCGCAGACGTCTCCCTCGAAGGGGGCGCCCATCTCGATGATGTCGAAATCGACCGTGCCGGTGGCGATCGACTGCTGCAGCCGCGCGTTGTAGTCGGCCTGCGCCAGGTCGATCCAGTTGATCGTGGCGCCGGTGTAGGCCTCCCACGGCTTGAGGAAGCCGCGGAAGAGGAAGTTGTGCAGGTTCTGGTTGTTGAGGCCGAGGAAGGTCAGCTCAACACCCGCGAACTCGCCCTCGGAAACATTGGCCTTGGCCGGCCCGAGGCAGAGCGCGCCCACCTTCTGCCAGTCGGAATCCATGGGAGAGCCGACGCCCACGCCCGGAATCTGAAGGATCTCGGCCCGGACGTTGTCCTGCGCCGAGGACGAGCGCGCAAAGCCGCCGACCCCGCTTCCCGCGACCGCTGCCATCGCGCCGGCGCCGGCCATGCCCTTCAGCATCCTGCGCCTGGTCGTCTGGGCAGCCATGATCCGATTGAAGACGTCCACTCTCATCTGTCACCTCTCCCTTTGGCTAAGGTGGCCCCATGCCCGCCGTCGCGCCCCGCGCGCCGGAAAAGCGAAGGACGTTGGCCCGGAAAGTAGGACCTCGCTTCCCGGACTGTCAACAGAAGCACCGGCTCGGCGCCTCACCTAGCCGTCCGTCACCGCCAGCGACCGCTTGTTCAGCACTCTTCGCTCCGTCATCACCGTCTCACCCAAGCGAAGCGGCAAATCGAGTAGCACACAGGTAGCAGGGCGGAGGCGAGCAAGAGACTTTGGTAGGCCTCATGGCACGCAATGCACTTGATGTCGTGACGAAGCCTTGCAGGGAAACTGCGCCAAGCAGTGCGGCCGATAGCTGACACACCCAAAACGATCGCCCAACAAATGAGGGAAACAAATTGTCAGAGGTCGTAATTGTCTATTGTAATTCAAAAATGTAGTTGAAATTCGCGGCGAATGGGGTGTCTTGGTCAGCTCCCTGGGGCCAAGCATGGGCGCGCCGGCACGATGGGAATCAGAGTGGAAATCAGGACTTTCACTCTCGGCACTTCACGGTAGGCATCGCCCCGTGGGCGTGCCGGCACGGTGGGAGCCGGAATTCTCACTCCTCGGCACTTCGTGGCAGGCTTCGTCCCGTGGGTGGGCCGACACGGTGGAAGTCGACAGTTTCTATAACCTATTGTATCCAAGCACCTTTTCGTCCTGTTCCTCAATCAGCCCCACATCCTGCTCACCATGACCAGCCGGAACTCCACAGCCATTTCGAGCAGATTACACGCTGCTGCGCCGCACTTCCGACTGCGCACCGACGCCCTCGGCACCTTCGAGGCACCCGCACCTCTACGCAGTCGTCGCGCGCCGCCGTCCAGGCGCCGTAGATTCTCTGCATCGCCCCTGCGTCTACCAGCGAATCCGCTTCCGCTGCATCACCCCGTGTCCGAAGAGGATTTCCTCACCCTCTGGTTGCCAAAAAGTGAGCGAGCCGGCGGCTAGCACGAATGCTTCTGAGCGAGAACTTCGCCGGTTTGCGTTGCGGGCGAGTTCTCGACGAAGAGGCGGTCCTCGTCCTCGTAGAACATACGCTCCCCCTCACAGCGGCATGCTCGGTATATCAGCCAATGCCTCCAGCTCTTGACCTTGGCTGCCTTCATGGCGGCGAGGAACACGTCATCGGCGAAGAGACGGATTTCGTCGGTGGGCTTGATACCCTCGTGCTGCCAGGCGACGTAGAGCCAGTCGTGGACCACGCTGGCTTCGAGATGGGGGTCCGACGCGGCTGACGAGCGCCCGCGCGAGGCGAGGCGCGGTGGAGAGATCAGTCAGAAAGCCTCGGGGCACGAGGATGGGATGGATGGCTTTTTTCCCGCCGATTATCATGGTGACTGTGCACCAATAGGATCTACCGAGGACGTAATAGGCGTCCTCGCCCTTGCGGCCGCGCACTGCATCTATGCTGCGGGTCAGGTGGACATCGTCGCAGTAGGAAAAGCCGGTGACCTCCACAGGGAGTGAGTGCGGATAGGGGCTCATCGAGAGGGTTCCTCATAGGCATGTCCCGTAGCCTGCGGCCTACGCCGTATACAAGAGAGCCAGAGGTAGCGCAATTCGCGAAGCCGCGCCTTTGTCACCCGGCCACCTCGCTGTTTTCCTGCACCGCCGGTAACGGAAGTCTGTGTTTGTTCGAACTGCCATCAATCAGCGGACAAGTGGTTTGCAACGCGCAGCGCTTGAGCAGCGATTGTGAGCGACGGGTTCACGGCAGCCGAACTCGGCAGGAAGCTCGCGTCAACGACGTACAGGTTCGGGTGGTCGTAGCTTCTGCAGAAGGGATCGAGTACTGCCGTCGCTGGGTCGGTTCCCATTCGATTCGTGCCGCACTGATGCGACGGTTCGCCTCTGCCGAAGGGTTTGGTGAAAATGAGCTGATAGCCCGCTCGGCGAAAGATGCTTCGCATGCGATCGACCAGGAGCCCGTGGGCCTTCAGGTTGGTCGGCTGCCAGTTGAGGACTATGCGCCCACCGTCCAGATAGACACGGCTCTCTGCCGACGGCAGGTCCTCGCTCATGAGGTACCAATCGAGCGCTCGTCGGCAAATCGGCCGGAGCGCGAACTCGGGGGACCAGAATAGAAGATTAGCCGAAAGGATGGGCGCGGAGACCTTGCCAAGGAGCTGAACATTGCCCAGGGGTACACTGGCCTCATCATCGGCGAAGTAGAAGTCGTTGATTGCCAGCGTCTTGGCGTGGACTGTGTCGTAGCTCTTGCGCACGTCAACAGCGATCAGCGCCGTCGCGTTGTGGTTCATGAAGTATCGCCCGACCAGGCCGGAGGTGTTGCCGACTCCGCCCGTGCCCTTGCGGCGATCTGAGCGCAGGAGAACGACCGCCGAGTTGACGGCGCCTGCCGCGAGAATCGTTGTCTTGGGGCAGATGCGGTGCTCAGTGTTGTTGCGGCGATAGACGACGGCGGTGACGTCCCTGCCACGCGGATCGACCTCCAGTCGCTCGACCTTGGCCCCTGTTACGAGGCGCACGTTCGGGAACTCCAAAGCTCTCGCAAGCGGCCCGGTTTCCGCGTCGATCTTCCCGCTGAACGTGTCCGGCACGGCGTCCCACGGCGTGGGGGCCCGCCTGAGCCACGCCTCGACGTCGACCGATAGCGGCAGCGGTGTGGGATGCAGACCCTGGCGACGAAGACGCTCGGCCGCATCCTCGACTTGAGGTTCGTGAGGGACGGGTGGAAAGGGATAGTCCTCGGAGTGGTACGGCTCGGTCGGGTCGTCGCCAAGTTGGCCGCGCACGCTGAACAGTTTCTCGGCCTGGCAATACCACGGCTCGAGCTCGTCGTAGCCGAAGGGCCACGACACCGTGGTCCCCTCCAGGTGGTCGTGCGCTTCGAAATCCTCGGCGCGTAAGCGGTACATGACCGCGCCGAAGAACTTGGAGTTGCCGCCCACATAGTAGTAGTTGCCCGGATTGAACGGCTTGCCGTCGCCATCGAGCCAGGTCTCATCAGGACGAAACACACCTCGTCTGAAGATCGCGGCGAGATCGCGCGTCTCCGGCGTATCCCTTAGCCGTTCACCCCGTTCCAGAATCACGATTTCGGCACCGGTCGGCGCGAGGCCGAAGGCCGTCGTCGCACCGCCGATACCGGAGCCGACAATGACGAAGTCCGGAGTGTCGCTCACGGTTTCGCCGTGGCTCGCTCAGGTCCTATGCGTCCGTCGGCCCGTCCACGCGCTCACCGCTGTCTACGTCGAACAGGCAGGCATGCGCCATGTTGAAGTAGAGGCGGGTGGGCTCCATCTGAGAGGCGGATGTATTGGGTCTCAGGCGGCTGACGGTCTCTCTCTCACCCAATTGGAGAACCCCCAGCGTGTCTGCGCCGGTTGGCTCGATCAGGTCCAGAACGCAGTCGGCGGCAACAAACAGTCCTTCATCGGTCTCCCTGGGCTGCTCTTCGACAATATGCTCCGGTCGAATGCCCAGGATGACGCGACGGCCGTTCAACGCCGGGTCGACACGCAGACCACAGGTCAGCTTTAGAGGCTGCTCATTCTCTCGCGTCACGGCCAACTCCCAGCCGCCGTCGGCCCCTTGGTCAAGCGTCGCAGGGATCAAGTTCATGGGTGGCGAGCCCATGAAGCCGGCGACGAATACGTTCGCCGGGTTCGAATAGATTTCGTACGGGGTGCCTTGCTGCTGAATGATTCCGCTCTCGAGCACGCAGATCTGTGTGGCCATGGTCATCGCCTCGATCTGATCGTGAGTCACGTAGACGAACGTGGTCCCTGTTCTCTTGTGAATGCGCTTGATCTCGCTCCGCATCTGAACGCGAAGCTTGGCGTCCAGATTGGAAAGCGGCTCATCGAACAGGAAGACCTTCGGGTCGCGCACGAGCGCCCGGCCCATCGCCACCCGTTGGCGCTGGCCACCAGAGAGCTGACTCGGCTTGCGGCCGAGCAGGTGACCGATCTCCAGGAGCTCAGCGACGCGTTCGACAGCCTTCCGGCGCTCGGCCCTGCGTACGCCCCGCATCTCGAGACCGAAGCTGATGTTCCCGGCGACCGTCATCGTCGGGTAGAGCGCATAGGACTGGAAGACCATGGCGATGTCCCGGTCCGCCGGCTCCAGGTCGTTCATCACCTTGTCGTCGATCTCGATCGTGCCTTCGGTGATGTCCTCAAGCCCTGCGATCATGTTGAGTAGGGTCGACTTTCCGCACCCAGACGGCCCGACCAGGACCAGAAACTCGCCGTCCTCGACCTCGATGTTGATGTCTTCGAGAACGCGAACGGTGCCGTCGAAGGTCTTGCCGACTTGCTTGATGCTGAGACTGCCCATGACGTCGTCCTAGGGGCTCCGGCTACCGGCAGAAGGCATTCGCACGGTGCCTATCCCTTTACCGAGCCGCTCATCAAGCCGCGCACAAAGAAGCGACCGGCAAAGATGTAGATGAGCAGGGTGGGAATGGCGGCGATGAATGCGCCGGCAAAGTGAACATTGTATTCCTTCACGCCGGTCGAGGTGTTGACGAGGTTGTTGAGAGCTACCGTCATCGGATAGCTGTCGAAATCGGCGAAAGAGACGCCGAACAGGAAATCGTTCCAGATGTTCGTGAATTGCCAGATTACGGAGACGATGATGATTGGGCCCGACGCCGGCAACATGATCCGAAAGAAAATTCTGAAGAGGCCTGCCCCGTCTACCTTGGCGGCCTTCACCAGTTCGTCGGGAAAGGCGATGTAGTAGTTGCGGAAGAAGAGTGTGGTGAATCCCAGGCCATAAATCGTGTGCACGAGGACAAGACCCGGAATGGTGCCGGCCAAATGGAGAACACCGAGCACGCGCGCCATGGGAATGAGCACGATCTGGTACGGAATGAACACGGCGCCCAGAAGCGCGAGAAACACCAGCTTGTGCCCGCGAAAGGTCCACTTGGTCAGCACGTACCCGTTGATGGCACCGAGCATCGTCGAAATCACGACGGCGGGAACCACCATGAGAATGGTATTGAGGAAGTAGGGGCGCAGTCCGGTGGGGTCGACGCCGACCCGCGCGGTGGACCAGGCCTTCACCCAAGGCTCGACGATCCACTCATGCGGCAGGCTCATCATTCCGCCCGCCTGAATCTCGGCCAGCGGCTTGACCGAGTTCACCAGCATGACATACATCGGAAGAAGAAACAGAATCGCGAACACGATCAACGTGAAATAGAGAAACGCACGAAGAATACGCTCTTCGGGAGAGCGTCTTCTGCGACTCATTTCTTGCCCCCGCGCAACTCCCAATAGATGTAGGGCACCACGAAAACTGCGATGAGCGCCAGCATGATGATGGCGCTCGAAGCACCGATTGCCATCTGGTTGCGCGTGAAGGTGTACTGATACATGAAGACCGACGGCAACCAGGAGGAGCGGCCGGGGCCACCGCTCGTCATGACGACAATAAGGTCGTAGGTGCGAATGGACATGTAAACCAGAATCACCAGGACACTGATGAACGTATAGCCGAGCTGAGGAATAATGATGCGCGCGTAGAGCTGGAGCTTGGAAGCCCCGTCGACTCGCGCGGCCTTAAGTATCTCAGTATCGATTCCGCGCAGTCCGGCAAGGAACATGGCCATCACGAAGCCGGTCGTCTGCCAGATTGCGGCGATCGCGATGGTGTAGATCGCGAAATCGCGGTTCTTGATCCAGTCGAAGCTGAAGTTCGCCCAACCGGCAGCATGCATGACGCTTTCCAGGCCGACGCCGGGGTCGAGAAACCATTTCCATGCCGTGCCTGTCACGATGAAGGAGAGCGCCATCGGATACAGATAGATCGAGCGAAAGGTACCCTCCGCCCGAATTTTCTGATCGATCAGGATGGCCAGGAGCAGCCCGAGCGCGCAACAGACAACGATGTAAAGGGCACTGAAGAGCACGAGGTTGACGAGGGCGATGTCCCACGCCCGCAGCGAGAAGAGCGCTTCGTAGTTGCGGAAGCCGACGCCGCCGTAGCTGGGCAGGATCTTGGAATCGGTAAACGAGATGACCAGGGTGAAGGCGATGAAGCCGTAAACCCCGGTGATGACCAGCAGGACGCCGGGCGACAGAACGATCTGGGGCAGACGGGCTTTCAGGGTTGAGCGAACACGCATCTCAGCCGGCAGCCCCTTCGCCCGCGGAAGGTGCAAGCATTGTGGGCGCTGCGGGTGACGTCAAGGGCGGATGCCGCCCCGCAGCGGTCGGAAAAGCGGGCAAGCCGCCCGCACCGCAAGGGATTGCGGCGCGAGCGACCGGCCCGGTGGCCCTGACTACAGCTTGGCTAGCGCCACCCCTTCCGCCATTTCTTCGACGGCCTCTTCTGCGTCCAACTCGCCGTTGAAGTAAGCGGTGACCGCGTCGGTAAACGCGTTCTTCACGGCAGCCCTGTTGGTATGGCTCAGTCCTTGCGAACCCACGAGAGTGCCGTTTGCGTTTGCCTCCTTGAGATGGGCAATGCCCTTTTTGCCGCAGTCGTCGAACGCCTCGTCGGTGACGTCTATTCTGGCCGGCACGGAGCCCTTGACGATATTGAAGGCCACCTGGAACTCTGGATCCAGGATGGCCGATGCCATCTTGGCCTGCGCCGACTGGCGCTCCTCGCCGACGTCGAACATCGCGAACTGGTCGGCGTTGAAGGTCACGTGGCCCTGGGTGCCGGGCACGCGGAAGCACAGGAAGTCGGTTCCCGGCACCTTGCCCGCGTTGATGAACTCGCCCTTGGCCCAGTCGCCCATGATCTGGAAAGCGGCCTCGTCGTTGATGACCATGGCCGTCGCCAAGTTCCAGTCACGACCCGAGAAGTTCTCGTCCACGAGCTCGCGAAGCTGTCCCATCCGCCCCAACGCCTTCAACATCGTATCGGAGCGGATCGCGTCTTCGTCAAGGTCGATGAAAACCTTCTTGTACCAATCCAAGCCTCCCGCCGAGAGGGCGACGGAATCGAACGTGGTGATGTCCTGCCAGTGCTGACCGCCATAGGCGACACCGACGAAGCCTGCGTCCTTCGCCTTCTGGGCGACCGCGATGAACTCGTCCCAGGTCTCCGGCGGTTCAGTCTGGCCGATCGCGTCGAACACGCGCTTCGACGCCCAGACCCAGTTGGTGGAGTGCACGTTGACCGGCGCCGAAACCCACTTGCCGTCATGGGTCGCGAAGAATTGAAGCGCCTCCGGAATGAGAGCTGTCCAGTTTTCGCTTTCGGCGACCTCGTTCAGGTTTCCGAGGGCTCCCTGCTCGGCCCACTCGAGAATGTCGTAGCCGAGCATCTGCACGGCGGTCGGCGGATTACCCGCCGTGACCCGCGCACGCACGGCCGTCATGGCCGCCTCGCCGCCACCGCCGGCAACGGGCATGTCATTCCAGACGACTCCTTGCGCCTCCAGCTTTTCCTTGAGAACGGATACCGCAGCGGCCTCGCCGCCCGACGTCCACCAATGAAGCACCTCGACCTCGTCGGCCGCCGTTGCCGCAGCCGGGACCGCCATCGTCGAGATGGCCAAGATACTGATACCAAACGCGCTCCAAATTGACTCATTATCTCAATATGTTGTGGTGATGGACGGGACAACCTCCATAGACTGTGGTGATCGAGTCTCACCGTC